>NZ_ALAS01000184.1 GCF_000290615.1 Heyndrickxia coagulans DSM 1 = ATCC 7050
GTTCATTCAAGGTGTACATTTAGATGATAGAGTGTCTTCCCATTTTTTTCCACTCATTTGCCCCTTCGAGTAAAATTTTACACATACCTTCAGGCTAGAATAAAAATGATTACCGTCCGATTAAGAGGTGAAGTCCGCTTTGTCGAAAAAAACGCAGAAAATTGTGGTGTACTTAATGCTCATTGCCATGCTGGCAGGAACAGTGCTTTCCGGCCTTTCCATGCTGTTTTAAAAAAGGAACGGGGTATGCGTTCCTTTTTTAAATGGCGCCTTTTGCCTTCGCCAGTTCGGTCATCGGCCGGTTTGACCGGATGATGTAAATTTTTGTTCCAACCGGCACTTCTTCGTACAGCTTTTCGAGCGCCGCTTTCGGCAGGCGGATGCAGCCGTTTGAAATATACCGGCCGATTGAAGAAGGATTGTTTGTGCCGTGCAGGCCGTAAATCCGGCCGTCCGTGCCGCGCGCATCAAAACCGATCCAGCGCGAGCCGAGCGGATTGCGCGGGTCGCCGCCGGGAATATTCTTTTTCCGGTAATAAGGATTTTTCGCCTTGACTTTGACCGTAAAAAAACCTTCCGGCGTCAGGTCATTTGTTTTCCCAGTCGCAACCGGCGTTTCGAGCCGGATTTTCCCGCCGCGGATCCAGGCAAGCCGGTTTGTTGTTTTATTGACAATAATGAGCGGGTCTCCCGGGGCAACGTGCCCGTCCGCCGGCCATACCGATAACCCGAAAACAAGCATCCATGCTACCCATATATGCATAAGCCATTCACCTGCTAGTGGTGTTTTTCTTTAGTATGCATCCCGCATGCCGGTTCATGCATACGGAAAGTGCGCTTATACACCCGGGACACCGCCCCTGTTAAAAAAAAAAGCCTTCCCCTTTCCAGAAAGGAAGGAGAAGGCTTCCCGCATTACAGTTCTTCACAGTATTCTTCAAACATTGCCTGCAGCTCAGCCACGACAGCCGCTGGGTCATGCCCTTCGATCTGGTGCCGTTCAATCATTTTCACAATTTTGCCGTCTTTTAAAAGTGCGAAAGATGGGGAGGACGGCGGATAACCGGTGAAATAGCTGCGTGCCCTTGCCGTTGCTTCTTTATCCTGGCCAGCAAAGACGGTTACAAGCTGGTCCGGGCGCTTATCATAATGGATGGCGTGCGCCGCAGCCGGCCGTGCAATGCCCCCTGCGCAGCCGCACACAGAGTTGACCAAAACAAGTGTCGTCCCTTTTTTGGAAAACGCTTCGTCCACTTCTTCCGGCGTCCTCAGTTCCCGGTAGCCGGCTTCTACTGCCTCTTCACGGGACATGCGCACGACATCGTTCATATAAAGATTAAAATTGACAGACATGCCACTCATCCTTTCATTCTACTTTAAAGCTAATCATAACAGGTTTTCACGCTGCTTTTCAAACATTCTGTTTGCAGCCGCCACTTTTCTCTTATTTTACGCATGAAAACGAAAAAAATAGCCGGAAAGCGTTTATTTTTCCAAAAAACCGGGTAAAATGACAGTACATCTAGATCCATACCCCTAAACTCCCTAGATGCTTTGGATGGCGCCTCATGCGCTATCCCTTTTTTATGCAAAAAAACCGGGGCATCCCGGTTTCCGTTTTATAAAGATTGGACATGGACCTGTCCGAGAAGCGATTCTGCTTCTTGCTTTGTGCAAAGTTCCATGGAAAATGCCGTCGCAGAACCGCAGGCAACCCCAAGCGCAAACGATTCTTTGTACGATTTCCCTTTTGCCATCCCGCTTATAAACCCGGCCACAACCGAATCGCCGGCGCCGGCAGAATTTTTCACCTTCCCTTTCGGTGCTTGCGCAAAATAGGATACTTCCTTGTTCAAAAAGAGCGCGCCTTTTTCCGCCATCGAAACGATCACATTTTCAACGCCCATGTCAAGCAGGCGGCTGCCGTATTGTTTCGCTTCTTCGGGCGTTTCGACTTTCACGCCGAAAATTTCGCCGATTTCATGATGGTTCGGTTTGATCAAAAACGGGCCCGTTTTGATGACATGGCCGAGCGATTCGCCGGAAACATCTGCAATCACGCGGATTTGCTTTTCACGGCATTTTTGAATGAGGCCGGCATAAATGGATGGCGGGAGGGAACTTGGGATGCTGCCGGAAAACAAAATGGCATCCTCTTTGTCCAGGCTGTCGATTTTGGCAAGCAGCCGGTCCAGCTCAGCTTCCGAAATAGAGGGCCCCATTCCGTTGATTTCCGTTTCCACACCGGATTTTAATTTTATATTGATCCGCGTGTCGCCTGAAACTTGGACAAAATCTGTTAAAATACCTTCCGCTTTAAGAAAATTTTCAATGTAGCTGCCGGTAAAACCGCCGAGAAAACCGAGTGCCGTGGAATCAACGCCCAGCCTTTTCATGACGCGCGAGACGTTGATGCCTTTTCCGCCCGGAAACTTGGTGTCCATCACGGAACGGTTCAATCCGCCAAGCTCAAAATGTTCCACCTGTACGATGTAGTCAACAGACGGATTCAGTGTTACCGTATAAATCATTTTTTACACAACCTTTGCTTTGGAGATCATTTTTAGTATTCCCCTTTTTGATGGCAATCGTTCCCCCACTGCATGATTGCAAGCGGTGCATCCGGTCGTTATTTTACCTTCAAAAACAGTAAAAATCAATTAAAATCGTTCAAAAACAATCAGTTTTGATAAATCGCCACATTTCCAACATAGAAAAACCCGCTTCATCAGCGGGCATTTCATTAATAGAGCGGTGCCGTTTCCGGTGTGACCGCCTCTAAAATCTCTTTGACGCGCTTTAAGAAGCGGCCGGAGACGAGTCCGTCCAAAATGCGGTGGTCAATCGACAGGCAAAGGTTCACGATATCGCGCGCCGCAAACATTCCCTCTTCCATGATGACAGGGCGTTTGACAATCGACTCGACCTGGAGGATGGCAGCCTGCGGATAGTTGATAATCCCCATCGACTGCACCGAACCGAATGACCCGGTATTATTGACGGTAAAGGTGCCGCCTTCCATGTCTTCCGGGGCAAGTTTCCCGGCGCGGGCTTTTTGCGCCAGCACAGCAATTTCATGGGCAATGCCTTTGATCGATTTTTCATCGGCATGCTTTATGACCGGCACGTACAACCTGTCTTCGGCGGCAACGGCGATCGAGATGTTGACATCATGTTTCTGGATAATGGCATCCCCGGCCCATCTGGAATTGAGCGCAGGATACTCTTTCAGCGCCTGGGCAACGGCTTTGACAAAAAAGGCAAAGTATGTCAGGTTAAAGCCTTCGCGCCGCTTAAACTCTTCTTTTACGGCCTCCCGGTAGCGGACAAGGTTCGTAACGTCCGCTTCGACCATCATCCACGCATGCGGAATTTCCTGTTTGCTGCGTGCCATATTGTTCGCGATCGCTTTACGCACGCCGGTAACAGGAATCACCGTATCTTCTTCTGCAGCTTCCCGTACAGGCAGAGGCCGGGAAGCAGGCGGCGTATGCCGGGCAGGTTCCGGTTTTGAAGGTGCGGGTTTTGCCGGTTCCGGTTTTGAAGGTGCCGGTTCTGCCTCATTCCCCCTGCTTTCAATGATTTTCAACAGGTCTTTGCGCGTAATCCGGCCTTCCCTTCCCGTTCCTTTGACCCGGTTCAAGTCAATGCCGTATTCCTGGGACAGTTTTAAAACGGCCGGGGAATAGCGGATTTTTTTCCCTTTTTCCGCTTCCGGCTCCGGCACCGCAGCATCCGGATCCAGGCCCGGTTCCGCTTCAGGCCGGGCAATTGTTTCACTTGATCCGGTTTTGACCGTGCAAATGACTTCCCCGACAGCAACGGTTTCGTCTTCCGAAGCGATCAGTTCCACGATTTCCCCTTCAAACGAAGAAGGCACTTCGGCATTGACTTTGTCTGTTAATACTTCACAAAGCGGATCGTATTTATGGACATGATCGCCCGGGGATACAAGCCACTTGCTGATGGTCCCTTCCGTCACACTTTCCCCGAGCTGCGGCATCGTAATGTTTTCTATCGCCAATTGGCACCCTCCTATCCTGCAATTCTAAAATTCGGCCAGTTCCCGCATTGCTTTTTCGACTTTTTCGGGATTGACCATAAAATATTTTTCCATCGACGGCGCATACGGCATCGCCGGAACATCCGGCCCGGCCAGGCGCATGATCGGGGCGTCCAGGTCAAACAGGCAGTTTTCCGCAATGATCGCAGCAACTTCGCCGATAATGCTTCCTTCTTTATTGTCTTCCGTGACCAGCAGCACTTTCCCTGTTTTGGCAGCTGCCTCGATGATTGCTTCTTTGTCGAGCGGATAAACGGTGCGCAAATCGAGAATATGTGCTTCGATCCCGTCTTCTCTAAGCTTTTCCGCAGCCTGGAGGGCAAAATGGACGCAAAGCCCATACGTGATCACCGTAATATCCGTTCCTTCCCTTTTCACTTCGGCCTTGCCGATCGGGAGCACATAATCGTCATCCGGCACTTCGCCTTTAATCAGGCGGTACGCGCGCTTATGTTCGAAAAAGAGAACCGGATCATCGTCCCGGATTGCGGCTTTCAGCAACCCTTTTACGTCATAGGGGGTGGACGGCATGACAATCTTCAACCCCGGCTGATTTGCAAACACCGATTCAAGCGACTGGGAGTGGTACAGCGCCCCGTGGACGCCGCCTCCGTACGGTGCACGCACGACAAGCGGGCATTGCCAGTCATTATTGGTACGGTAGCGGATTTTCGCCGCTTCCGAAATAATCTGATTGACAGCCGGCAAAATAAAATCGGCAAACTGGATCTCGGCAACCGGCCGCATCCCGTACATCGCAGCCCCTACGCCGACCCCAGCAATCGCCGATTCAGCGAGCGGCGTATCGATGACTCTTTCAGCGCCGAACTGCTCGTATAATCCGGCCGTCGCCTTAAATACCCCGCCTTTTTTTCCAACATCTTCGCCGAGCACAAATACTTTTTCGTCCCGTTCCATTTCTTCCCGCAATGCTTTTGTAATTGCGTCAATGTATGAAATGACAGCCATCGTTCTCCTCCTTACTCCCCGTAAACAAACCGGAGCGTATCTTCCGGTTTGGCATACGGCGCTTTTTCGGCGTAATCGGTTGCCTCATTGACGGTTTGCATGACGCGCGCATCGATTTCTTTTTCTTTTTCCCCGTCAAGAAGGCCCGCCTCTTTTAAGTACCGGCTAAATAAAACAACCGGATCTTTTTCTTTTGCCGTCTTCACTTCTTCCTGCGCACGGTAGCGGTCATCATCATCGGAAGAGTGCGGTGTAAAGCGGTAAACAAGCGTTTCGATTAAAGTCGGCCCTTCCCCGCGCCGGGCACGGTCCGCCGCTTCTTTAACCACTTCATAAACAGCGAGCGGATCGTTTCCGTCAACCGTCACACCCGGCATGCCATAACCGATCGCCCGGTCGGAAACGCGCGGGTTCCCGAGCTGCTTTTCAATCGGGACACTGATGGCATACTGGTTATTTTCGCACATGAAAATGACCGGCAGCTTGTGGACCGCGGCAAAATTCACCCCTTCATGGAAATCGCCCTGGTTGGATGATCCTTCCCCGAAAGTGACAAACGTAACAAAATCCTTTTTCTCCATTTTGCCTGCGAGCGCAATTCCGGCCGCATGCGGTACCTGTGTCGTTACAGGGGAGGACTGGGTGACGATTCTGTTTTTCTTCTGTCCGTAATGGCCCGGCATTTGCCGGCCGCCCGAATTCGGGTCTTCCGCTTTGGCAAACCCGGAAAGCATAATGTCGCGCGCGGTCATGCCAAAAGCGAGCACAACCCCGAGATCGCGGTAATACGGCAATACATAATCTTTTGTCCTGTCAAGCGCAAAAGCAGCGCCGACCTGGGCTGCTTCCTGGCCCTGACAGGATACGACAAACGGAATTTTGCCGGACCGGTTTAATAGCCACATCCGTTCATCCACCTTGCGTGCAAGTAGCATCGTTTCGTACATTTCCAATACTTCCCGGTCGCTTAAACCTAAACTTTTATGCCGATTTTCATTCATTGTCTTCACTCCTTATCCAAAAGCTACGCATGGATTTCAAGCCCGTCTACTGCGAGTGCCGCCTCCCCGATCGCTTCGCTTAGCGTCGGGTGCGGATGGATACTCATTGCCACCTCCCACGGCGCCGCATCCAAAACGCGTGCAAGCCCGGCTTCTGAAATCATGTCTGTTGCATGCGGCCCGATGATATGTACGCCTAGCAGATCGTCGTTTTTTGCGTCTGCCACGATTTTGACAAAGCCGTCCGTTTCCCCGTAGACAAGCGCTTTGCCGACTGCCTGGAACGAAAACCGGCCGATTTTTACATCATATCCTTCTTCTTTTGCTTTCTCTTCCGTCAGGCCGACGCTGGCAATTTCAGGATTGGAATACACACATTTCGGCACCATGGTGTCATCAAGCGGGTCCACGCTTTTTTCGGCGATGTGGTCCGCCGCAATGATGCCTTCCCTTGCTGCTGCATGGGCAAGCTGCAACCCGCCGATGCAGTCCCCGATCGCATAAATATGGGATTCTTTTGTCTGGTAAACTTCATTGACCTTAATGACGCCGTTTTTGATTTCAATATCCGTATTTTCAAGGCCGATATTTTCCGTGTTGGCCAGCCGGCCGACCGATAATAAAAGCTTATCTGCTTCAAACGTCTTTCCGTCTTCCGTACCGACCCGCACCTTTTTGCCCCCTGTCTGGAGGGAGGATGCGTTGAACGCGGTACCGGTGAATACGGCAACCCCTTTTTTCTTCAAAAGGCGCGTAATTTCTTTTGAAATGTCGCTGTCCTCTCCCGGCAAAAGGCGCGGGGAAGCTTCAATGACCGTCACCTTTACGCCAAAATCGGCAAGCATCGATGCCCATTCCACACCGATCGCCCCTCCGCCTGCAATCAGGATCGATGCGGGGAGTTCTTCCATTTCAAGCGCTTCGTCAGACGTCATCACATATTCCCCGTCGACGGCAAACCCGGGAAGAACCCGCGGGCGCGAGCCGGTCGCAATGATTAAATTTTTCGGGAGGAGCATCTCATTATCCGCACCCGCGCCCTCTATTGAAACCGTTCCTGCTACCGGCGAAAAAATGGAGGGGCCAAGGATTCTCCCGGTGCCTTCATACACATCAATTTTCCCTTTTTTCATCAAGGATTGGACGCCGCGGTGCAATTGCGCCACAACTGCGTTTTTCCGTTCCCGGATTTTTGCAAAATTCAAGGCGGCATCGCGGACATCCACGCCGAAATCGGCGCTTTTTCGGACCAGCCGGTATACTTCCGCGCTTCTTAACAGGGTTTTTGTCGGAATGCAGCCTTTATGGAGGCAGGTACCGCCAAGTTTTGATTTTTCTACAATTGCTGTTTTCAGCCCGTTTTTTGCTGCGCGGATGGCGGCCACATAGCCGCCTGTTCCGCCGCCCAAAACAACGACATCGTATTCTTTTGCCAATGTTGTTCCTCCTTCACTTGCATTACCGCGGAAGCCTTTTTTCGAGCACATGTTTATTGTGCGGCAAAAACTGTGAACGTGCGCGGGAAACTTTTGCAATCCGTTCTTCCGCCATCCGGTCTGCCGCCAAATAGGACGGGATCCCGTCGCGTTTTGAAATGTCGATCACTTTCTGTACATTATAGTAGACTTGCTCGACTTTTTTCATCGCTCTTTCCCGGTTGTAACCGTACAGTTCGTCAGCTACATTGATCACCCCGCCGGCATTGATGACATAATCGGGCGCATAAAGAATGCCCATTTCATGCAGCCGGTCGCCGTGCTTCGGTTCTTTCAACTGATTATTTGCAGACCCCGCAATCACTTTTGCTTTCAGCTGCGGAAGCGTTTCATCATTCAAAATGGCCCCGAGCGCGCATGGGGCAAAAATATCACAGTCCTGGGCGTAAATGTCAGCCGGGTCCACTGCTTTTGCCCCGAAAGCCTCAACAGCCCGTTTTACCGCCTCCGTTGAAATATCGGTCACAATAAGGCGGGCGCCTTCTTCGTGCAAATAGCGGCACAGTTCAAATGCAACATGGCCGACACCCTGGACGGCTACGGTTTTCCCCTCAAGCGAATCACTTCCGAATGCTTCTTTTGCCGCGGCTTTCATGCCGACATAGCAGCCGTACGCCGTGACAGGCGAAGGATTCCCGGATGAACCGTACGTTTGTGAAACGCCTGTCACAAAATCGGTTTCCTCATGGATGACATCCATATCTTCAACAGTGGTGCCGACATCTTCAGCTGTAATATAGCGTCCCCCGAGCCCCTGGATGAACCGGCCGAACGCCCGGAACATTTCTTCATTTTTGTCTTTGCGCGGATCACCGATGATGACGGCTTTCCCTCCGCCAAGATTGAGCCCGGCGGCAGCGTTTTTATACGTCATCCCCCGTGCAAGCCGCAATGCATCTTCAATGGCGGCTTCTTCCGTTGCGTAAGTCCACATTCTCGTGCCCCCGAGCGCCGGCCCGAGCGTTGTATCGTGTATGGCGATCACCGCTTTTAATCCGGATGCGTCATCATGGCAAAACAGCAGTTGTTCATAATCGTATTTTCGCATATAATCAAAAATTTCCAATGGATTTCCTCCTTTTCCGCAAGCAAAGCTGTCAGAAGGCTGAACCGGCATTTTTGCGGCTGTAAAACGGACATCCCGATGCCTCTTTTTAAAACGGCACACCGCTTTTTCCGGGATCACGGGTCAGCCTTCACTGTTGAAAATGCAAAAAGAATGCCACTTTCACATTGTTTTCCTGTTTCCGCTTTTCATGCAGAAATGGCGAAAAGAGCGGGGCTTAAAAAAATAAACTTCCGTTTACCAGTTTGCTACTTTTTGCACGAATATGCAAATTATTGCATGCTGATTTTTGCAAGCCGGTATTTTTCCAATTTATAGTACAGGCTTCTCAGTGAAATGCCAAGCTGTTTTGCCGTATTCGTTTTGTTTCCGACATTTTCTTCGAGCGCTTTTTGGATCAGCTGCTTTTCAAAAGCGGACAGCATTTCATCGAGGCTACCTTTTTCGGGTATGTCGGCCGCTCCTTGCTTTAGATGATCCTGCCGTTTTTGTCAATCACCGTCATCCCTTCCGCCGTCGACTGAAGGATGAGCGCATGTTTTTTTGTTTCACTTTCCAGCTTTCGGATTAAGGCTTCTTTTTTCCTCCAGCAATTTCGCAATTAAATAGGCGACACTGCCGGGAATGACGATCCGGCCCGTGCACGCTGCAACGATTTCATGAAAAACTTGCTCATCCCCGGTTACCTCAATGATAATATCGACATGGGGGCCTGAAAAAACGCGCCAGTTGTTACCGGTTTGAACGCCCATGTTTTTGGCAAGCCGGATCCCCTCCGCCTGCGGATTGAGATCAACGATGCCGGCCACACGGAACCGTGCGCTTTCGGACAATATTTTTAAAATCGCTTTTCCGCCTTTCCCCCCGCCAACGATTAAAACATTTTGCATCGCTGCTCCCCCTTTTCGTGCTGGTCTCCGCTATTTTATTTTATTTGAAAGGGCTTACATTTACAATGGGCTGCATTGCCTGCGCCCAAACCCGGGTGTTATAATGGTGGAAACGGTTTAAAGGGGGGCCGGAATGGGCAGGCTGGTGGCACTTTTTGTATTGGCGGTGCCGGTCATCGCCGCCGCTTACGGGATCAAATGGATGCGGGATATGGTTTTTGGGATTCCAGACCGCCCGTTTTCTTCGCTGACGCTCCAGTTTCTGGCCGGGCTTTTGTTCTCTGCCGGCGGCATTGCCTTTATTGCCGGATTTATTCTGCACCGGGACAGAAAGCGCCAAAAGGTACAGAAACGTTTCAGCAAACCATCAAAATAAAGCATCCGGCTATTGCCCGGATGCTTTATCCCGTTCTGCTTTTCTTTCCTGTACCGCGATTTCCGGGAAATCCGTGATGATTGCCGTGCAACCGATTTTAAACAGCCTTCTCATATCTTTCGTTTTATTCACTGTATACGGCCTGACTGCAATACCGTGGTTCATGGTGGCGCGGATGATCCAGTCGGCCGTTGTCAAAAGACGCGGATGGATCGCTTTTGCCCGGATCGATTTCGCGTAGACCCATGGCATAAACATCACCTCCGAATACAGCGGGGCAATCTCCACTTCAGGTGCCAGACGGTGGCATTGAATGATGGAATAGTGGTTAAAGGAAGAAAAAATGACCCTTTCTTCCAAATGGTATGCCCGGATTAACGAAACAGCTTTTTCCTCGATCAGCGGATAATCCACTTTTGCCGTCTTCAGTTCAATATTGCAGAGAAGCTGGTTTTGGGCGAGCCATTCAAAAACTTCTTCAAGTGCCGGGATGCTTAGCGGCTTGCCGGTTTCGAACCGGTCAATCACATCCAGCGACTGCAGTTCAGCAAACGTTAAATCTTTCACATACCCTTTGCCTTTTGTCGTGCGATTGACCGTTTCATCATGAATGACGACCAGTTCGCCGTCTTTTGACAACTGAATATCCAGTTCAATCCCGTCCGCTCCGGCCTTTTCCGCTTCAAAAAAAGCTTCCATTGTGTTCTCCGGACGTGTGCCTGCCGATCCCCGATGGGCAAAAATAAACGTCACTCGATACACATCCTTTGTTTATTTCGTTCATCATTATATATTCCCCGAACAAGAAAAGCGTAACCTTTTGCGCACGGGATCCGGCCGGTACAACTCACTGCACCGGCCCCTTTCCCTTTCCTTTCAGGAAGCTTTGTGTTCGAGGCGGAGTTTATCAGCGACCATGGCAATGAACTCGGAGTTTGTCGGCTTTGCTTTGGTCATGGAAACCGTATAACCGAATAAGGAGGAAATGGATTCGATATTTCCCCTGCTCCATGCCACTTCTATCGCATGGCGGATGGCGCGCTCAACACGGCTGGCAGTGGTATTGTATTTCTTTGCAATTTCGGGGTATAACACTTTTGTAATCGAGCCGAGCAATTCAATATCATTGTACACCATTGCAATCGCTTCGCGTAAATACATATAGCCTTTAATATGGGCCGGCACGCCGATTTCATGGATAATGCTCGTAATGCTTGCATCGAGATTGACAGGCTTTGATTCCGCTTTGGAAGCTGCTAAGCCGGGCGATGATTTCAGCACGGAGCCTTTTTTGCTTGTCTGCCGGATTTGCGAAACAAGCATGTCCATATCAAACGGTTTCAGCACAAAATAGGATGCGCCCAGTTCCACCGCTTTTTTCGTCACATCTTCCTGGCCGAAAGCCGTCAGCATGATGACGTTCGGCATCCGGGAATAAGCCGATTCTTTCAGTTTCTCGAGCACGCCGAGCCCGTCCAGATGTGGCATAATAATATCCAAAAGCAAAATATCGGGGTCCGCCTCTTTTAACCGTTCAAGGCATTCCGTCCCGCTGTAGGCCGTTCCGCAAATTTCCATGTCTTCCTGCTGGGATATATAATCTTCTAACAATCGAACAAGTTCACGGTTGTCGTCTACAATAAACACTCTGATTTTTTTCACTGCCACTGTCCTCCTCAAAAAAATAGCCATATCTCTGTACAAGAATAAGTTTCGACAATGGCGGAAAATTTCCTGCTTTTTTATTTATTATTTTTTGTTGAAAACCGGGATGCCGTAAATCGCCCGGACAAAACGTCCTCACGCATTATAATGATAGATAAGTGCATTATTCTTTAAAAGCGGAAGGGGACCTGCCCCCTCCGTAAATGCCTGCCTCATGGAGCATCCATTCGATATGGACGCCGTATCCGGATGTCGGGTCGTTGACAAACACATGCGTTACTGCACCGACAAGCCGCCCGTTCTGGATGATCGGGCTCCCGCTCATTCCCTGGACAATGCCACCCGTTTTTTTCAGCAATTCCGGGTCGGTAATTTTGATGACCATCCCTTTTGTTGCCGGAAATTTTTGCGGAATGGAGCTGACAATTTTAATCGAATAGGCTTCCACTTTTTTCCCGTCCACAACCGTTAAAATTTTTGCCGGACCTGTCTTTACCTGGTCTGACAGTGCGATCGGCATCGGTTTTGCGTATGTGCTGTCTTTTGCGTCCGGATCCAGCTGTCCAAAAATGCCGAACGGGCTGTTTTTCGTTATATTGCCGATTTGACCTTCTTCGGTAAAACGCGCCAATTTTTCTCCCGGGCTTCCGTTTTTGCCTTTTTCAATCGACGTTACGACTGAATTGACAATCCTGCCTTTTTCGACGACGATCGGTTTTTTTGTATCCATGTCGGATATGACATGTCCGAGGGCGCCATATTTTTTCGTTTTCGGATCGATAAACGTCATCGTGCCGATTCCCGCAGCCGAATCCCGTATATAAAGCCCGAGTTTATACGACTGCCCGTTTTTATCTTTTAACGGCTTTATCGTTTTCCGGATGGTTTGTCCATCCCTTTTAATGACAGTCTCGAGCGGTTTTCCTTTTTCCCCTGCCTGCTGGACAATCGGTGCAATATCGGACATATTTTCGATTTTTTTCCCGTTCAATTCAAGGATCATGTCCCCAACTTCGATTCCGGCCTGTTCACCGGGAGAAAACTTCCCTTTGTCCGTCTGCACAAGGTGATGGCCGACGATAAGGACGCCGAGCGTATTCAGCTTTACGCCAATCGACTGGCCGCCGGGAATCATCTTAATATTTGGATGCACTTCTACTTTCGTTTTTTTGATCGGGATGCCTGCCAGTTCAAGAAACATTTCTTCCTTCCCGGCTGACTTCCCTTTTATGGAAACCGTATGTTGATGCGCATGAATTTCCGCGCTGTTTCCGCTTGCCATTACGGCGGCAGCAGCGGATTTAGAAAGCTCGGTTTGCTGGCCTTCCAATAAGCGAACTTGCTTCGGAAAGTGAAGATATTGTTGAAAAGGCTGCGAAAAAACGCATAATAAAAGTGAAACAAGGAGAAATCCGCCTGTCAGCTTCCTTATTTTTTCAAAGTTCAAACATTCCACTCTCCTCGCTTCCGGTTCACCCTGTTTGTTTAGCCTTTGTTTGTTTTGGCTATGATTTTAATTTAGCCTTGAAGCGTTTTAAATATAACAGTGCCTGCGGGAAAAATGCTGCCCAATCTGGATAGAAAGGGTCCGGCTCCACCATTTTTCCAAATAGGCGGACCGGACCCTTATTTTATCGCTTCGGCCAGTTCGAGGAGCTCTTTCGCATGCTGTCTTGTCAGTTCTGTCATTTCAACACCTGAAATCATGCGGCCGATTTCTTTAATTTTTTCTTCCTGCTCCAAAGGCTTCACTTTTGTCCGCGTTCTCCCCTTTTCGGTTTCTTTCATGATCAGCAGATGCGTGTCCGCCATGGCGGCAACCTGCGGCAGATGGGTAATGCAAAGGACTTGCGAATGGACCGAGATATGGTAAATTTTTTCCGCAATCGCCTGTGCTACGCGGCCGCTTACGCCGGTATCCACTTCGTCGAAAATGACGGAAGTGATCCCCTGGTGCCGGGAAAAAATCGTTTTCAATGCCAGCATAATCCGCGACAATTCCCCGCCCGAAGCAGTTTTTGCGAGCGGTTTAGACGGTTCGCCCGGGTTGGTGGAAATGTAAAATTCAACCTGATCGAGCCCGTCGCGCCTAAACGGAATGTCATCCGCCTCATAATAATCATCAGCAGCGGCAAGAAAACGGACTTCAAACTTTGTTTTATCCATATACAGCTGCTTTAATTCGGAATGGATATTTTCAGTCAGCTTTTCCGCCCATTTTTTGCGCAAATCGCTGAGCTGCTTGGCTTCCAAATAAAGATCGCGTTTTACCGTCTGCAATTCTTTTTGCAAAAGCTCTACATGATGGTCGCGGTTTACGATCGATTCAATTTCTTCTTCAATTTTGGACCCGTATTCCAGAATTTCTTCGATCGTGCTGCCGTATTTTCGTTTTAACTGGTTAATCTCATTCAGCCGCGCTTCAATCACGTTAAGCCGTTCCGGGTCAAATTCAAGCCCGTCAAGCCGGGAACGGATCGAGCGGGACATGTCTTCGAGCGTATAAAAACAACTTTGGACGGATTCCAAAATGTCAGAGAGCCCGCCATCCACTTCGGCCGCGGTTTCAAGATGGCTCATGGCAAGGCTGAGCCAGTCGAGGCCGTGCTGTTCCCCGGCAAGCGCTTCATACCCCGCGTTCAATGATTCAAACAGCCGTTCAAAATTGACGAGTTTTCGTTTTTCTTCCGCTAATTCCTCGTCTTCATGCAGCCTCAGCCCTGCGTTTTGGATTTCCTCATGCTGGAACTGGATGAGGTCAAGGCGCTGGGCAAGCTGCTGGTCGTTTTCATTCATTCTTTTTAACCGCCCGTAAACGGCTTCGTATTTTTTATATAATTTTTCGTAATCAAGGAGGGCCGTTTCGATCTCGCTTTGCCCGTACTGGTCAAGCAGCGGCAGATGGTACGTTTCGTTCAGCAGTTCCTGCGTTTCGTGCTGGCTGTGGATATCAATTAAAGTCGACCCGATTTCGCGCAGCACCGAAATCGTCACAAGTTTTCCGTTGATGCGGCAGACGCTTTTCCCTGTTTTCGATATATCGCGCCGCAAAATCACCATGCCTTCCTCAATCTCAATGCCGAATTCGCGGGCGCGCTCCATACACGGATGGCCGTCTTCGACCAGAAATAAACCCTCAATCTCAGCACGGTTTTCCCCGTGCCGGACAAACTCCGATGACCCTCTCCCGCCTGTTAAAAGCTGGATCGCATCGATAATAATCGATTTGCCGGCACCGGTCTCCCCTGTCAGGACAGTCAGCCCGGCTTCAAATGAGAGGGTTAGCGCATCAATAATGGCAAAATTTTTAATCGATAATTCCTGCAGCAATCAAACATCACCACTTTCTACAGCAAGTCCAAAAAACGTTGCGAAACCGTTTCGGTCTCATCGTGATTTTTGCAAATGATCAAACATGTATCATCCCCGCACAAGGTGCCGATAATTTCTTCCCAATCCAGAATATCAATCAAAGCGCCGATTGCATGCGCGTTGCCGGGCAACGTTTTCAACACGATCAGGTGCCCGGCTGTATCAATGCTGACGAACGCATCCGTCATCGCCCGTTTCAGTTTCTGCATCGGGTTAAAGCGCTGGTCGGCAGGCAGGCTGTATTTGTACCTGCCGTTATTGAGCGGCACTTTGACAAGATGAAGTTCTTTTATATCCCTTGAAATGGTGGCCTGTGTCACATTAAAGCCGGCATTCCGCAAATGCTCGACAAGCTCGTCCTGTGTTTCGATATCATAATTGGTAATCACTTCCCTGATTTTGATCAAGCGCTGTCCTTTATTCATATCCTCACCTCAAGGATGCTCTTTTGTAAATATGCATCTACTTGTATGTTAGCGCATTTACAGGCAAATGTACAAGCAGCTTTTATCCGTAAACGGGCTTTTTTCCGGGTGCGAAACGCCTTTATTATAAAACAGCCTACCGGTTATCCAATAGGCTGCCAAATTATCCCTTCCTGAGTGCGGCATGGGCTTCTTCCACCACATCTTTTACGGTTACGCGCAACCGGTTGGCGCCGCCTTCTGTTTGGCCGGCGGGCTGGACGAGGTGGATTAAAAATTCAATATTTCCTTCCCCGCCTGTAATCGGCGAGAAGGAGAGGTTTTCCACCGAAAAGTTTTCCCGTAAGGCAAGCTGGATGATTTTTTCAATCACTTCGCGATGGACCTTTTTATCTTTTACAATCCCCTTCTTGCCCACATGCCCGCGCCCCGCTTCAAACTGCGGCTTAATCAGGGCGACAACATCGCTTCCAGGCGCAAGGAGCGTTTTTAATACCGGGAGGATCAGGGACAGGGAAATAAAGGACACGTCAATTGAGGCAAATTCCGGAATGCCCTTTGTGAAATCCTGTGGGGTAACATAGCGGAAATTTGTCCTTTCCATAACAACGACCCGCCCGTCCTGGCGCAGCTTCCATGCGAGCTGGTTATAACCGACATCAAGGGCATAAGACATTTTGGCGCCGTGCTGGAGGGCACAGTCGGTAAACCCCCCGGTCGAAGCGCCGATATCGAGGACAATTTTGCCTTTTACATCAAGGCCGAACACTTCCAACGCTTTTTCCAGTTTCAGTCCGCCCCGTGAAACGTACGGAAGGGGCTTCCCTTTTATGATGAGCGGCGCATCTGCAGCAATTTTTTCACCCGGTTTATCAAGGCGGGTCTCATTTGAAAAGACAAGCCCCGCCATTACCGCCCTTTTTGCTTTTTCTCTTGTTTCCATTAATCCGCGTTCTACGAGGAGAACGTCCACCCGTTCTTTTTTCATTTAAAATAAAGCCTTTCTTTGCTGTTTTTGAGGCAATATCTGCCGGACTTCCCGAATCAGCCGGTCCTTTGTCAGCCCAATTTCCTGCCACAATTCTTTTACGCTGCCGTGCTCGACAAAGCGGTCGGGAATGCCAATGCGGCGAATGATCCGGTCAGAGAAGCCGCGGTCACCCGCAAATTCCAGCACTGCGCTGCCAAATCCGCCGGCAAGCACGGCCTCTTCTACGGTCAATACCGGCATCCCGGTGTTGAAAACAGATTCGAGCATCGCTTCATCAAGCGGTTTGATAAAGCGCGCATTGACCACTTTAACCGATACCCCTTGCTTTTGCAAAAATTTCGCTGCTTCCATGGCCATCGGGATCGTCGTCCCGAATGTGAGAATGCACACGTCATTTCCTTCTTTCAGGACTTCCCATGTGCCGAGCGGGATTTCCTTCAGTTCTTCATCAAGCGCCACGCCAAGGCCGTTGCCGCGTGGAAACCGCATGGCGATCGGCCCGCTGTCGTATTTTAAAGCCGTATAGACCATATGCCGGCCTTCATTTTCGTCTTTTGGCATCATTAACACCATATTGGGCAGGCTGCGCAAAAAAGCAATGTCAAACACGCCCTGGTGGGTTTCGCCGTCCGCACCGACAAGGCCCGCCCTGTCGATCCCGATGAAAACATTTAAGTTTTGCCGGCAAATGTCGTGCACAACCTGGTCATACGCCCGCTGCAGGAATGTCGAATAAATTGCCAGAAACGGCTTCATGCCCTGGGTTGCAAGCCCCGCAGCAAAAGTGGCGGCATGCTGCTCGGCAATCCCGACATCATATACCCGCTCGGGGAGCTCCTGCTGGAACCGTTCCAGCTTCGAGCCGACTGTCATCGCAGGCGTAACCGCAACAATGCGCGCATCTTCCTTTGCAAGGCTAAGGACGGTATCACTGACGAGTTTGCTCCAGGCAGGAGGGGCATCCGCCGGTTTGATAAAATCGCCGGTTTCAATTTTATACTGCCCGGTGCCGTGCCAGGCGCCTTTCGTATCGTTCTCGGCCGGTTCATACCCTTTTCCTTTTTTGGTAATGACATGCAAAAGAACCGGGCCTTTCGTCTTTTTCGCATACTGGATATTTTCGAGCAATGCCTCAAAATGATGGCCGTCAACGGGGCCTAAATAAGTGAAACCGAGTTCTTCAAAAAAAATACCGGAGACAAGCAAATACTTCAATGAGTCTTTCAGCCGTTCCGCAGTGGCCGCAAGCTTTCCGCCGACAGCCGGAATTTTTTTCAGCAGGAACTCCAGTTCATCTTTTGCGCGCCGGTATTTATTTGCCGTCCGCAGTTTGCCGAGCACCTGGTGAAGCGCGCCGACGTTCGGGGCAATCGACATTTCATTGTCATTCAGCACAACGATGATATCCCGTTTTTCATGGCCGATATGGTTGAGCGCTTCAAATGCCATGCCGCCAGTCAGCGCGCCGTCTCCGATCACCGGGACAATATACGATTTTTCTCCTTTTAAATCGCGGGCGACCGCCATGCCCATCGCGGCGGACAAGGAAGTGGAACTGTGCCCGGTTTCCCAGACATCATGAATGCTTTCGTCCCGTTTCGGAAACCCTGAAAGCCCGTGGTATTGGCGCAATGAACCGAACTCTCCGGCCCGGCCGGTTAAAATTTTATGCACATACGACTGGTGCCCCACGTCCCAGAGGATTTTATCATTTGGGCTGTCAAAGCATTTATGCAGGGCAAGCGTCAATTCCACGACACCAAGATTCGGCCCGATATGCCCGCCGGTCTCAGACAGTGTTTCAATCAAAAAACGGCGGATTTCCGCGCTCAGTTGTTTCAATGCGGGGATGTCCATTTGTTTCAAAAAGGACGGGTCCTTGATCGATTCAAGATCCAATGCGGATCACTCGCTTTCCTCATCAATGTACGGCATCACTTACATCTATTATAAACAATCAACGCGTTTAGACAAGAAATACCTCATAAACAAACGCCGCCGGTTTTGCCGTTCCGGCCGTTCGTTTTGCGCCAAATGAACGGCCGTTAATGGTCCCGCGTTTCGATCATCCCCGTCAGTTCCATTAGGGCGCCAGTTTCGGCGCCGGTTTCTGCGAGGCACTGCTTTGCAAGGCGGGCATGGCGCCTGAGTTCTTGTTTGGCGCCCTCAAGCGTTAAAAGAGCCGGATATGTACTTTTATGGCGGGATTCGTCGCTGCCGACCCGCTTGCCGATTTTTTCCTGTTCCCCCTCGATATCCAATATGTCATCCCGGATTTGAAAAGCGAGGCCGAGATGATCGGCAAATTGCCCGAATTTTTCCAGCTGCTCTGTTGACGCGCCGCCAATCAACGCGCCGGCAAGCACGCTGAAACGAAGCAGTTTGCCGGTTTTGTGGGCATGGATATATTGCAGTTCCCCGAGGGTCAGTGTTTTATTCTCGCCTTCCATATCCGCCACCTGCCCGGCGACCATGCCTTCCGGGCCCGCAGATTTTGCAAGGAGCGCAATCAGTTTTACCTTCAAAGCGTCATCCAAACCCGGATCTTCGGCAATCAGCCCGAAACTGTACGTCAAAAGGCCGTCGCCGGCAAGAATCGCCACCGCTTCGCCAAATACTTTATGGTTGGTCGGCTTTCCTCTCCGCAAATCATCATCGTCCATTGCCGGGAGGTCATCATGGATCAGGGAATAAGTGTGGAGCATCTCGACTGCACACGCGGTCTGCATGCCCCGCCCAACCGGTTTGCCGAGTGCGGATACGGTTGACAGCAAAAGAAGGGGGCGGATCCTTTTTCCCCCGGCCTGGAGGGAATAATGCATCGCGTCTTTTAATACAGCCGGCGCATGGAGATCCGCGATATATTGTGCCAGGTGTTTTTCAATTTTTTTCACATCATACGCAGGCTTCTGCACGGTTATTCCTCCTCCCGGATCTCAAAATCCTGCTCTTCGCCGTCTTCAGACATAATTTTTGCCAGCTGTTCCTCTACATTTTTCAATTTTCCATGGAGTAATTTGGATAGCTCCATTCCCTGTTTGTAAATGGAAATGGCTTCTTCGAGGGGCACATCCCCTTCTTCCAGTTTCCGGACAATGTCTTCCAGTTGCACCATTGCTTCTTCAAAAGTTAATGAATCAGCCATTTTCTTTCCCCCTTTCAATTTCATCCACCGTGCACAAAAGGCCGCCGTCCGTCAGCCGGACCCGGATCGTGTCACCCGTTTTGGCCTGGCTTGTTTTTTTCAGAATCGTTCCGTCTTCCGCCATGGCCAGGCTGTAGCCCCTTTCCATTACTTTCAACGGGCTCAGCGCTTCAAGGGCGGAAATATTTTTGGCAAAGCGATGCTGTTTCTCCCGCAAAACCGCTTGCATTTGCTTCACAAGGTTTGCTTCTAGGCTTGTGAAATTCCGCCGCGCCTGCAGCAGTTTCTGTTCAGGCCGGTTGCGCAAAAGCCGGCCGTGCAGATTGCGGGTTTGTTCCTCCGCTGTACCGATTAAGCGCCCCGCTTCTCTGTGCAGGCGGTCTGTAAGGCGGTCGGCTTGCTCCATTTGTTGGCGGATGAGCCGGTAAGGATTTGTAAAAACGGGCGACCGTTCGAGGTAAACAAGCCGGCTTTTTTCATGGCGCACTTTCTCCCGCATGTTCCGTATTAGGCGCGTCTGCAAATATAATATTTTTTCCCGCACGTCATCAATATGGGGAACGGCAAGTTCAGCTGCAGCAGTCGGCGTCGGCGCCCGCAAGTCTGCCACAAAATCGGCGATCGTAAAATCCGTCTCATGCCCGACAGCAGAAATCACCGGGATATTTGACGCAAAGATCGCCCGGGCCGTTATTTCTTCATTAAAAGCCCACAGTTCTTCGATGGAGCCGCCGCCCCTTCCGACAATCAGCACATCCGCTCTGCCGATCCGGTTTGCCTGTTCAATTGCCTTTACAATCGAAGGGGCAGCATTTTCCCCCTGGACAAGGGCCGGATGTAAAATGATTTCAGCGACCGGATATCTCCGCCTGATGGTGGTGATGATATCGCGGACAGCAGCCCCTGTCGGCGATGTGATCACCCCGATGACTTTTGGGTAAGCCGGGATGGGTCGGCGGTTTTGAAACAGGCCCTCTTTCTCCAGTTTTTCTTTGAGCTGTTCAAAAGCAAGATAAAGTGCGCCGATTCCGTCAGGCTGCATGCTTTTCACATACAGCTGGTAACTGCCGCCTGCTTCATAAACAGATACGGACCCTGTGGCAAGCACTTTCATGCCGTTTTCCGGCATAAATTTCAATGTCCGGTTTGCAGAAGCAAACATGACCGAAAGCAGCCTCGCTTTTTCATCTTTTAACGTAAAATACATATGGCCGCTTGAATGCCGTTTGAAATTGGAAATTTCCCCTTTTACATGGATATCGTTTAAATAAGGGTCCGCGTCAAATTTCCGTTTGATATATTTTGTCAGCGTGTGTACGGATAAATATTGCAAAGCCTTTTTCCACCACCTTTCTCATGCATGAAGAAAGCTGCCTTCCCGCCGGAAGTCAGCTTTCTTTTAATGCGGCCTGCTTCCCGCACAAATGCCCCCCCGGCACACTTCCGGACGAAGAGCGGCTTTCCGGGAAAAAATGCCGTGGCGGCAGGGCAGCCTGTTTAACGGCGCAAGCGTTTTGCGGCTTTTACTGTATTGGAAAGCAGCATGGTAATCGTCATTGGCCCTACGCCGCCCGGGACAGGAGTAATATAGGAAGCTTTTTCCTTTACTTCATTAAAGTCCACATCCCCGCACAGCTTCCCGGACTCGTCACGGTTCATCCCGACATCAATGACAGCAGCACCCGCTTTGACAAAATCCGCTTTGATGAATTTCGCTTTGCCGACAGCGCTGACCAAAATATCCGCCTGGCGGGTGAAAGATTTTAAATCCGCCGTTTTGGAATGGCAGTATGTGACGGTCGCATTTTCATTGAGGAACAGCTGGCCGCATGGTTTGCCGACAATATTGCTGCGGCCGATCACGACAACATGCTTTCCTTCGATCCGGATGCCCTTTGACTTCACCATCTTTAAAATCCCGTGGGGGGTGCAAGGCAAAAAAGCGTCCTGGCCCGTCATCATCCTTCCGATATTTACCGGATGGAAACCGTCCACATCTTTCTCTGGGCTGATCGCTTCCACGATCTTTTGCGCATTGATATGGGGCGGCAAAGGAAGCTGGACGAGAATCCCATGAATGTCAGGATCTTCATTTAAGGTTGCAATATGTCCGAGCAATGCCTGTTCCGGCACGTCCCCGGGAAGCTCGATTAAAACGGATTTCATCCCGAGCGCGCGGCACGCTTTTTCTTTGTTTTTGACGTATGTACGTGAAGCCGGATCGTTTCCGACTAATATGACGGCAAGCCCCGGGGTAATCCCCTGTTGCGTTAGCTGCTCCACTTCCGCCTTTATCTCTTTTCTGAGTGCTTCGGCCAGTTGTTTTCCGTCAATGATTTCCGCTTCCATTATCCATCCCCCGTTACTTAGATTCAATCGAGTCTTTCATTTGATTCAAAACGCCGTTAATAAATTTGGCGGATTTTTCATCTGCAAACCGTTTGGCAATTTCGAGCGCTTCGTTGATTGCCACATTAGCGGGCACATCTTCCGCATACATCAGTTCGTAAGCGGCAAGGCGCAAAATATTGAGTTCCACTTTTGCAAGCCTGTCAAGCGTCCAATTTTCAAGATGCCGGCTGACCATGGCGTCGATTTTCGCGAGATGTGTTGCCGTTCCGTTTACCAATTTCTCCAGATAATCATCACTTTCCTGCCCGTCCAGCGCATTCCGGATCGCATCCTCCGGGCTCGCTTCATTCATATCCATCTGGAATAAAGCCTGAAGCGCTTTTTCGCGGGCGGTTCTTCTTTTCATCATTCGGCAGTAACTCCTTTAAAAAGCTCAAATTCGCATGCTTTTATTGTAACAGAAAGGCAGGACCAAAAAAAGGCCAGGACGCTTTGCCCGGACCCTTTTTCTCTTACTCTTCCGCCTGAAATTCAGGCTCCGCTTTTTGCGTATCAAATTGAATGCCGACAATATGAATATTCACTTCAGACGCTTCCAGGGCTGTCATATTGAGCAAAGCCTGGCGGATATTATCCTGGACTTCCTGGGCAACTGCCGGAATGGAAACGCCAAAATTCATGGTGCAATAGACATCGACTTTAATGCCGTCATCATTCAGTTCCACTTTTACGCCTTTTCCGTGGTTTTTCCTTCCAAGGCGCTCCACAACGCCGCTTGCGAAATTGCCGCGCATTTGGGCAACCCCCTCGACTTCGGAAGCAGCAATGCCCGCAATAACTTCAATCACCTCAGGGGCAATTTCCACTTTTCCGAGGCCGTCTTCATCATGATGCATCTCCAACATTTGGTTATCTTCTGCCATCTTCAACACCTCCTCTATTTACACGTTATTTCATTACATCATATTTTTCAAGGAATTTCGTGTTGAAATCCCCTTCGACAAAAACTTCATGCTCGAGGAGGCGCTGATGGAACGGAATCGTTGTGTGGACGCCTTCCACGGCAAATTCGCTGAGCGCGCGCCTCATGCGGGCAATTGCCTCATCGCGCGTCGCCCCGTAGGCAATGAGCTTGGCAATCATGGAATCATAATACGGCGGAATGCTGTAACCCGGATATACGGCCGATTCCACGCGGATGCCGATCCCGCCCGGCGGCAGATAAAAATTAATTTTGCCCGCAGACGGCATAAAATTCTTTTCAGGATTTTCGGCATTGATTCGGCATTCGATTGCCCAGCCGCTCCATGTGACCTCATCCTGCTTTAAGGATAACGGTTCACCGGATGCCACAAGGATCTGTTCTTTGACGAGATCCACGCCGGTGACCATTTCTGTAACCGGGTGTTCCACCTGGATGCGGGTATTCATTTCCATAAAGTAAAACTTCTGGTTGCGGTGGTCGAAAATAAACTCGATTGTGCCGGCCCCCGTATAGTCAACAGCTTTTGCCGCTTTCACGGCAGCCTGCCCCATTTCTTCGCGCATTTCGCTCGATAGCGCCGGGGACGGGGATTCTTCAAGCAGTTTTTGCAGCCGCCGCTGGATGGTGCAATCCCGTTCGCCCAGGTGGATCACATTGCCGAATTTGTCAGCCATGACCTGGATTTCAACATGGCGGAAGTCTTCAATATATTTTTCAAGGTAAACACCCGGGTTGCCGAAAGCAGTCGCGGCTTCCTGCTGGGTGATGTGGATGCCTTTTACAAGCTCTTCATCATTCAAGGCCACGCGGATCCCTTTGCCGCCGCCGCCGGCCGTTGCCTTAATAATCACCGGATAGCCGATTCTTTGTGCGACTACTTTTGCTTCTTCTGCATCTTTTACAAGCCCGTCCGAACCCGGGACAATCGGCACGCCCGCTTTTTTCATGGTTTCGCGTGCCACATCTTTCGCGCCCATTTTCGCAATGGCTTCCGGGCTTGGCCCGATAAACTCAATATTGCATTCTCGGCAAAGCTCGGCAAAATCGGCATTTTCGGCAAGGAATCCGTAACCGGGATGGATCGCGTCACAGCCTGTCAAAGTTGCTACGCTGATGATGTTGGCAAAATTTAAATAACTGTCTTTCGATGCTTTCGGGCCGATGCAGTACGCTTCATCGGCAAGCTGGACATGCAGCGCATTTTTGTCCGCTTCCGAATAAACGGCAACGGCTTCGATCCCGAGGTCGCGGCAGGCACGAATAATCCGGACCGCAATTTCGCCCCGGTTTGCAATCAAAACTTTTTTAATCATGAAAGTCCGCTCCTTACTTTGTCTTTACCAAAAATAACGGCTGGCCAAATTCAACCAGCTGCCCGTCTTTGACGAGGATATCTACAATTTCGCCTTCCACTTCCGCTTCGATTTCGTTAAACAGCTTCATCGCTTCAATCATGCATACAACCGTATTCGGGCTGACTTTGGAGCCGATTTGCACATACGGTTCATCTTCCGGGGAACCCGCCTGGTAAAAGGTGCCGACCATCGGCGACACGATTTTATGCAGATTTTCGTCGGCTGCTTGCGCCGGGGCTTCAGGCTGCAGGTTTTCTGCAAGCTGGCGGGGCTCAGCAGGCATTTGCGGGGGTGCGGAAACCTGGGCCATTTCGCGCACCGGGCGTTCAATGACTTGAACGCCGGTGTTTTTCTTCATTTTGATGACGGTCCCGTCATTTTCAAATTCAAATTCATCGAGGTTTGAACGGTCCACAAGCTCGATCAAAGCCTGGATTTCCTCTACTTTTAGCATATATGACACTCCTTCGTTTTTTCAGCTTCCAAAATTGTTAACAATTTATGAATAACTATCCATATCATACGATAACCGGAGGCAAAAATTCAATGATTTGTATAAAAAACGGATTTCCGGCACGTTGCAAAAATGCCCTTCCCTGCTTGGAGCAAAAGGAATGAAGCGTTTTACGGAAATTTAAAATCACGCGCAAATCTATTTTTCAATCATTTTTTAAATATAGAAAAAAGCCCGGCAAAAAAGCGGGGCCCCCTTGTTATTCCGCACAGAAAAAAGGGCTGTAACCGCCCCCTATTCTGGCTTTTCTTAATTTGTCTGAAATTCCACAGCCAGTTTTGGCGTATTGCCCAACTCCTGGTTCACAAGCTTGACAATCTCATTTGCAGCCGCTTTATCATGCTTTTTCGATTTAACGGTTACGACCACTTCATCGCCGTCCGCCTGAACGAGCGCATCCTCATATCCTTTTGCTTTGATCAGGCTTTCTAAAACCTGTTCTTTATTCGCCGTCTCCGTCAATTTTTTCATTTCATCCATCGCCTTGCTTTTTTCATCCGGCGTCAGGTCGGTCGATGCAAGTTTATTGGTCAGTTCTTCCTGCTTTTTGCTCATTTCATCCTGCCGCTCAAGGCGGAGCGTCTCAAACACTTCATCACTGGCAGACTTTGTTGTCAGTTTGATTTTTTGCGAACCGGAATCCTTTTCCTTTGTTGCCGCCGATTCCTTTTCTTTCTCTTGCCGGGTAACCTGATTCGTTGTTTTCGGTTCCGCCGTCACATAGTACACGGACAAAACCACAACAAGGCTTAACATGGTCAACAGCCAGACTGTTTGTTTTTTCAAAAGCATACCCATCCTCCTCATTCTTTTTTTGGCATGACGGAAACACGGTAACTTGCGATGTCAAGGGCGCTTGCAACAGCTTCTTTTACCGATTTTTGGATGGAGACATCGCCGCCGCCGCTACAAACGACTAACACCCCTGTGATCTCTGGCTTCCTTGTTTCCGTTACAAGGGGCACTTCCTTGTCCCCGTTTTGGACAATGACGACTTTATCATCCTTTGAAATGCTGTCAATTTTCCGTTCCCCGCCGTTTTTATCTGTTTCGGTTGTTGTTTCATTCCGGATGGTGGCGTTTTTCTCATACACTTTGCTTTCTGATGCGGCCACATTCACCCGTACGTTTACGGAGCCGACGCCCTTGATTTGTTCCAGAATGCTTTTCAGTTCTTTCTCATATTGGTTTTCGTACGTGGAGATCGATTTTGATTTTTTGGAAGTGCCTGCACCGAATGCGGCTGTCCCTTTTCCGCCTGCCGTTTTTACGGGTGAAGATGCAGTCAGCGCTTCGTTTTTTTCGCTTGAATGTCCGAAAAGGTCATTGATAAACATCATCCCGAGACCGGAAATCAGTAGTACGGTTAACAGCACAAGCTTTTTCTTTTTATCAGGCGGGCCAGATGGCAGCCATTTTTCTTTCAGTTTTTTGAACGGTCCCTGGTTACGATCCATTTTCGTTTTCAAGCCCCCCTTCGAAACGGAGATCAATTTTTTCTTTATTGATTTTCCAGCGGTTCGACAACATGGCAATGATCGATTGCTGCTCGCGTGTGCTTTGTTTTTCTGTTTGTTTATCCGCCCCGATTTCAACCGGTTTAACGGCAGCAACAGCTTCTTTTTCGTTTTGCGCTTTCAGATAGACACGGACTTTTTTTACATCCGAAGCTTTTAAAGCGGTAAGATCCCCGCTTTTGGCCCCGTCTTTCCACTCGACCGTGATTTTTGAAATTGATTTTCCAAACGCTTCCTCTACCTCCCCTTCCGCATCTTGCTTCAGTTGGACAGCCATTTGTTGTAATGTATATTCCTGCTGTATGGCATTTATTTCTTTTTTCTTCGTTTCAAGCGCATTTTCTTCCGCAGACGGGCTTGAAATTCCGGAATTCCCCAATTTTTCCATCCAAATGGCAGGATCGGCGGAAAAAAGCCGGAATATCGGTGTGACAATAATGGCAATGAGCAAAAGCCCGGTCACAAGCTTTGTATATTTCCGCATCCCGGAGTCGGGCAGAAGCATGTCCGTTATGGCCGCCAAAAGGATAAAAATGATGATGTTCAGCACCCATTTTGTCAAAACGTCCACAAGGTCTCCCCCCTTAACGCATCATCATCGTAAGATTGCCCGCCGTAACGATGATCGTAATGCTGAGAAAAAACATGATGGTCACAATCGCGAGGGCGGCAAATACGTACAGCATGTTTTTGCTGATGATATCAAGGCAGCTGATGACCGGCCCCCCGCCGAGCGGCTGCAAAAGGGCGGAAGCAAGCTTGAACATGAACGACATGGAGAAAATTTTGATGGCTGGAAACGCCGCAATGAGCAGCACAATGGCAACCCCGGCAATGCCGAGCGTATTTTTCAAAAGGACGGAAGCGCTGATCACCGTATCGGCGGCATCCGTCAGCATCCGCCCGACAACCGGGACAAAATTGCCAGTCACAAATTTTGCGGTACGGACCGCAAGCCCGTCCATCACCGCCGTTGCCGTCCCCTGAACGGACAAGGCGCCTAAAAACACAGCCATAAAAGCGCCGAGTATGCCGATCCCGATATTGCGCAACAGACCGGCCAGCTGTGTTGCTTTATGCTGTTCCGAGAGGGTGCTGACGACGCCTAAGAGTGTTGAAAGCAGCAGAAGCGGCAGCACGATGATCTCGACCAGCATGCCGCTTGTGCTGGAGAGAAAAATAATGGCCGGGTGAAAAAAGGCTGCCGAGCCGGCGCCGCCTGATGTGGAAAGCACAGCCAGCAAGAGCGGCATCAGCGCCAGGATAAAACCTTTCATTGTCCGGATCGCCTCAAGCGCGTATTGAAGGGCGACATGAAAACTGTTCAGGGCAATAATGACGAGCACCATGAAAACAACCGCGTACGCAATTTTGCTGATCGTCCCTTGCTGGAATGAATGATGCAGGTTTTCCAGCAGGATGCTTAAAATCGTAAGGATGATAAGGGAGCCTAATAGTTTTGCGTTGATCAGCAGCTCCTGGAAAATATACGAAAGCAGCCCTTTCAGCCAGGCTTGCAAGGAAAAATGCTTCTCGCCTTTCATAAAATCCATAAGGCTCCCTTTCTGGCTTTCCGGCAAGTATCCGCCGTATTTGCTGACAATGTCGTCCCAGTAGTTTTTCAGTTCTGATAAGTCCAATTGATTCAATTGTTCATCGACCATTTTTTCCGAAATATTCTCCTGTTTGTCCGTATTTTCCGAAGCGGCGGATGCCGACTGTGCGAAGAAACAGAAGGCAAACAGAATGAAAAGTGCGATGCATATTTTTTTGTGCCCCATATCCTCAACTCCCTGCACGCGGAACGAGATTGACAATCGTTTCGATCAGCACGGTAAGAATGGGGATGGCCATTGTCAAAATAATGATTTTGCCGGCCAGCTCCACCTTTGCCGCAAGTGCCCCCTGACCGGCATCTTTTGTAATATTGGCTGCAAAATCGGCAATATAAGCGACGCCGATGATTTTCAGGATCGTTTCGATATACATCGTGTCGACATTCCCTTTTTGGGCAATTTTTTGCAGCAGGTGGATGATTTCGTATATCTTGTCCACCAGAAAAAGAAAAATAAAACAGCCGGCAAAAAGCGTCAGCAAAAAGGCAAAATTCGGTTTCTGCTCTTTTAATATGAGCGCAAGGAAAGTCGTGATGAGCGCCACACCCGCAATTTGCAAAATTTCAATGGGAAATCCCCCCTTTTTTCCCGGCTTATTGAAAAAGAAAGACCGTTTTGATTTTGGAAAACAAATCCCCTACGATGGATGCCACTAAAAACAAAATGTAAAGAAAACCGAGAAGCGTGACCCATTGCGCATATTCTTTTTTGCCGACCTGGTCCAGAATCGTGTGGAGAAACGCCACAACAATCCCGACCCCGGCAATTTTAAAAATGATGTCCACATCAATGCCCATTGCTTTTCCCCCAATATGATCCGTGAGACTTTAGATCAGTAAAATAGCGATCAGTAAACCCGTGAGGACGCCAAGGCTTTTTGCCATTTTTTCATAGCGGAGCTGCCTTTCGTGCGCTTCTTTTTCTTCCCTTTCTAAATGTGAAAGGGCCAGGAGCAGCTGCTTTTGCTCGGTATAGCGGTCATGTTTGCCCAGGTTTTCCCCGAGCTGCCGCAATACTTCATACTCGTTTTCTTTCAGGGCCGTCAGTTTCCAAATTCCGTCAAGGCTTTTTTCCCACGCTTCTTTGACCGTTGTTTCCAATGTGGTCAACTGGCTGGCAAAGGAACGGAAGAAGGCGGCAGCCGGATCCGGGAGCTGGCCTGATAGTTTTCTTGCCGCTTCATGCAGCGGGGTATGCCCGTACATGATTTCCACTTCCAGTGCCTGAAGCGCGTTTTGAAAAATTCTCAGCTGGCGGGGGCGTTCGCTTAACCGTTTTGCTGCCTCAAAGCCGATGAAACTGGTGGCGAGCACAATCAGTGCTGCTCCAAAAAGTTTAAGCACGGGAAACACCTTCACCGGTACGGATGATGTTCCCTTCCGCATCGCGGACCGCTGTTACCCTTCCCGGCCGGCTCCCCCGTGACAGTTCGAGAAAGCGGTCAAACGCATACGATTCGAGGATTTTCTTTAAAATTGGGCGTTTTTGGATATCCCGGAAGTTTTCCCCGTGCGTTGTCATGACGAGCGAAATGCCCGCATTTACCGCCTCCATAATCGCCGCCGCATCTTCTTCGCGGCCGATCTCATCCACGACAATGACATCCGGGCTCATCGACCGGATCAGCATCATCATCCCTTCCGCTTTCGGACAGGCATCCAGCACATCGACCCTTGGCCCGAAATGGAGTTGCGGGATGCCATGGACGCAGCCGGCAATTTCAGACCGTTCGTCGACAATCCCCACTTTGGCAGGCGAAATCCCGCGTTCCGGGATGCCGCTTGAAATCAGCCGCGCGATATCCCTTAAAAAAGTCGTTTTTCCGGTCTGGGGCGCCCCGATGATCATCGCGGACAGCCAGCGCCCGTTGTGAAGGGCGAAAAGATAAGGATCCGCAGTCCCGATTTTTTCCCGGGCAATCCGGATATTAAAAGATGAAAAATAGCGGATCGCCTTTACTTGTCCATTTTCAAGAATGACTTTCCCCGCGAATCCGACACGGTGCCCGCCGCTGATCGTGACGTATCCCTTTTTCAGCTCTTCTTCAAGGGCGTAAAAAGAGAAATTCGCAAGCCGGTTGATCAGCTGCTCAGCATCGCTCCCCGTTGGCGTATAGCGCAAAAAATGCGGGATTCCTTTTGAAGTAATTTCAAGCGGGCGGTTTACGCGGATGCGGATTTCTTCCACATCTTCGAGCATGTCCCCCAACTTTTCCAGCTGTTTGGATAAGGTTTTCGGCAAAATGCCCAGCAAATCTTCCATCTTCATCCCTGCTTTCAAAACATACAGTTTGGTTCATGGATAGTACAATCTATTCGCCGGGTTTGAAAACTATGACAAGGAAGCGAGGCAGATGCTGAAAGTTTAAGTTATTTATAACATGATTATGTAAACTTATTTTTGCCTGTCTCTTGCCAGAAAAGCAAAAAAGCTTGGCGCCGTTTGGGACGCCAAGCTTTTTTCAAAGAAATCAGGCACGGGACACGTATGAACCGTCCGTTGTATTGATGATCACTTTATCGCCTTCATTGACAAAGAAAGGCACCTGTACCGTCAGGCCGGTTTCAAGCGTGGCCGGTTTGGACCCGCCTGTTGCCGTATCGCCCTTTACCCCCGGTTCCGTATGGGTAACTGTCAGCGTGACCGTATTGGGGAGTTCAATGCCGAGCGTTTCTCCCTGGTACATGATCATTTGCACTTCCATGTTTTCCAGCAAGTATTGCAGCTCATCTTTAATTTGGGCGCTGCTCAGCTCGATTTGTTCATACGTTTCCGTATCCATAAATACGTGCTGGTCGCCGTTTGCATATAAATACTGCATTCTCCGGTTGTCGATCTGTGCCCTTTCAACTTTTTCGCCGGCACGGAACGTTTTTTCCTGGATAGCGCCGGTACGCAAATTGCGAAGCTTCGAGCGCACAAAAGCGGCGCCTTTTCCCGGCTTAACATGCTGGAAATCGAGGACGCGCCAGATGCCGCCGTCCACTTCAATCGTTAAGCCGGTGCGAAAATCGTTTACTGAAATCATATTTTTCCTCCTACATGTTCATTCGATCCCCTGTTGAGGGCTGTAACTATTATAATATAATCAGTTCTTTTGCGGAATGCGTCAGCAATTCATTCGAATTTTCGGTAATCACCGTATCGTCTTCAATCCGGACGCCGCCGACACCCGGCACATAAATGCCCGGTTCGATGGTGACAACCATGCCCGGTTCCAAAGTATAGGCCGAGCGCATGGAAAGATTCGGGCCTTCGTGGATTTCAAGGCCGATCCCGTGCCCAAGGGAATGGCCGAACGCATCGCCGTAACCTTTCCGGGCGATATAATCGCGGGAAATGGCGTCTGCTTCAATACCGGACATGCCCGGTTTGATGTTTTGGACGGCAAGCAGCTGCGATTCCAGCACAATATTGTAGATTTTCTTCAATTGCCCGGAAGGCTCGCCGACCGCAACCGTCCTTGTAATATCCGAACAATAGCCTTTATAGAGCGCGCCGTAATCCATCGTAACCAAATCGCCTTTTTCGATCACCTTGTCCGTCGCCACCCCGTGCGGCATGGCAGAGCGGAGGCCGGATGCGACAATGGTATCAAATGAAGAAGCAGTCGCGCCGCATTTCCTCATGAAAAATTCCAGTTCATTGGAAACTTCCAATTCCGTGACGCCCGGTTTTAAGAAGTCAAGGATATGTTTAAAGGCAGCATCCGCAATATCCGCAGCCTCTTTTAATATCTTAATTTCCTCATCTGTTTTGATCAAGCGCAAATTTTCAACAAGGCCGGAAACCGGGACCAGTTCCGCATCGAGCAGCCCTTCATACGTTTTAAAAAGCGCATAGCTCATATGGTCCTGCTCAAACCCGAGCCGTTTGATCCCCATTGCTTCCACCTGTTTGGCCACTTCCTGTTCCACCGGCCCCTGATGCTGGACGATTTCGTAGCCTTCACACTCTTTCGATGCCTGCTCGACATAGCGGAAGTCCGTAATAAATTTTGCCGCTTCCCCGGATATAAGGACAATCCCGGTAGTCCCCGTAAAATTGGACATATAGCGGCGGTTATACGGGCTTGTAATGAGCAAGCCGTCAATACCGGCCTGCGGAAATGTTTCTCTCAGTTTCTCCAGTTTTAACATCTTTCTTCCTCTCCCTTTTCTGCCTCAAGCAAGGCCATGAGGGCAAGCTCATAGCCGTACAGCCCGAAGCCTGCAATTTGCCCCTGCGCAACAGCCGCCGTTACAGAATGGTGGCGGAATTCCTCGCGGGCATGGATGTTCGAAATATGTACTTCAATCACCGGCAGGCGGATGGCACTGATCGCGTCCCGCAAAGCATAGCTGTAATGCGTGAACGCGCCCGGATTGAAAATAATCCCTGCAAAGCCTTCATCCCCGGCAGCGTGCAGCTTGTCAATCAGGGCGCCTTCATGGTTGGATTGAAAAAAACCGATGGCGACGCCGTGCTTCCGGGCCGCCGCTTCCATGCGCGCCATCAATGCCTTAAGCGAATCTCTCCCGTAAATGCCGGGTTCCCTTTGCCCGAGCAAATTCAGATTTGGGCCGTTTAATACGAGGTATTTTTTCATTTCAAGCACCTTTTTCCCATATTTAACGTGCCCATTTTACCATAAATTGAAGAAAATTTCTATTTTTTAACTTTCCGGCCGGCACCCGCCCGTTTCGATTTATGGGAGCGGGTTCGACTGCCTCTCCAGTTTTCTTTTAAAAACCCGGCTTCTTTCATACTCAAAAGAAATCGAATAACCGATAAACACCCCGTAGAGAATGTAAATGCAACAGCAGGTAATGATCGTATTGGCATCCAGTTTGAGAAAAGGTTTCATGCCGGGAAAAATCGGATTCAGCACAATCAGGACGGCTGCGCACAGGCAAAGCCCGTAGATCGCGCCGACCCACATCGATTTCAATTTTTTAAAGAAAAGATAATAGACAAGGGCGCAGCCGGTAGAAAACAATCCGTATGCCAATATGGAAACGATTTTTCCGATCCACATTTTGCGCCAAGATCCTACTGTAAATGGTTCAAGCAGGACATTCGGTTCAATCGCCGTAAAATGAAAAGAAAAGCATAAATAGGCAACCAGGCTCCAAATGATCCCGCCCGCAAATCCGGTCACAAGCACCATTTGAAAAAAGGTCATGGAATGCTCCTGGTTTTTTAATACTTTGCTGCCATTTTCCATATTTTCCACCCCTTCACATGTGACGGCATGCATCTTTTCTTTCTTATCTTTCCCACAAGTCTTTCCCCTAGTCGTATTTAAAATGATTTAGTAAAATAAGAGTGAATATCGTTTCGGAAATCCACTCCGTTTTCAGGTTAAACGGGAAAGAAGCATTTGAAGTTCAGGTTTGGGGGAAAAGAAATTGACAAAACCAGTTTATGGCGGCCAGGCAGTCGTGGAAGGGGTTATGTTCGGTGGAAAGCGGCATTCGGTCACTGCCATCCGCCGCAAAAACAACCGGATCGACTTCTTTTATCTGCCAAAAGAGACGCGCCCGTCCATCCAAAAATTGAAAAAAATCCCGTTTTTGCGTGGGATCATTGCCATCATTGAATCATCCGCAAACGGAGCAAAGCATTTGAATTTTGCAAGCGAGCGGTATGATGTTGACCCGGAAGAAGACGAAAAACGGAAGGAAGCAGCCCCCGCAAAAACAACCGTGGTGCTCGGCGTGGCTGCTGCCGGCGTCTTGTCCTTTTTGTTTGCCAAATTTTTCATGACGCTTATTCCCGTTTTTCTGGCAGAACTGGCAAGGCCGTTTTTTCCCGGGGATGCCGCGCAAATTCTCATTGAAGGCGCGTTTAAACTGCTGCTCGTGCTTTCGTATATTTATTTGATTTCTTTAACGCCGTTTATCAAGCGGGTATTCCAATACCACGGGGCTGAACATAAAGTCATCAATACATTTGAAAACGGGCTTGCCCTCACCGTTGAAAACGTCCGCTCGCAATCGAGGCTGCATTACCGGTGCGGCAGCAGTTTTATTCTGTTTACCGTGATTGTGAGCGTCCTGATTTATACGCTTGTCCCGACAGATCCGCTCTGGCTCCGCATCACCGACCGGATTTTGCTCATTCCGGTCGTGCTCGGCACGGCGTTTGAAGTCCTTCAGCTGACCAATAAAGTCCGCCATATTCCGGTTCTGAAGTATCTTGGCTATCCGGGCCTGTGGCTGCAGCTGTTAACGACAAAAGAGCCGGATGACAAGCAAATTGAAGTCGCGATTTCCTCCTTTCAGGCGCTGCTTGAACTGGAATCGGGTGATACGGCTTCTGCCGCCCGTTAAAAACGGCGTTTGAAATTTCCAGCGCATGGGAATACATTTACTATCACAAGCTTGTTTGTGCGACGGGGAATCAACCTCAAAATAAAAACGGCCGGATCCGTATAAACTGGTAGAATGATGGAAAAAATGGTTGGGAAAACATGAGGAGGTGGCTTTTGTTGAAGACGCGTCAATGGATCATCGCCGGCATTTTTCTTTTGGCCCTGGTCGGCCTGGGTTCCTCTTTGTTTCATGAGCCGGTTGTATTCTTGAAAAGGGTGTTGATAGCCTTCATTTTTGCGGCAGTGCTTTTGGCTGGCATGCGTTTCCTGCTCAAGAGAAGCACGAATGTTTCCAACCAGGAACAAAAAGCATTTTTAAAAGCCGCCCGCAAATCCAGGAAAAGAATGAAAAAAAGGAATATGAAGGTCCATACTGTCCACACGGTTAAATTTTCAAAACGGCCGCTGCGCAAAAAATCCAATGTCCAGTTAACCGTGATTGAAGGCAAAAAGGGCAAAAAGAAAAATCGAGCTGTCTACTAAGCTCGATTCTTTTTTATTAATAGGACCACGTTTTCAGAAACGTTTCTGTTTTTTTCCGGCCCGCCTCGATTAAGGCTGCTTTTTGTGCGGCGGAAAGCTGAAAATCTGTAGCAGTCACGCCATCTGCAGCGATAAAAATAATGTCTTTTTCCAGTTTTCTTGAAATATAGCGGGCATCATGGGCGTCTTTCATCGTCTTGAACAGGGCATCGAACAGCTGGATCGCATTTTTTATCTCCACATCCGGCTCTTCCTGTGGTTTCGGGCTGAGCGTAATGCCGAGCACCGGCCGCGCCTTTTTTTCGTATGTGTAAAATTTTACTCGAAGGGCAGATGAGTGGAAAAAAATGGGAAGACGCTCTATCATTTAAATGTACGCTTGTGGGCGAATAC
>NZ_ALAS01000185.1 GCF_000290615.1 Heyndrickxia coagulans DSM 1 = ATCC 7050
TAAAATACGAAGATACAGTGGAAATATACGCAGCTATCCCTTTAGTACGATCTCGTGTGTGCTGCCTATCTTGTATAAGTTTTCCTCTCTCGAATGAAATGATATGGTTGGCAATAACTGGCCCATCTGTTTGTTCACGTATTACCAGACGATTCTCAGCTGTTATTTCAATATAGACATCTTTATCTTTTTGATAGGTTCCGAGAGGAACCGAATAGCGATTGGATTGATAGACGATCGTATTGTCCTTACGCACTGTTCTTGTTATACTAGA
>NZ_ALAS01000186.1 GCF_000290615.1 Heyndrickxia coagulans DSM 1 = ATCC 7050
AAACTGTGGGAAATCTCATCTTGAGGGGGGCTTCATGCTTAGATGCTTTCAGCACTTATCCCTTCCGCACATAGCTACCCAGCGATGCCTTTGGCAAGACAACTGGTACACCAGCGGTGCGTCCATCCCGGTCCTCTCGTACTAAGGACAGCTCCTCTCAAATTTCCTGCGCCCGCGACGGATAGGGACCGAACTGTCTCACGACGTTCTGAACCCAGCTCGCGTACCGCTTTAATGGGCGAACAGCCCAACCCTTGGGACCGACTACAGCCCCAGGATGCGATGAGCCGACATCGAGGTGCCAAACCTCCCCGTCGATGTGGACTCTTGGGGGAGATCAGCCTGTTATCCCCAGGGTAGCTTTTATCCGTTGAGCGATGGCCCTTCCATGCGGAACCACCGGATCACTAAGCCCGACTTTCGTCCCTGCCCGACTTGTAAGTCTCGCAGTCAAGCTCCCTTATGCCTTTACACTCTGCGAATGATTTCCAACCATTCTGAGGGAACCTTTGGGCGCCTCCGTTACCTTTTAGGAGGCGACCGCCCCAGTCAAACTGCCTGCCTGACACTGTCTCCCACCCCGGTAAGGGGTGCGGGTTAGAATTTCAATACAGCCAGGGTAGTATCCCACCGATGCCTCCGCCGAAGCTGGCGCTCCGGTTTCCAAGGCTCCTACCTATCCTGTACAAGCTGTACCAAAATTCAATATCAGGCTGCAGTAAAGCTCCATGGGGTCTTTCCGTCCTGTCGCGGGTAACCTGCATCTTCACAGGTACTATAATTTCACCGAGTCTCTCGTTGAGACAGTGCCCAGATCGTTACACCTTTCGTGCGGGTCAGAACTTACCTGACAAGGAATTTCGCTACCTTAGGACCGTTATAGTTACGGCCGCCGTTTACTGGGGCTTCAGTTCAGAGCTTCGCCTTGCGGCTAACCCCTCTCCTTAACCTTCCAGCACCGGGCAGGTGTCAGCCCCTATACTTCGCCTTGCGGCTTCGCAGAGACCTGTGTTTTTGCTAAACAGTCGCCTGGGCCTATTCACTGCGGCTTCCCGGGGCATACACCCCAAAAAGCACCCCTTCTCCCGAAGTTACGGGGTCATTTTGCCGAGTTCCTTAACGAGAGTTCTCTCGCTCACCTTAGGATTCTCTCCTCGCCTACCTGTGTCGGTTTGCGGTACGGGCGCCTTTCACCTCACTAGAGGCTTTTCTTGGCAGTGTGGAATCAGGAACTTCGGTACTTTAATTTCCCTCGCCATCACAGCTCCGCCTTGGCGCGAAGGATTTGCCTCCGCACCGGCCTAACTGCTTGGACGCGATCAACCAGTGTCGCGCTTGCCCTATCCTCCTGCGTCCCCCCATCGTTCAAACGGTGAAGAGGCGGTACAGGAATATCAACCTGTTGTCCATCGCCTACGCCTTTCGGCCTCGGCTTAGGCCCCGACTAACCCTGAGCGGACGAGCCTTCCTCAGGAAACCTTAGGCATTCGGTGGAAGGGATTCTCACCCTTCTTTCGCTACTCATACCGGCATTCTCACTTCTAAGCGCTCCACCGGTCCTTCCGGTCCGGCTTCAACGCCCTTAGAACGCTCTCCTACCACGGACACCAAACGGTGTCCATCCGCAGCTTCGGTGATACGTTTAGCCCCGGTACATTTTCGGCGCAGCGTCACTCGACCAGTGAGCTATTACGCACTCTTTGAATGATGGCTGCTTCTAAGCCAACATCCTGGTTGTCTAAGCAACGCCACATCCTTTTCCACTTAACGTATACTTTGGGACCTTAGCTGGCGGTCTGGGCTGTTTCCCTTTCGACCATGGATCTTATCACTCACAGTCTGACTCCCAAGCATAAGTTTTTGGCATTCGGAGTTTGTCTGAATTCGGTAACCCGATGAGGGCCCCTCGTCCAAACAGTGCTCTACCTCCAAAACTCTCCGCTTGAGGCTAGCCCTAAAGCTATTTCGGAGAGAACCAGCTATCTCCAAGTTCGATTGGAATTTCTCCGCTACCCACACCTCATCCCCGCACTTTTCAACGTGCGTGGGTTCGGGCCTCCAGCAAGTGTTACCTTGCCTTCACCCTGGACATGGGTAGATCACCTGGTTTCGGGTCTGCGGCCTCATACTCTTTCGCCCTGTTCAGACTCGCTTTCGCTGCGGCTCCGCTTCTTCAGCTTAACCTTGCATGAGACCGTAACTCGCCGGTTCATTCTACAAAAGGCACGCCATCACCCGTTAACGGGCTCTGACTACTTGTAGGCACACGGTTTCAGGATCTCTTTCACTCCCCTCCCGGGGTGCTTTTCACCTTTCCCTCACGGTACTGGTTCACTATCGGTCACTAGGGAGTATTTAGCCTTGGGAGATGGTCCTCCCGGATTCCGGCGGGATTCCTCGTGTCCCGCCGTACTCAGGATCCACTCGGGAGAGAACGAAGTTTCAGTTACAGGGCTTTTACCTTCTCCGGCAGGCCTTTCCAGGCCGCTTCACTTACCCCGTTCTTTTGTAACTCCCATATGAGTGTCCTACAACCCCGGAAGGCAAGCCTTCCGGTTTGGGCTGTTTCCTGTTCGCTCGCCGCTACTTGGGAAATCGCAATTGCTTTCTCTTCCTCCGGGTACTGAGATGTTTCAGTTCCCCGGGTGTGCCCTTCCTGCCCTATGGATTCAGGCAGGAATCCTGTCCGATTAAAGACAGGGGGTTTCCCCATTCGGAAATCTCCGGATCAAAGCTTACGTACAGCTCCCCGGAGCATATCGGTGTTTGTACCGTCCTTCATCGGCTCCTAGTGCCAAGGCATCCGCCGTGCGCCCTTTCTAACTTAACCATAAAAGGTTTAAATCCAAAAATAAGCGATTCTCGGTTTACTTGGTTT
>NZ_ALAS01000187.1 GCF_000290615.1 Heyndrickxia coagulans DSM 1 = ATCC 7050
AATGGGCATATATTTATCTGACAATATTATATTTCTGGTGGTGTTCTATTTGCATTGAAAGAAAAATTGTTAACATCGCAAAAAGCTCTCTTGTTAAAAAAATGGACAAAATTTGCAAAGCATTATGGTAAAATAAAAAAGAATATGAAAACGATCTTGAGGGGGTACCGAATTGAGCCATATTGCAAATCAAGACAAGGAAGTTTACGAGGCGATCCGGCAGGAATTGAACCGGCAAAGAAACAAGATTGAACTCATTGCCAGCGAAAATTTTGTCAGCGAAGCAGTGATGGAAGCACAAGGTTCCGTTCTGACCAACAAATATGCGGAAGGGTATCCGGGGCACCGGTATTACGGCGGGTGCGAATATGTGGATATCGTGGAAAACCTTGCGCGGGAGCGGGCCAAACAGCTTTTTGGCGCCGAACATGTCAATGTCCAGCCGCACTCCGGCGCACAGGCCAATATGGCGGTTTATTTCACCATTCTGGAGCACGGCGACACGGTGCTTGGTATGAATTTGTCCCACGGCGGGCATTTGACACACGGCAGCCCGGTCAATTTCAGCGGCATGCAGTACCATTTTGTGGAATACGGCGTGGATAAGGAAACGCAGCATATTGACTATGAAGATGTGCTGGAAAAAGCGCGCGTACATAAGCCGAAACTGATTGTCGCAGGTGCAAGTGCATACCCCCGGACGATTGATTTTAAAAAGTTCAGGGAAATTGCGGATGAAACAGGCGCCTATTTAATGGTGGATATGGCGCATATTGCAGGACTTGTGGCTGCAGGGTTACATCCGAACCCGGTGCCGTATGCGGATTTTGTCACGACCACAACGCATAAAACCTTGCGGGGACCGCGCGGCGGCATGATTTTATGCAAAGCGGAATTTGCAAAGAAAGTGGACAAGTCGATTTTCCCGGGGATCCAGGGCGGCCCGCTTATGCATGTAATTGCTGCCAAAGCCGTCGCTTTTGGAGAGGCGCTTACAGACGGGTTCAAAACCTATTCGCAAAAAGTGGTGGACAACGCAAAACGGCTGGCGGAAAGACTCCAAAAAGAAGGATTTGACCTTGTATCCGGCGGGACGGACAATCACCTGATTCTCATTGATTTGCGTTCTTTCGGGATTACCGGGAAGGATGCGGAGAAGGTGCTCGATGATATCGGCATCACGGCCAATAAAAATACGATTCCGTATGACCCGGAAAGCCCGTTTGTAACAAGCGGTCTCAGAATCGGTACCCCTGCAGTCACAACAAGGGGATTCGGCCTGGAAGAAATGGATGAGGTGGCGTCCATTATCGGATCGGCATTGAAAAATCCGGATAACGAAGCAGTCTTAAAAGAAGCGGCAGAACGCGTCCGGCATCTTACGGAACGCTTCCCGCTGTACGCCGGCCAAAACTGAGCAGGCGCATTTTAGCGCCCGCTTTTTCCGGACGGATAGCTGGCTGGTGCACTTCCAATGCGGCATAAAAACGAACCGGCAAAAAAATTGAACAGGAAGGCCTCGTAAACCGCGGGGCCGGTCCTTTCGCCTGGCCTCAGGATTTTCTTTTGGCTTTCCTTGAGATTGGGCGCTTTTTTCGTGTAAAATGGTTGGGGTAAGCATTTGCCGAACCTGATACCAACCTTTAAAGGAGAGAATTCATTTGAGTACACTTCATGTCATTGACCACCCGCTGATCCAGCACAAGTTGACGTATATCCGCGATAAACATACGGGGACAAAAGAATTCCGCGAACTTGTCGATGAAGTTTCGACTTTGATGGCATTTGAAATTACCCGTGATATGCCGCTTGAAGAAATTGAAATTGAAACGCCAGTCTGCAAGGCAAAATCAAAAATTTTATCCGGCAAAAAAATTGGCATTGTCCCGATCCTGCGTGCGGGCCTGGGCATGGTAGACGGCGTGCGGAAACTAATCCCGGCTGCAAAAGTCGGACATGTCGGCCTGTACCGCGATCCGAAGACACTGACGCCGGTTGAATATTACATAAAACTTCCAAGCGATGTAGAGGAACGCGATTTTATCATTGTGGATCCGATGCTGGCTACAGGCGGTTCTGCCGTGGATGCGATCCAGTCCTTAAAACAGCGGGGTGCAAAAAACATTAAATTCATGTGCCTGATTGCATCCCCTGAGGGCGTGGAAGCCGTGCAGAAAGCCCATCCGGACGTTGATATTTATACAGCAGCCCTTGATGAGAAGCTGAATGAGCAAGGGTACATTGTGCCGGGTCTCGGAGACGCAGGGGACCGCCTGTTTGGGACAAAATAAAATGTATGGATGCGCTTAGTGTTTTACAATTTTGTTAACCCGTCAGAAACAGGCTGGTAAAAAAATAAAAAGGGTCTATAATAACGGTATGTTTTCGGTATAGAGATGAATGCCAGGCATGTAAACGATTGGAAAAGCAGCGCAAGCTTACGCCGGTGTACGGTGTTTCCTTCCTGTTCTGGGAAGCGGGATGGCCATTTTCTGAAAAAATAAGTTCTAATGACTATATCAAGGAAACTCCTATTGACATTGGATAAGCGCTATTGTATGCTAAAAAAGTGTACATAATGAGAAGGTTTTCATGAGGTTGGGATTCTACTATTAATATGCCGGAATGCCGGAAATGTGAAAAACCAGTAAAGCCGGGGCTGCAGGCTGTTCGTAACCTTAACAAATTGCAAGTTTTGGTTAAGAATGTTGCAATTTGCTAGGTGAGGAAGTGACATACCGCTTTCCTGCTGTGCTGCAAACGATCGGCGTCCCTTGTCAGGAGTGTTTAAGGCATGCCGGAACTTCTACGTATTTACAAAAGACAGCGCAAGTATTTGGTGATTCTTTTGTGCCTTTATTTGGCGGGGGCGATGTTTCCCGGTTACCGTTCTGTTTTCCTCGGGCTTTTGCTTGGCACAACTGTCAGCCTCTTTAACTTATGGCTTATGGTGAAGAAAACAATGGCTGTTACCGATGTTTCTCCGGGCAAAAAAAGGATCTCGCTCGGTACCGGGATGAGAATGGCGGCTGCCGTACTCGCGGTAGCGGTGGCGCTCCGTTTTCCGGATTTGTTTCATCTATTGGCTGTAGTGATTGGCATAATGACATCTTATCTCGTCATTATGATAGATTTTTTTGTAGGTTTGCTTCAACAAAGAAAAAAGTAAAGTGAGGTGAGTTTCGGTGGAACATAAGCAACCGATAGTCGAATTCATGGGGTTGTATTTTAACCTGTCCAACGTCATGATGATTACTGTCTCATCCTTGATCGTGTTCATCATTGCGGTCATCTCAACAAGAAAGTTGGCGTTGAAACCTACAGGCATGCAGAATTTTATGGAATGGGTCATGGATTTTGTCAGAGGGATCATTAAAAGCAATATGGACTGGAAAACCGGCGGCGTCTTTCATATTCTGGGCCTAACATTGATCATGTATATCTTTGTTTCCAATATGCTCGGATTGCCGTTTATGGTTGTTTATGATCATTATTCCTGGTGGAAGTCACCTACTTCCGACCCGGTTGTTACCCTTACGCTGGCCGTTCTGGTCATGGGCCTGTCCCACTTTTACGGTGTCAAAAAGAGAGGGTTTGGCGGATATCTGAAAAGCTATGCTGAACCGTTATGGTTTTTGGTCCCGATTAACCTGATCGAACAGTTTGCCAACACGTTAACATTAGGGCTCCGGCTTTACGGGAATATTTATGCCGGCGAAGTGCTGCTGTCGCTGCTTGCGGGCACTTTGGCGATGCATACAAACATTTGGGGGACAATCGGAGCGATTATTCCGACCCTTGTATGGCAAGGATTTTCCATTTTTGTCGGCACGATCCAGGCATATATTTTTACCATGTTAACAATGGTTTATATTTCTCATAGGATTGCCCATGAGGAATAACCATTTCTATATTTTTGAAAAATCATCTATTTATATATTCCAAAGGAGGAAATCTTATCATGAGTTTGGGTATTCTTGCAGCAGCAATCGCGGTTGGTTTGGCAGCATTGGGCGCCGGTATCGGCAACGGCCTTATTGTCGGTCGTACAGTTGAAGGGATCGCAAGGCAGCCGGAAGCACGCGGCCTTTTGCAGACAACAATGTTTATCGGCATTGGCTTAGTTGAAGCTCTTCCTATCATTGCGGTTGTTATCGCATTTATTGCACTGGGAAGATAAGGAACATGTTGACGGCGAAGCGGATTCTAAGAGACCTTCGCCTTTCCTTTATGGTTTAGCCGGGAACAGCTGTAGTTTCGGTTATGAGCGGTTCAGGGCAATCATTTTTGAACCATTTTGCTTCTTTTTTTGGTAAAAGGTGCGAAAGAATGTTTTAAGAACGTGTGGAAGGGAGTGAACCCGGGTGTCCCAGACTGATTTAGTACTCGGATTTGTGCTAGGGAAGCTCAACACAGGCGATATTTTATTCCAGGCCATTGTGTTTGTTGTGTTGCTTCTGCTATTGAAAAAATTTGCTTACGGCCCTCTAGTTGAAATGATGAGGAAACGTGAGGAACATATTGCAAAAGAAATTGAAACGGCGGAAAAAAACCGCGAAGAAGCAGCCAGGCTTTTGGAAGAACAGCGCAAGATGCTGAAAGAAGCACGTGTTGAAGGCCAGAATTTAATTGAAAATGCAAGGAAACAGGCAGAAGTGCAGCATGATGATATCGTTGCAACAGCGCGCCAGGAAGCAGAACGCATGAAAGATGCTGCCAAAGTTGAAATCGAACAGGAAAAAGCGAAAGCTGTTGCTGCTTTGCGTGAACAGGTAGCATCCTTGTCCGTGATGATTGCCTCTAAAGTGATTGAAAAAGAAATTTCCGAGAAAGACCACGAGAAATTCATACTCGATTCTATTAAAGAGGCAGGAGAAATGAAATGAGTAATGAGGCGGTAGAAAAACGGTACGCTTCGGCACTTTTTGAGCTTGCAAAAGAGCACGGGCAGCTTCAAGAAATCGAAAAAGAAGTCCGGGCGGTAAGAGAGGTTTTTGAGGAAAACGAACCGTTCCGAAAGCTCCTTAAATCTCCGAAATTGACGATAGAAAAGAAACAAGAAATCCTTAAAAACATTTTTTCTGGATTATCCACTTTCACTTTGAATTTGTTGTTGCTCTTGACTGAGCGGCACAGGGACGAGCTCATCCCGAGGGTATGCCGTGCTTTTATTGAACGGGTGAATGATGAACGCGGTATTGCAGATGCACTTGTCTACTCTGCTCGCCCGCTTTCTGCTGACGAGAGCAAAGCGATATCTGAAGTATTTGCCAAAAAGGTCGGAAAGCGGTCTTTAAACATTGAGAATATCGTGGATGACGGTCTGCTGGCCGGATTAAAGATTAGAATCGGCAACTCTATTTTTGACAGCAGTTTGCGCGGAAAATTGGAACGTCTTGAAAAAACATTAATCAGTTAAGTGAGAAATGAGGTGCTGGATTTATGAGCATTAAGGCTGAAGAAATCAGCTTGCTGATAAAAAAACAGATTGAAAATTACCAGTCTGAAATTGAAGTGAGCGATGTCGGTACCGTTATCGAAGTCGGTGACGGGATTGCGCGTGCACACGGTCTTGACCAGGCCATGTCCGGGGAACTGCTGGAATTTTCCAACGGGGTCATGGGGCTTGCGCAGAACCTTGAGGAAAGCAATGTCGGGATCATTATTCTCGGGCCTTACCGCGAAATTCATGAAGGCGATGAAGTAAGGCGTACAGGCCGGATCATGCAGGTGCCGGTCGGGGAGGAACTCATCGGCCGTGTCGTCAACCCGCTCGGCCAGCCGGTTGACGGGCTCGGGCCCATCAACACAACGAAAACCCGCCCGATTGAATCTAAAGCGCCTGGCGTAATGGACCGGAAATCGGTAAGCGAACCGCTGCAAACGGGGATTAAGGCGATCGATGCACTTGTGCCGATCGGCCGCGGGCAGCGGGAATTGATTATTGGCGACCGCCAAACTGGTAAAACGACTATTGCGATTGATACGATTATAAACCAAAAAGACCAGGACATGATTTGTATCTATGTTGCGATTGGCCAAAAAGAATCGACCGTCCGCGGTACAGTTGAAACGCTCCGCAAATTCGGGGCTTTGGATTATACGATTGTGGTAACGGCTTCCGCTTCGCAACCGGCGCCTCTTCAATACCTGGCACCGTATGCCGGTGTTGCGATGGGCGAAGAATTCATGTACAACGGAAAACACGTGCTCGTTGTGTATGATGACTTATCCAAACAGGCTGTTGCTTACCGTGAACTTTCCTTGCTCTTGCGCCGTCCGCCGGGCCGTGAAGCATATCCTGGCGACGTATTCTATTTGCACTCCCGCCTGCTTGAACGTGCCGCCAAATTAAGCGATGCAAAAGGCGGAGGTTCATTGACCGCCCTGCCGTTTGTTGAAACACAGGCCGGCGATATTTCGGCTTACATTCCGACAAACGTGATTTCGATTACAGACGGGCAGATCTTCCTGCAGTCCGACTTGTTCTTCTCAGGTGTCCGCCCGGCGATCAATGCAGGGTTATCCGTATCCCGCGTAGGCGGTGCCGCGCAAATCAAGGCAATGAAAAAAGTTTCCGGCACACTGCGCCTTGACCTGGCATCTTACCGTGAACTTGAGTCATTTGCCCAATTCGGGTCGGATCTGGATAAAGCCACCCAGGCAAAACTGGCACGCGGGCAGCGTACGGTTGAAGTATTGAAGCAGGACCTGAACAAGCCAATCAAAGTGGAAAAACAAGTATGCATCCTGTATGCATTAACAAAAGGATTGCTGGACGATATTCAAGTGGAAGACATTCTCCGTTTTGAATCGGAACTTTATGACTGGCTGGACCAGAATCGGGCATCACTGCTCGAAGAAATCCGTACAACCGGAAATCTTCCTGACGATGAAAAAATGAAAGAAGCCATTCAGGCATTTAAAAAGACCTTCGTAGCATCTGAACATCAATAATTGGACAGAGAACCCCGTTACCCGTATGCGGCATGCGTGCTTTTTCACTGCAGCATCCGAACCGAAGGCAAACGGGCCGGACAGACAAAGGATTTCAATCCAGGATTGGAATCCTGATTAACTCACAAGGGTGGTGAAGTGAAGTGGCATCCTTACGCGATATAAAAAACCGGATCAACTCTACGCAGAAAACAAGCCAGATTACGAAGGCCATGCAGATGGTGTCGGCTGCAAAACTGAACCGTGCGGAATTGTCCGCCAAATCATTTGTCCCCTACATGGAGAAAATGCAGGATGTAGTAGTCAGCATTTCCCAGGGGACAGGCGGCGCCCGGCATCCGATGCTTGTTTCCCGCCCGGTTAAAAGGACCGGTTATTTCGTGATCACATCTGACCGCGGACTGGCCGGCGCTTTTAACAGCAACGTTTTAAGGCTTGTAACCCAGACCATCCGGGAACGCCATCAATCTGATGATGAATATGCGATTATTGTGATCGGCCGTACAGGATACGAATTTTTCAGGCGTCTAAAGATGAATGTTGTGCTGCAGATTGTCGGCCTGTCTGACCATCCGACATTCCAGGATATCGAAAATATCACGAAGAAAACGGTCGCGATGTATGAAGACGGGACATTCGATGAGTTGTATTTGTATTACAACCATTTTGTCAGCGCCATTAGCCAGGATGTGACGGAAAAAAGGCTGCTGCCGCTTACGGATGTAACGGCGACAAACCGGCTCATTTCCTATGAATTTGAACCGTCTGTAGAAGAAATCCTGAATGTTTTGCTGCCGCAATACGCAGAAAGCCTTATTTATGGCGCGCTGCTGGACAGCAAAGCAAGTGAACACGCGGCACGCATGACTGCAATGAAAAATGCGACGGACAATGCAACTGAATTAATCGACTCGTTGACATTGACATATAACCGTGCCCGCCAGGCATCCATCACACAGGAAATTACAGAAATTGTCGGTGGAGCAGCTGCACTGGAATAATTTCCGTTTTGGCAAACCGCTCTTTTGCCGAAACGGATCGGGCATGTGCCATCAAGCAAGTTAGGAGGGAACAGTATGAGCATTGGACACGTTCTGCAAGTAATGGGTCCGGTAGTTGACGTAAAGTTTGAAAACGGTCAGCTCCCTGATATTTATAACGCATTAAAAATCAATTATAAAGCAAAAAATGCCAATGAAGTGGATATCAATGTTACACTGGAAGTTGCATTACACCTAGGCGATGATGCCGTCCGCACAATTGCGATGGCTTCCACAGACGGTATCCGTCGCGGCATGGAAGTAGTGGACACAGGCACGCCAATTTCTGTACCGGTAGGGGAAGCAACCCTTGGCCGTGTATTTAATGTGCTCGGGGAAGTCATTGACCTTGACGGCGAACTGAAAGGCAATGTGCGCCGCGACCCGATCCAAAAACCGGCGCCTTCTTTCGAGCAGTTATCCACGCAGGTTGAAATTCTTGAAACCGGCATTAAAGTCGTTGACCTTTTGGCGCCTTACATCAAAGGCGGGAAGATCGGTTTGTTCGGCGGTGCCGGCGTTGGCAAAACCGTGTTAATCCAGGAACTGATTAACAACGTTGCACAGGAACACGGTGGTATTTCTGTATTCGCCGGCGTAGGGGAACGGACGCGTGAAGGGAACGACCTCTACTACGAAATGAAAGATTCCGGCGTTATTTCCAAAACAGCAATGGTGTTCGGGCAAATGAACGAACCGCCTGGCGCACGTATGCGTGTGGCTTTAACAGGCCTGACGATGGCTGAATATTTCCGTGACGAACAAGGCCAGGACGTATTGCTCTTTATCGACAATATTTTCCGTTTCACACAGGCAGGTTCTGAAGTGTCTGCGTTGCTCGGCCGTATGCCGTCAGCCGTAGGTTACCAGCCGACCCTTGCAACCGAAATGGGCCAGCTGCAGGAACGGATTACATCTACAAATAAAGGTTCAATCACATCGATCCAGGCGATCTATGTGCCGGCTGACGACTACACTGACCCGGCTCCGGCCACAACATTCGCCCACCTCGATGCGACGACCAACCTTGAACGCCGTTTGTCGGAAATGGGGATTTATCCTGCTGTAGATCCGCTCGCTTCGACATCCAGGGCATTGTCCCCTGAAATTGTCGGGGAAGAGCATTACAACGTTGCCCGCCAGGTACAGCAAACATTGCAACGTTATCGCGAGCTCCAGGACATTATCGCGATCCTCGGGATGGATGAACTGAGCGAAGATGACAAACTGGTTGTTGCGCGCGCACGCCGCATCCAGTTCTTCCTGTCGCAAAACTTCCACGTTGCGGAACAATTTACCGGCCAGCCGGGATCTTATGTGCCGGTTAAGGAAACTGTCCGCGGCTTTAAAGAAATTCTTGAAGGGAAATACGACCATCTTCCTGAAGATGCTTTCCGCCTCGTAGGCACGATCGAGGATGCTGTGAAAAAAGCGGAAGCCATGGGCGTAAAAGCATAATGCGGGACCGGGAGGAAGTAAAATGAGGACATTTGAAGCCAGTGTTGTCACCCCGGACGGCCCGGTATACAATGCGGAAGTGGAAATGGTAATTGCAAAAGCCAAAAGCGGCGAGATCGGTATCCTGTACGGGCATGTTCCGCTTGTTGCGCCGCTTGATATCGGAGTTGTCCGGTTTAAAAACGGCGACCAGGAAAAAGTAGTTGCAGTGAGCGGCGGCATTTTGGAAACACGCTCCAACCAGGTGACCATTCTGGCACAGGCTGCCGAAACACCCGAACAAATTGACATCCGGCGGGCGGAAGAAGCAAAGCAGCGTGCAGAAAAAAGATTGCACCAGTCCGATCAGGATGATATCGATTTTAGACGGGCGGAGCTTGCGTTAAAACGCGCGATGAACCGGATTGAAGTCTATCGCCACTTTTCCAGATAACCGCTTTTCCTTACTGTCATTTTATGATCAAAAAGGCACCTTCTGCTTCTTCGGAAGGTGTTTTTCTTTAAGCAGCCGGTTTGCCGGGCAAGGCGCCTGAACGGGCAAAAACAGGAAGGGAATGAGGACAGATGACAGCTGAATTCGGAACGCAGGCAGTGCTCAGCATCCTTGTGAATTTGTTTTTTATTGGCATGACGTTTTGGATCCTTCAAGCCGTCCATATTGACAAGATCATAAAGAAAAACCGCATTGTCCAGGCAAGGCTTTTGTATATTTTCCTTTCTGTCGCAATCGGATACAGCGTCAGCAATTTTTTCCTTGACTATTTGCTATGGGTGCAGCGCCTGCATTTCCTGTTCCAATGACGGGTACCGCTAAGCATTGTTTCAAAATTCCAATTGATCGGTTCTTTTGAGGCTGAAAAATGGTTCGTTTTTCCTGTTTCCAAAAAATGATCCGTTGCATACAATTTAGGTATGCTTTTTTGACAAAATTCATTATACTAGTGTATAGGGTGTCAAAACTTGACGACTTTTACCTGGTATGTCTGCCGTCTCTCTTGTTAACACTTTTAATAAGGGAGAGGGGAGCGCAAAGATGAAATTCCGATTTGTATATCCGGTTTTGGCAATTGTTGGTTTGACACTGATTTTCGTGGGGAATAAGACAGATGCGGCCAATTTTACGGATCAATTGCAGTTATTTCAGGCGTCCATTGCAAAATTGAACGGCAAAGTCACTGAATGGTCTTTATATACAAGAGAACCCCTGCGGGCGCCGTCCGAACCGGAATGGGCCGAAAAAGTGCAGACATTGCAGGATACATTCCCTGAAATGCACTGGTCGGTAAAAAAGGACAGGCATGTGAAGGTGCTCACGGGCAAGCTGGAAAAAAGCCATTATGTCGAAACCGTAAAATTGATGTCGACCCTATCAAATGCTGAAAACGGTTCGTATATCATTTATGAAGTGAATGGCAAAGGATGGGACCGCGCGCAAATGCGCAAAGTCAATCAATTGGTATCTGCCCGCACTCGAGCGCTTTTTACGAAAAAGCCCATGGTTTTCTCTTGTATCAAAGGCGAATTCAGTGATAAAATGGATCATGTTTTGTTACGTGGAAAAAAAGAACAATTGCTGAAACGTCTTGATGCGCAAGAAATTGAAACAATGGAAGAAAAGAACTTTTATGCGGTTTCCGGATACTCGCCTAAGTTTTCTGAAAATATCCATGCCAAAAACCGGAAAATGAATGTGCAAATCGGTTTGCGAGACAGCGGTTTGGGCGGTAAGACAACGGTCGTAATTGGCACACCCATCATTACGATTGAATATTAATATAGAGAATATGGACGCGGAGGGGAATACTCTTGGAAAAGATCATCGTCCGCGGCGGAAACAGGCTTCAGGGCACCGTTCAAGTGGAAGGTGCAAAGAATGCCGTATTGCCTGTGATCGCTGCATCGTTATTGGCAAGTGAAGGAAAAAGCATCATACGTGATGTACCACAACTCTCCGATGTATTTACAATCAGTGAAGTGCTGCGCCACTTGAATGCTGAAGTTACGTTTCTGGATAATGAAATCACTGTAGATGCATCAAGGGAGTTATCAATTGAAACGCCTTTTGAATATGTACGCAAAATGAGGGCATCTTTTTTAGTGCTGGGGCCATTACTGGCGAGAACCGGGAAAGCAAGGGTCGCATTACCGGGAGGCTGTGCCATTGGATCCCGCCCTATTGACTTGCACTTAAAAGGATTTGAAGCAATGGGCGCCAAAGTAGATGTGGGAAACGGCTTTATTGAAGCGTCTGTATCCGGCCGCTTGCATGGCGCGAAAATATATATGGATTTTCCAAGCGTCGGCGCAACCCAGAATATCATGATGGCCGCATCGCTGGCTGACGGACAAACGGTCATTGAAAACTGTGCAAAAGAACCTGAAATTGTGGATCTTGCCAATTTCCTGAATGAAATGGGCGCAAATGTAAAAGGTGCCGGCACGGGAACCATTAAGATCGAAGGTGTGGAGAAGCTGCATGCTGCTGATCATACCATCATACCGGACAGAATTGAAGCAGGGACATTTATGGTTGCCGCTGCGATTACAAAGGGAAATGTGTTGGTAAAAGGTGCGGTACCTGAGCATACTTCTTCCTTAATTGCAAAGCTGGAGGAAATGGGTGTCACCATCATTGAAGAAGAGAACGGTGTCCGGGTTATCGGCCCGGAAACATTAAAGGCAGTAGACATAAAGACAATGCCTTATCCGGGATTCCCGACCGATATGCAGTCACAAATGATGGCGCTCCTTTTGTGTGCTGAAGGCACGAGCGTGATTACGGAAACGGTATTTGAAAACCGATTCATGCATGTGGAAGAATTCCGGCGCATGAATGCGGATTTAAAAATAGAAGGGCGTTCGGTTATTGTGAACGGGCCGTGCAATTTGCAGGGGGCTGAAGTTGCCGCAACAGACCTGCGGGCAGCCGCCGCTTTAATTATTGCCGGGCTGGCGGCAAAAGGCATTACCCGGGTGACCGAATTAAAACATCTGGACCGCGGCTATTTGAACTTTCATTTAAAACTGGCTGCACTTGGGGCCGACATTGAAAGGGTCGACGACGAAGCGGAAGTTGCGCCGGCAAAACAAGATCAATTGCTTGCTGACGCCAATCTTTAGTTTGTATAAAAACCTCTGTACATATTCCCCATGTGCAGGGTTTTTTTTCGCCATTTTTCTTCTGCTGTTCCCATTATGGACAAAACAGGCCGGTTTCAAACGTACAGGCCTTGATTTTTCATGCAGTTGTTGAAACAGTTTATGCTGAAACGCCGTCCAATGCGTTTCCTCCCGCCTCAAGCGATGCGCCTCCGGAACTTATCCGGTTGTCGCCAGAGCGCGCCGGGAAGGTTCGTCGGCTTTTTTTCGGTGCTGCCCCATGCTTGCCCCGCACACCCTTGAGCGTGCATTTTTAATCATAAATGCTTGTCCCGTCCCATAAATTGGAGTATAGGCTTTCCACCACTTCGATCATATGGAGGCGTCAGCATGAAACCAATCAAACCCGTTGTAATCGCAGCGATCCTCGTCCTCGCCTTTTCCTTTCTCATTCCGGCCCTTGTCGTCCTTCCGTTCCACAACGACAAGGTGAGCGGAAAATTGCATGAAAAAAAACCGCCAAAGGAGGAGAAAGCAACGGTATCCGTCCAGGTATCCGTATACAGAAGCATGGAGAAAAAGGTTGACCGCGTGCCAATGGAAGACTATGTTGCAGGCGTGGTCGCAGCTGAAATGCCTGCAACGTTTAAACTCGAGGCATTAAAAGCCCAGGCACTGACTGCCCGCACTTTCATTGTCAACCGGATGTTAAATGGCGGAAACAGGGATTTGCCGGATAATGCCAATGTGACAGATACGGTCAACGACCAGGTATATTTGAGCCGGGATGAACTGAAAAACGTTTGGGGGAAAGCGTATCAGGAAAAAATGGAGAAAATCGACAAAGCGGTTGCTGCAACAGAAGGCGAAATCATCACTTACCATAACAAGCCGATCGATGCAGCGTTTTTTTCCACCAGCAACGGCTACACAGAAAATGCCGGCGATTACTGGTCCAGTGCCGTACCCTATTTAAAAAGCGTGAAAAGCCCGTGGGATCAAAACTCGCCTAAATTCAAGAAAGTCACATCCATCCCCGCCACGGCGTTCGAACAAAAACTGGGGATCCGGATTCAAGCGAATGATACGGGAACTGTCTTATCCAGGACAGAAGGAAAAAGAGTGGCGAAAATCAAAATTGCCGGCAAAGTTTTCACCGGCAGGCAGGTGAGGGAGAAGCTGGGGCTGCCTTCTTCAGATTTTACATGGGAAAGAAAAGGAAAAGAAATTGAAATTATAACGAAAGGATACGGGCACGGCGTCGGCATGAGCCAGTACGGGGCAAACGGCATGGCACAGGAAGGGAAAGATTATAAAGCGATTGTGGCGTATTATTATCAAGGCGTCACGGTGAAACCATTCAGCCAAATTGCCGGAGCCGGCGCCCTGGCAAAAAAATAATCCCTCCCGGACAAAAATTTTTTAAACTTGATGTATAAACAAATGAAGAAATGTTCAGAATGGTTGCTGAGGTGATGATAAATGAGAGAGGAAGAAAAGAAACGGCCTTCTCAACCAAAGAACATAAAAAATTTCTTCAAAAAACGCTGGGTCTATCCGGCAATCTATTTAGTAAGTGCGGTGCTGTTGATTACAGGGATTATTTGGTATCAGTCGCTTGGAACCCATTCGGCAAAAGAAAAATTTAAAAACGATGCATCCATCAGCCAGAAAGGATCCGGCAATGACGCAATCGAAGTAAACAAAGCGGTAGAAAACTTCAGAATGCCGGTACAAAAACCTGAACTGGCCACGATTGAGAAGAAGTTTTACGACGCGAATGCTTCCGTCAAGGACCAGGAAGCCGCACTCGTTGTATACGGCAACACATATCAGCCGAACCAGGGAATTGACATCACGATGAAAAATGGCAAAACATTTGACGTTGTTGCTGCAATGGGCGGTACCGTCACAAAAGTGCAGGAAGATGCCGTTTTGGGCAATGTCATTGAAGTCGAACATGACAAAGGCGTGACGACCGAATACCAATCGGTGAAAGACATTGCGGTGAAAGAAGGCGATATGGTCAAGCAAGGACAAACGATCGCAAAAGCCGGCCGGAGCGAGCTGAACAAAGCCGCCGGGACGCATCTTCATTTTGAAATCCGCAAAGACGATGTGGCGGTCAATCCGGAAGGCTACTTCAATAAAACGGCCAGCGACGTCAAAACGCCGGAAGTTTCATCCGAAAGCAGCCAGTCCAAGCAAAGCCGGTCTTCGGAAAAAACATCAACCAGCCAGAACAGCCATTAATACAGCCCGCGTGTATACAGGACAGAAAACCTCTGTCCTTTTTTTGTTTTCCGCCCGCTTCCCGTAAAAAAGCAGTTTCTTGCATAAAATGGTACACAAGCTAATAAACTGTTACAAACTTGACAAAAAAGCGGGAGTGTTTGAGGTGAGGAATCGTTAATGACGGGAGCATCTTCGCTACAGACTTGATTATATTCTGCACCATCAGAAAGGCTTCACTTTCTGCCGCAAGCATGAACAGCCTGCGGGATCCAGTACAAAATTGAATCCGGCGAGTCTCATTTCACACGCCTCACATCCAATTTTGGGGGAGGGCGAGTAGTGTGCACGATTACATCAAAGAGAGGACTATCAAGATTGGGAAGTATATCGTGGAGACGAGGAAAACAGTTCGCGTAATTGCGAAAGAGTTTGGCGTATCCAAAAGTACTGTCCATAAAGATTTGACGGAAAGGCTGCCGGAAATCAATCCGGAACTGGCAAATGAGGTAAAGAATATCCTCGATTACCATAAATCTGTCCGTCATTTGCGCGGAGGGGAAGCAACAAAGCAAAAATATAAAAAAGAAGAGTATCCGGTCACAGAGTAACAGAAAAACCGCAGCAGCGCTTTCCGGCTCATGAGGGCTCCATGATTCCTGAAAGAAGCAATCGAATTGCGCGGTTGCTTCTTTTTACGGTCCGGGCCCGTTTTGGGAGCGGTTCCGGCCACAGGATGCGCAGCTGCTTCCATCCGGTAAACGGCTTTCGCAGAATTGAAACGGACACCCCGCGCGAAAGCTGCTTTTTTGCAAACCGGGCCCCCCCGTAAAATCCCCTCCGTTTGCCTCGCTTGAAAAATACCCGAAAATAAAATTTGACAAATGATCCCGAAACCCGGCAAAAATATGCTAAAATAAATAACCAGGGATAACAGACAATGATAGACTTCGAATAGATAAATCGTCCTAAAAAAGTTTGAAAAATGAGGAAGGAGCACATACATGTTTGCAAAGGATATAGGAATTGATTTGGGTACCGCGAATGTACTGATCCACGTAAAAGGCCAGGGAATTGTGCTGAATGAGCCGTCTGTTGTAGCCATTGAGAAAACGGCCAATAAAGTGCTCGCGGTCGGGGAGGAAGCGCGCCGCATGGTTGGCAGGACGCCGGGCAATATTGTCGCCATCCGCCCGCTGAAAGACGGCGTCATTGCCGATTTTGACGTAACGGAAACGATGCTGCGGTATTTTATTTACAAGTTGAATGTAAAGGGATTCTTATCGAAACCGCGCATTTTGATTTGCTGCCCGACAAATATTACGAGCGTGGAGCAAAAAGCGATCCGCGAGGCAGCAGAAAAAAGCGGCGGGAAAAATGTTTACCTGGAAGAAGAACCGAAAGTGGCGGCCATCGGTGCAGGCATGGATATTTTCCAGCCGAGCGGGAATATGGTGGTCGATATCGGTGGCGGCACGACGGATATTGCGGTACTGTCGATGGGGGACATTGTGACAAGCTCGTCCATCAAAATGGCCGGTGACAAATTTGACAATGAAATTCTGCAGTATATTAAACGGGAGTACAAACTGCTGATCGGCGAACGGACGGCAGAGAATATCAAGATGAATATCGGCACGGTATTTCCGGGCGCCCGCAATGAAGAAATGGACATCCGGGGCAGGGATATGGTTTCCGGCTTGCCGCGGACGATTACGATCAAATCCGCTGAAATTGAAAAAGCGCTGCGTGAATCCGTGTCCATCATTGTCCACGCCACGAAAAACGTTTTAGAGAAAACGCCTCCTGAACTGTCAGCCGACATCATTGACCGCGGTGTCATTTTAACAGGCGGCGGGGCTCTTTTGCACGGTATTGACCAATTGCTTGCCGAAGAAATTAAAGTGCCGGTCCTTGTTGCCGAAAATCCGATGAGTTCCGTAGCGATCGGAACAGGCATCATGCTTGAAAATATCGATAAAATTTCAAGAAGAAAACTCGTTTAATCAAACGTTTGATGAATGCTCCAGCGAGGTGAATGGCAATGTTACGGGGTTTATATACAGCGGCTTCCGGGATGATCGCCCAGCAGCGGAAAACGGATTTGCTCGCCAATAATTTATCCAACGCAGACACGCCGGGGTATAAAACGGACCAGTCATCGATCCGCTCTTTCCCGAAAATGCTGCTCAGCTATATGGATAAAAACGGGACAACAGGCGAAGTAGTGAAATCGGTCGGGTCACTTGCGACCGGTGTTTATATGCAGGAAACACTGTCGCTTTTTAAACAGGGTGACCTTAAAGAAACAGGCAACCGGACCGATTTGGCCATATTAGATCAGGCTTCACCGCAAGGAAGCCTGTTCTTCCGCATCGATGACGGCAACGGACATGAAGCCTATACGCGGAACGGGAATTTCACAGTGAACCCGGAAGGCTATTTAACGACCGCTTCCGGCCATTACGTGCTGGATGAAAACGGGGGCCGCATTCAGACGGGGGGAACCGATTTTTCCGTCGATGCGGCTGGCGCGGTAACGGAAAACGGGCGGTATGCGGGCACGATCGGCCTTGCCTACGCCCAAAATCCGGCACAGCTTGAGAAAACAGGCGACGGTTTATATACGCTCGCGAATAACGGGGCGCTGCCAGCTGCAGGCCAAAACGGCTTTCAAATCAAGCAGGGCTGCCTGGAATCTTCCAATGTCGATGAGACAAAAACAATGACAGATATGATGAGTGCTTACCGCTCTTTTGAAGCCAATCAAAAAGTGCTGCAGGCTTATGACGCAAGCCTCGGCAAAGCCGTAAATGACGTAGGAAAAGTATAACGGAGAATGGTGGGGTGAGACAGCGCCATGAATCAATCCATGTTGACAGCAACCAATACGCTCAGGCAGTTGCAGGACAAAATCGATACCATCAGCCATAATGTTGCTAATGTGGATACAAACGGCTATAAAAGCAAACAGGCGAGCTTTACCGATCTGCTCGCCCAGCAAATCAACAACCAGCCGGATCCATCCAAAGAAACAGGCAGAAAAACGCCGTACGGCATCCGGACCGGCACGGGGGCAAAACTGGCACAAGCGGTGCTTTCCCCATCGCAGGGGGCGCTTGAAAATACCGGACGCGCCCTTGATATGGCCTTTACAAAAGAAAACCAGTACTTAAAAGTGCTTGCCGGGGTAAATGGCCGTAATGAAACGGCCTTTACCCGCAATGGCGCATTGGAAGTATCCCCGCTCGGAAACAATAGAAGTATGCTCACTGATGCGAACGGGAATCCTGTCCTGGATGAGAATAACAGGATGATTACATTCCAGGGCAGAGTAGCAGATTACGCGATCAGGCCAAACGGGATCTTGCAGGTGGCATACAGTGACGGCACGCGGGAAAGCTTTAACCTCGGCGTTGTCCAAATACGCAACCCGCAAGTGCTGGAACAGGCCGGGAACAACTTGCTGAGGCTGCCGCAAAACGCCAATGCGGCAAATGTATACACCGATTTAAAGGGGGCAAACCGCAGCCAAATTTCTATGCAGCAGGGCGCGCTTGAAAAATCGAATGTCGACCTTTCTGCTGAAATAACGGAGCTAACGAAAACAGAACGGTTGTATCAGTTCCAGTCAAGGACGATTACATTGTCCGACCAGATGATGGGCCTTGTAAACAACATCCGTTCCTGATGATTCGCTTTTTACGAAAACCAGCTGCCTTACGTACTTTAAGGCAGTATCCGGGGACGCGGCCGTTTCGAATCCTGCCCGCCGCCTTATTTCTCCCGGACTGAAACTGAAAACGGAGGATTTTTTGCCAATGTTGGATTTACAGCAAATTAAAGACATTCTCCCGCACCGTTATCCTTTTTTATTGATTGATCGCATTCTTGAGGTGGAAGAAGGAAAACGTGCGGTTGGAATCAAAAACGTATCCGGAAACGAACCTTTTTTTGCAGGCCACTTTCCGCAATATCCGGTCATGCCGGGTGTATTGATTGTGGAGGCGCTCGCACAGGTGGGCGCGGTCGCCATGTTGAAAAAGGAAGAAAACCGCGGGAAACTTGCGCTTTTTGCAGGTATTGACAAGTGCCGGTTTAAACGCCAGGTAAAACCGGGAGACCAGCTTCGCCTCGAAGTGGAAATCATCCGCTTGAAAGGGCCGGTCGGAAAAGGCAAAGCGGTTGCTACAGTCGGCGGGGAGCTTGCCTGTGAAGCGGAGATCATGTTTGCACTCGAAAAATAGCAGCGGAACAGATCTTGCCGCTTTTTTCCGTAAAAAAAATCAGCCGGATGTCCAGCTGACCAAAAGAGAAGGGGATAGAAGAGGATCGGTATTCTCAACAAATATTCTATCTGATGGGGCAATATAGGAGAAACGTTAGGAACTGGTAAAATGGAAAAGAAAGTTGGAAAAGGAAAACTCATACGTTTACTTCAGATGTGGCACGAGTGCGGGCATTTTGCGGCTCTCTTCCTCTATCCGTTTTACTTCCTGCATCAAAAGTGCAAGCTGCCGGTTCAGCATGCCCTGTTTGACGATCATATCCGCTAATACCCGCTCAAGTGCATCCAACCGTTTTGCAGCGTCTTCCATTGCATGCTACCCTCCCTGGCCGGTTTCCTGCAGCGGTTTGTTTTCCGGCCGTTTGCTTAAAAATTGGACTGTGTCGGCAATGACTTCGGTGACGTAGACCCTTTTTCCGTCCTTATTATCATAGTGGCGGGTCTGAATCCGGCCGGTAATGCCGAGCATGGAACCTTTTGCGCAATATTTGCTTGTATTCTCCGCGATTTTATTCCAAAGGGTACATTGGACAAAATCGGTTAACGTTTCGCCAAATTGATTCCGGTAATGGCGGTTTAAGGCAAGCGTAATATTTAGCACCGGTTTTCCGTCTGCTGTGTAGTGAAGATCCGGATCTTTTGTGAGCCTTCCGACTAATGTGACCTGGTTAATCAACTGATCCACCCCCTTCCTGCATTTATCTTACCGGCTTTCATTTTTCTTGTAAAATCGCCATTTTTCAAAAATAGCCCCTTCGTTTCGTGCAAAAATGTATTTTTGCACGCCTGGTTTTTACATATTTCGGCAGTAAAAAGAGGTTATGGCATTATTTAAAATTTTTTCTTTGGCATCAACCGGGCGAAAATGGGAACTTTTACCGCGGAAACATAACAGCTGGTTCCCGGCTTGGACTTGCATTGTCCAGACTTCCGCCTTTTTGATGCAGGTGAGAAAATGGGCTGTTGCCGGTGATCGTCTGTTGGATGTATGTTATAATTTTTACAAACGAATAGGGAGGAAAGGGATGAAAACGTTTAAGATCCTGTCGCTTACCATTTTGAATGACGGCGAACGCGTGCCGATTCCGTTGATTGACGGGCTGATTCTGAACAAGGAAGATGGGCGGGGCACCTGGCTGATTGAAGCATACACGGAGAGCAAGCATCTGCCGTTTTTTGCGGAAAAAGAAAAGCAGCAGACGGAGCTGGATACTGAAGTGGTGATCACGTATGAGAACAATGATCCGGCACCGCTTTCGACCCGAGTCAGGGGAATAAAAGAATTTGACGGAACGATCAGCGTCCTGCTCGAAGGGAAAATACGCTCGAGGCGGATCGCGTATGCGGAAAAGCTGTTGGAGGAGCTGGTCCGCGAAGGGTACGAAGGCGAGGAATTAATTGAGGCATTTAAAGAAAGATTAAACGGAAAAGGCCGCTCTGCGTCATAAAACAGAGCGGCCCTTTCGCGCCTTTATTTTTGCTTTTTTAATTCGATGACTTCCTTATGGACTTTGTTATCTTCTTCCCAATAAATGACGGCTTCTGGATGTTCTCCTTTTTTTGGCGCGTCTGTATATTCTACAAATCCTGTGTCTGGAGATACCTTCTCTTTGTTTGCTGTTTTGTCCCCGGCTTCCATTTCACCACCGATCCAATATTGTGTTTTTAAAACAGAAACCTTATTTTTCTCTTTTTTGGAGCCATTCCAAATGAAATCTCCAGAATAATTAACATCATCAGATTTCTCACCGTTATACGATAATACAGCCGTCCATTTGCCGCTCTTGCTGTGGCCCACCCATTTCGGGTAGCTTGGCTTTTCCTTTTCATGGACAACCATACCGACTATAATGCCGATTACGACAACGGCAGCAATGATGCCTGTGATAGCCCAAGGTTTTTTCATGTTTAACGTGCCCTCCATTTTTGTTGATAATAATAAATATTCAAAAAATGTAGGAGAGGGGGAACCTCAGAGCGGGTGCCCCCCTCTATTTAGCTTTGCAGCAAAACCAAATGTTTCAATTCGTCATCGGACAGTTCGGTAACCCAGTTGTCACTTTGGATAATTTCATCGTTCAGCGCCTGCTTTTTCTCAAGCATCGCGTCAATCTTTTCTTCCAGTGTGCCGGTCGCAATCAATTTGTGGACATGGACAAACCGCTGCTGCCCGATGCGGTGCGCCCTGTCCGTTGCCTGGTTTTCAACAGCCGGGTTCCACCAGCGGTCATAATGGATGACGTGATTGGCTGCTGTTAAGTTCAACCCCGTTCCCCCGGCTTTTAAACTCAGGAGAAAAACAGGGAACGCCTTGTTTTGAAAATCACGGATCAACTGGTCGCGTTTTGCTTTTGGCATGCTTCCGTTTAAAAACGGAACGTCAAGGCCAAACAGCTCCTTCATCATTTGCCGGATCATTTGGCCCATCCCGATATACTGGGTGAAAATGAGGCACGATTCCCCCGTATTCAAAATGGCTTCTGTCAGCGTTGCCAGTTTTTCCAGTTTAAATGACCGTTCCAAAAGGTTCGCCGGTTTTTCTTCTTTCAGAAACAGGGCAGGATGGTTGCACAACTGCTTCAGACGGTTTAGCATCTGCAAAATCAGCGCTCTTCTGCCAAGCCCACTCAGCTGGCCGATCCCCTTAAAAGCATTTTGCACCGTTTCTTCGTACAATGCCGCCTGCTCTGCCGTCAGCGGGCAAAATTCTTTTTGCTCCAGCTTTTCGGGCAGATTCAGTTCCACATCCGGATCTTTTTTCGTCCGGCGCAGCAAAAACGGCCGGATGAGGCGCTTGAGCTCACGGATTTTTTCTTTTGACCCGTCCTTTTCAATCGGGGCGATGAACCGTTTTTGGAACTGCCTGAACGTGCCCAAATAGCCTTTATTGGCAAAATCAAAGATCGCCCACAGTTCTGAAAGCCGGTTTTCCATCGGGGTGCCGGTCAAAGCAATATAATGCCTGCCCTTTAGTTTCCGGATCGCCCGCGACTGTTTCGTCTCTGCATTTTTAATGTTTTGCGCTTCATCAAGGGCAATCGTGCTCCATTCCACAGCTGACAATGCCTCGAAATCAAGGTGGGCAATCCCGTAGCTCGTCAGCACAACATCGGCATGCTGATAGCAATCCCCCAGGTTTTCTTTTTTCCGGTTCGGCCCGTAATGGAGGGCGGCATTTAAGCCATTTCCAAATTTTTCAATCTCCCGTTGCCAGTTGCCGAGGACAGATGTCGGGCAAATGATGAGCGCCGGATTTGCCGGCTGTTTTGCATGCTTCACATGGAGGAGGTAAGCGATCAGCTGCACGGTTTTCCCAAGCCCCATATCGTCTGCCAGTACGGCGCCAAACCCGCAATCACGCAAAAAGGAGAGCCAGTTTAAGCCAAGCTGCTGATACGGCCGCAAATCGCCCTGGAATCCGGGCGGGATCGGGACGGATGGAATTTCGTCCAGATTGGAAAGTTTCCGGATGAATTTTTTTAATGACTGATTCAGTTCAATTTGAATCCGGGCGAGCGCCTGCATATCCTCTGTTTCTTCTTCGTCCGTTTCCTCTTCGGATCCGGAAGTTTGCGCGAGCAGATCCTGAAGATGGAGGCCCTCTTTTTTGGCCTTTTCCATGAGCGCCTGCAGCGACCGGATCATCTTCGGATCAAGCGTGATCCACTCTTCTCCCGCTTTCACAAAGCGGCGCCCTCCGTTTACGAGGTTTTGAAATTCTTCTTCGCTCATTTCCATCCCGTTTAAGGAAATCCGCCAGTCAAATTCGAGCACTGTATTGAGATTGAAAAAGGACCGGTAGCTTGTGTTTTTTTTCAGTTTTGCTTTCAGCCGCATATTGGCGTTTTTAACAGATGACCACCAGGACGGCAGCATAATTTCCACACCGAGCGGGAGAAGCTTTTCGCTGGCATGAACGAAGAACTCCCATGCGCGGTTTTCTTCAAGTTCATTGCGCAGCTGCCCGTTTTCATCTTGAAGCCAGGGGAACAGTTTTCCCCATCTTGCCTGTTCGAGCCGGACCTCTTCTTCAAACGGCTGCCATTTTTTATACAGCTTTTGCCGGGGGTAGACCAGCATCCGTTCCGGTTTATCACGGCCGCGCAGCACGGTTTCAAGCTTCCAGCGCCCGCCGTCAGCGTCCGGTTCAAAAAGGCGGATCCCAATCGTAAAGGGGAGGGACGCTTCGCCCGCCCATAGTTGAAAACGCCGCTTGTCAAAATACGAGGAGAGTTCCCGGGAGGTAAAGCCTAATTTTTTCAGCTCCATGAATTGCCGCTTCAATTTGGGCCGGCTGGTGATAAAAGAACGGGCAGCTTCTCCGTACCATTCGGAGAGGACGCGGGACAAAGGTTTTTCATCCAGCATCCGGCCCCAAAACGACGGGCTGAACTCATCGATAACGGCATCAGGTAGCTCTATCTCCCATGCTTCTTCTTCCGGAAGTGCAGCCGCCTCAGCAAGCCAGCCGCCGCTTAAAACGGCATCAAGCAGCACGGGAGCCGCAGCCAAATAAATTTGCCCGCGTTCATCCCAATCCCAGCGCAACATCGAACTGAACCCTTCTTTTCCGAGCAGGGACAAAAGCGTAAAGCTGTCAGCCAAAATCCCGCAGCGACTTCCGAAACGCGTGTACGGCATAAAGGCGCCGTAAAAACTTTCTTCATGCCACATAAACAAAGACGGCGCCCAGTAGGAAGGATCGGCCCCGTTTCCGGCCCGGTCTTCGGAAAATAAGAAATAGCGCCCGTCCGGAACCGGCTGTATATTGATTTTTACATCATATTCCATCTGCATCGGTCAAATTTCCCCTCCTGCATTCTTCCTGAAAAGCGCGCATCCGTTTTGTCCGCTCCTTGATTTCATCAAAGAATGCGTACCACCGTTCCTCTTCATGGCGTTTCCGGTAAATGGCTTTTAATTTTTTCAAATAGCGGACGGCTTTTTGATAGGACTTCCGGTTTTTTTCCCCGATACAGATACCGACCGCCCGGTGGTAAAGAGGGAGAAGGGCTTCAGGCGCTTGTTTTGCAACCTGTTCGAGTTTTTCTTTTTCAATATCTCCGGGTGTATGGCCGGTAAGTGTCTGGAGTTCCGCCCACTCCTTGTATCTTGCGGATGAAAACAAAACGTCCCCGTATTTCGGTGCGCTGACAGGCAAAAAGGCGCGGTACAGTTTTTCCAGCAATTTCAGTTGCTGGGCGGAGAGCGCCTGTTCATTGATGGAACGGAAAAACATGCGCATATAGGCAGCCCTTTCGAAGTCGTCCGTGCAAGATTCCAAAAGGCGCGGGATCATCGGGACGGCGGCGGAAATATAGCGGGACAGCCTCTCATCTGCTTTCAGTTCCAAAAACCAGTACGGCATATATACGGCTGTATGGGCGCCGCTTGCAGCCAGCTGCCCGAGAAAAAACAGCGCGGTGTCGTCATTCCCGAGCAAAAAGGCGAGATGTATAAAGCAGAGCACCTTCAGAGTGGAGAGGTTTTCACCGGCGTCAATGCTGTTTAAAATTTCCTTTCTTAAACGCGCCTCTTCCTCTTTCCGCCAATTTTCTTTCTTGAGCAGGCGCGACCAGAGCATCCGGTAAAAATCAACGGTTTCCAGTTCATAGATGGATGCACTGTCCGCCAGCTCGCGGGTGTTCTCGCGAAAATAAGCAATAAACGGATCAAAAGCAAACGGGAGCGCTGCGGACGACAGCCGGTTTGCCGCCTCTTCCGCTTCGCCGGCCAAAAACTGCATGAGAGCCGCGGACGAAAAAAAGCCATTTTTCAAACAAACCGTGTGAAGGTATTTAAACAATTCATAGGCAGCGGCCAGTCTGTAAAGCGGTTCCCATTCCCGTTCGACCGGCAAAAAAAGGGTGAGCCGGCGGTAAACTTCCCTTGCCGAGAGATCGAGAAGAAATTCATCCTTCACATTGATCTCTTCAAACGCGGTATGGAAATCATCCAGCCACATGCTGATGGTTTGCCCGGTTGTTTCCGGCTTTTTTTTCTCCAACAAATCGCTTGCCCGCTTCACGGATTGCAGGAGGTCCCCGTCCGTACTGCGGCGCTTCCACTCGCGGACCCAGTCGAATACACTGTTTGCTTCACTGTAGGCAAAGAAAAACAAAGCCATCAGGTGGCGGCAAAAACCGTCATGGGGGCAGGCACAGTCAAAATTCAACGGGTCAAGCAGGTCCAGCTCGCAATCCACCGGTGTCACATCCTGGACTTTCCCGCGCAAAAACCGCCCCGAAACCCGTTTGGCATGGACGAGATGCTGGCGGTACAACAGCAGCCCTTTTTGCACCAGTTTCTGGTGGGATTCGCGCTCCGGCTGCAACCGGTTCTGAAGTTTTGTGGCATAATCGTTCAGTAAGGCGGCCATAGGGCGACACACCTCCTTGGAAAAATATGTAAAACAAAAAGCAGACAGGCTGCTTCGGTTTGTGGCAAGTGATAATTCAACTATTTAGCATAATACACATTTCTGTTGATGTCCAGTGCGGAAAAGAGGGGGCAGTTCTGAAGAGTAAATTCATCAATTTTTAGATGTTTTATGATAAAATGACTTATCCACATTTAGAAAATTTTTCCATCTATTTTT
>NZ_ALAS01000188.1 GCF_000290615.1 Heyndrickxia coagulans DSM 1 = ATCC 7050
CCTTAAACTCCGTCGAGATACTTTTAATTCTCCCTTCCTTAAATCTGCATATATATTTCCATTTGTGCGCCCTGCACAGATTAAATACCGTTTCACATGCATAGAGACTATCTCCCAAGATACAAATCGGTAGTCTTTTAAATATTTTTTTTATTTTCTTTGCCAGCCTGTCGAAGGCTTTTAATTCACAATCTTGCTTAGAAA
>NZ_ALAS01000189.1 GCF_000290615.1 Heyndrickxia coagulans DSM 1 = ATCC 7050
TCGTTGCCTTGGTGGGCCGTTACCCCGCCAACTAGCTAATGCGCCGCGGGCCCATCTGTAAGTGGCAGCCGAAGCCGCCTTTCCTTTTTCTTCCATGCGGAGGAAAAAACTATCCGGTATTAGCCCCGGTTTCCCGGCGTTATCCCGGTCTTACAGGCAGGTTGCCCACGTGTTACTCACCCGTCCGCCGCTAACCTTTTAAAAGCAAGCTTTTAAAAGGTCCGCACGACTTGCATGTATTAGGCACGCCGCCAGCGTTCGTCCTGAGCCAGGATCAAACTCTCAGTAAAGATGTTTGATAAAAGCTCAAAAAGAATTTGACGTTTCGTTTTGTCCAGTTTTCAAGGAACAATTTCAAGCAGCAACTTATTAAGTATAGCATGATAACAAGTCACTGTCAACATAAAATTTGGAGCGGGTGATGGGAATCGAACCCACGACAACAGCTTGGAAGGCTGTGGTTTTACCACTAAACTACACCCGCATGCAAATCGGGAAAACAGGATTCGAACCTGCGACCCCATGGTCCCAAACCATGTGCTCTACCAAGCTGAGCTATTTCCCGCTTTTCCCTGGCCCAAAAAAACTATAAAACCAATGCCTGTTTTTATAAAGTTTTCAACTGCTCGATAAGCTTCTAAGCTTTTTATGCAGATGGAAACCGATCTTTTTTTGCATGAAAAATAGCGCGCCCAAGAGGAGTCGAACCCCTAACCTTTTGATCCGTAGTCAAACGCTCTATCCAATTGAGCTATGGGCGCGTAAATGCGGCCGAGAGGACTTGAACCTCCACGGGATTTAACTCCCACTAGGCCCTCAACCTAGCGCGTCTGCCATTCCGCCACGACCGCGTTATTAACTTGACACCTTTACATTATATCAAAGGGTTTCGTGGATGTCAATCATTTTTTATGGAGCGGAAGACGGGATTCGAACCCGCGACCCCCACCTTGGCAAGGTGATGTTCTACCACTGAACTACTTCCGCATATCATACTAAACAGTGCGGGTGAAGGGAGTCGAACCCCCACGCCGTGCGGCGCCAGATCCTAAGTCTGGTGCGTCTGCCAATTCCGCCACACCCGCGGATAAATGGTGAGCCATGCAGGATTCGAACCTGCGACCCTCTGATTAAAAGTCAGATGCTCTACCAACTGAGCTAATGGCTCAAAAATGGCTGGGCCAGCTGGATTCGAACCAGCGCATGACGGAGTCAAAGTCCGTTGCCTTACCGCTTGGCTATGGCCCAATGGCGGTTCCGACGGGAATCGAACCCGCGATCTCCTGCGTGACAGGCAGGCGTGATAACCGCTACACTACGGAACCACTGATGATATGATAAGTTTTAAATGACCCGTACGGGATTCGAACCCGTGTTACCGCCGTGAAAGGGCGGTGTCTTAACCGCTTGACCAACGGGCCGCGATTACTGCTTTGTATGTATGGCGGAGAAGGAGGGATTTGAACCCTCGCGCCGCTTACGCGACCTACGCCCTTAGCAGGGGCGCCTCTTCAGCCACTTGAGTACTTCCCCAAAATGGCTCCGCAGGTAGGATTCGAACCTACGACCGATCGGTTAACAGCCGATTGCTCTACCACTGAGCTACTGCGGAATAACAAGCAACATCTTGTCGACTCTTAACATTATAATGACGGGAAACGAAGGTGTCAACCCTGTTTTGAAATTTATTTTTAAAGCTTGTTTCGAAGATGCTCCATGCCCATTATTTCCGGCCCGGTTCAGCATACATTTTGTGCAGCACCAGTTTGCCGCCGCATCTTCCGCAAACGTACCGGTTGGTGTTGACCTTTCTTTGCCTTCTGTATAGGATGCCGCATTCCCTGCAGACATATTCGTAACGCGGGGACGGGCGGCGGGACGGGCGGGAAGCTGCTTTACTCGGCAGGACGGTACAATAGCGGGGCGCGTCCGTTTCCTTTAACAATTGTTTGAAATCCGCATCCCGGTGCCGGTATCCTTTCCCTTCCAGATGAAGATGGTAATGGCAAAGTTCATGTTTGATAATGCCGATCAGTTCTTTTTCCCCGAGTTCTTCTAAATATTTTTTATTGATTTCGATATTGTGGCTTTTTAACAAATATCTTCCCCCGGTGGTCCGCAGCCGGGGATTAAATGAGGCTGCATGCCGGAAAGGTTTGTGAAAATACTCCATCGATATTTTTTCCACAAGGCCTTGCAGTTCCTTGTTATCCATGGCCGTAAGCCCCCTTACTCATAATGAAAATAGATGCCGCGGGCACCCGCGCTTTTCTTTTCACATGACAAGTTATTATAGCATATACTTTAGTAAAAGTGCGGGGGATTGGTTTTGTTTCAGCATTCAGGAACAAGGGGGCGTTTGTGTGCCGGTATGGTTTCAAAACCAAATACGGAGAGCTTTTTGCGAGAAAAGGCGCAGTGAAATTAAACTGTTAAATGAATGCTGGTTTTTTTACAATGAAAAGAAGATGCGCGCATGACCGGCGCATCTTCTTTTCGCTTTTAAGCGTTCGGAAGCATGGTGAGCGATAATCTTCCTTTTTGGACGTCCACTTTCTCCACCCACACGGTGACAATATCGCCGACCGAGACGATATCAAGCGGATGTTTAACAAAACCTTTACTTAATTTCGAAATATGGACAAGCCCGTCTTCTTTCACGCCGACATCGACAAACGCCCCGAAATCGACGACATTCCGGACGGTTCCTTGCATCTCCATCCCCGGTTTCAGATCTTCCAGTTTCATAATATCCTTTTTCAAAAGCGGTTTCGGCAGTTCGTCGCGCGGGTCGCGGCCCGGTTTTTTCAAGGCTTCAAAAATATCTTGCAAGGTCAGTTCGCCGATGCCGAGTGTCTTCGCCATTTCCGGGACAGACAGCGCTTCAAGCGATTGGATCAGCTTTTCTGTCCCGATATCCGCTGTCGTCATGCCCAGTTCATTCAGCAAAGCTCTTGCCGCATCATAACTTTCCGGGTGGATCGGTGTTTTGTCAAGCGGTTCTTCCCCGTCCGGTATGCGGAGAAAGCCAATACTTTGTTCGTATGTTTTTGCGCCGAGGCGGGGAATCTTTTTCAGTTCGGCCCGGTTTTTGAATTTGCCGTTCTCGTCGCGGAATTTTACAATATTGCCCGCTACAGTGCTGCTGAGCCCGGACACATATTGCAAAAGAGACGGGGATGCGGTATTGACATCGACCCCCACCTGGTTGACGGCCGTTTCAACGACGAAAGTGAGCGATTCATTCAGTTTCTTTTGCGAAACGTCATGCTGGTACTGCCCGACACCGACCGATTTCGGATCGATTTTCACAAGCTCTGCCAGCGGATCCTGGAGCCTGCGGGCAATGGAGACAGCGCTCCGTTCTTCGACATGCAAATCGGGAAATTCTTTGCGTGCAAGGTCGGATGCGGAGTAGACGCTTGCCCCCGCTTCATTGACGATCACATAGGAAACATCTTCTTCTATTTCTTTTAAAATACCGGCAATCCATTGCTCCGTTTCCTGTGAGGCTGTGCCGTTTCCGATCGCGATGACCTCCACCTTAAAATCCCGGATGATGCTTTTTACAATCGCTTTGGCTTCTTCTGTTTTCGGCTTTGGCGGATGCGGGTAAATCACGCCGATTTTCAGCACTTTGCCCGTTTCATCCACGACTGCGAGTTTGCAGCCGGTCCGGTACGCAGGGTCAACCCCGAGCACCGTTTTTCCTTTTAAAGGCGGCTGGAGAAGCAGGTTCCTTAAATTTTCGGCAAAAATATGGATCGCCCGGTCTTCCGCTTTTTCGGACAGTTCGTTGCGGATTTCCCTTTCAATGGCGGGCTCAATCAGCCGTTTGTAGCCGTCTTCTACCGCTTCCTTGACGATTCGAGCTGTAATGGAGGCTTCATTCCGGATCACTTGCCGGTTCAAATACGCCAAAATCCGCTCGGTGTCCGCCTCAACGGATACGCGCAGAATGTTTTCTTTTTCGCCGCGGTTAAGGGCAAGCACGCGGTGTGGAACGATTTTGCGGACCGGTTCTTCATAGGCGTAATACATTTCGTAAACCTTTTTCTCATCTTTTTCCGCATCTTTGACAGTGCTTGCCATCACACCTGTTTTAAACGTTTGGCCGCGGATCCAGCCGCGGTATTTTGGCTCATCCGAAACCATTTCGGCGATAATATCTTTTGCGCCCTGCAATGCTTCTTCGGCAGATGCCACCTGCTTTTCCGCTGATACATACGATGCCAGTTCAGCATCCAGATCGCCTTCAACCGGAAACGAAAGCATCCAGCTGGCGAGCGGTTCCAGCCCTTTTTCCTTTGCAATCGTGGCCCTTGTCCGGCGTTTTTGCTTATACGGGCGGTAAAGGTCTTCCACCAGCTGAAGCTTTTCCGCCTGTAAAATTTTCCCTTTTAGCTCTTCTGTTAATTTCCCCTGCTCATCGATCAGGCGGATGACTTCCTCTTTCCGCTGCTCAAGATTTTGCAAATAGTTCCACCGCTCCATAATGTCCCGGATCTGCACTTCATCAAGCGCACCGGTCATTTCTTTCCGGTAACGGGCAATAAAAGGAACGGTATTGCCGTCTTCCAGCAAACCGATGACATTCCGGATGCTCTTTTCCGGGAACTGTAATTCTTTTCCCAGCCGGCTGATCAGCCTTTCCTGTTTTTCTTCCAAATTGAACACCACACTTCTGATTACTGGTTCCGAAAATCTGCATAAAGCTATATAATAATACAGATTATCCAGATTTCCGAATGATTCGCTCCTGAAAACAGGTCTTAGTTGAGCCAGTGAAACAGCTGTACACACAATTGCTTTATGCCATCATCGTTTCTTCCCACAACCGTAATTTTGAAATACAGATAGGCCCTCACCACCCCAGAGTAAAATGTAACCAGTGGTGACATTTGTAATAGGAGAAGGCCTCTTCTGTTATTTTACCATGCTTTCCGGGTTGAAAAAACGCAAAATAAAAAAGCTTGCCTTTACTGCAAGCTCCCAATAATAAATGTAGCATCGTCATCCATGGTCTGTTGTTCTTTTAACTGGTCGGCAATCCGTTCGATGGATTCACATTTCTTCAAATAGGATTGGACATTCCGCTCTTTCACGCCGTCTGAATGGATGATAAACCTGGAACCCGGTTCATAATCAAAAATCTCGGTTTTGAATTGCTGCGGCCTGCCGGACAAGTACCCGGTAATCGGAATCGGGTAAGTCAGTTTGCCGCCCGGTGCCACCATAAAAAAGCGGATGTTGCCGACACAGCTGTAAACAAATTTGCGCGATTTAAAACAGGCTTTGAAAATGGCAACCGCTGCGCCCCGTTTCCGGTACAAAGCGCGATTGCACGCATCCATCAGCGTGTCAACATCGTCATCCGATTGTTCTTTCACAACTTTTGCAACAGCCTGGGAAGAGTAATAGGCATATTCCCCGCTCCCCAGCCCGTCTGCCAGCACACAGAGGAAATAGTCATCCGTCGCCTTCATAAAATAGGCGTCTCCGCACAAGTCCCGGCCGGCCTTTGTTGTCTGAAATCCGTATACTTCCACTTGCTTTGAACTAAGATAATTCATAATGGCTAATTCTCCACATGTTGCAGTTCACCTTCTATGGCGTCCCGCAGTTTTTTGATCGCACGGCGTTGCAGGCGCGAGACGTGCATTTGCGAAATCCCCAATTTCTCGCCTGTGTCCTTCTGGCTTAAATTTTTAATATACGTGTAGTGGATGACCTGGCGTTCCCTCTCGCTCAGTACGTGCAACACTTTTTCCAGCACAAGCCGCTGGTTGACTTTTTCATATCCGTCATCTTCACTGCCGACCATATCCAGCAGGGTCACGGTACTGCCGTCTGAATCCGACTCAATCGAATGGTCAACGGAAAGTGCGTGGTAGCTTTTGCTCATTTCCATTGTTTCCAGCACTTCTTCTTCCGAAATCTCAAGATGTGCAGCAATTTCAGCGATTTTTGGCGAGCGTTGCAGTTCGTTCGTCAGTTTTTCAACAGTGGATTTAATCCGCGGGCCGAGTTCTTTAATCCTTCGGGGGACGTGAACACTCCATGTTTTGTCTCTCAAAAACCGCTTAATTTCTCCGATGATGGTCGGAATCGCAAAGGATTCAAAGCTTTTTCCAATATTCGGGTCAAAGCGCTGAATGGCGCCGAGCAGGCCGATAATCCCCACCTGGAAAATGTCCTCCTGGTAGGCCCTTCCTTTCGAATATTTGCGGGCAAGCGACTCCACAAGTTTCTGATAGCGCGCGACAAGTATTTCCTGCGCCTCTTTGTCGCCGTTTTGCTGATAAGATTGTATCAATTGATTGACATCAATCTGATCAGGTTGATGCAGTTTTGACATTCGTCTCCACCTGCTCCCCTTGAAGGTACTTGGTCATCATGACTGTAATTCCGCCATCATAATGTATGCGGACTTCATCCATTAAACTTTCAATGAGATAAAGGCCCAACCCTCCTTCTCTCATAAATTCGATCTGCACATCTTCCGTGTAAGGCCCTGCGAGTTCCCTTACTTTTTCCAGATCAAAACTGTCTCCTTTATCGGAAACCATTACTTCAAGGCGGTCCGGATAGAGGCTGAAATCGATGGTGACTTCCCCGTCCTCCTTGTCCTTATAGGCATGCTGGACAGCATTGGTAATGGCTTCGCTCGCGGCGATCTTCAAATCCTCGATGAGTTCGTAATCAAACCCCATGCGGCTTGCAATACCGGAAATGGTGAGGCGGATGACTCCGACATATTCCGCTTTGGCAGGGATTTTCATACTGATATGATCAAACTCCTCCATGTCTCACACTCCACCTTCTATTTCGGTATTAATCTTCATGATGTCGGAAAGGCCTGTAATATCAAACAGCCGTTTCAAACGGTCGGAAAGCCCCGTCAACGTGAGCATCCCGCCGTTTGCCCGCAAGCTTTTGAACAAACCGACCAGTACGCCCAGCCCGGTGCTGTCCATGTAAGAAACATTGGTTAAATCTATTAAAACTTCCAAACCTGCTTTTCCTTCATATGGTTCAAATGCTTCTCTTAATTTTGGAGCTGTAAATGCGTCAATTTCCCCCGAAATGGTTACGTTTAAGGCATTCTGTTTTTCCTTTACATCTACTTCAAAGTCCAATTCTTTCACCTCTTTAACATTCATCACTAAGTGCTTCTACCCTTTCCGGGCTGATGACAAACCTCCTTTTAGGCAGTTCTTTTTAAAATCAGCAAGGTAAAATCATCCCGCAGTTCAAATTCCTGCCATCTTTCCAGCTCCCTGTACACATTTTCCACGATTTCCTGTGCGCTCTTGCGGATATTTTTCCGGATCAAGCTGGTAATCATTTCCCGGCTGACAAACCCTTCCTTTGTTCGGCATTCCGTTACGCCGTCTGACAACAGCACAGTCATATCGCCAAGCTGCACATCTTTTATATATTCATGGTACTTCGATTTTTTTTCTATGCCTAAAAGGAGCCCTTTTGCGATTAAATCCTCAAATTCATCCGTTTCCGCATGATAGAAAAAACCGGGCTCGTGCCCGGCGGATGCGTAGGAGAACTTATGTACTACCGGGTCATACATACCGTAAAACATCGTAATAAACATACTCGGGTCGACATTCTGTTCAACGACGCGGTTCAGATTTTCCAAAATAATATGGGGCTGGTGGCTGTATTCCGGCAAACTGTCTATCGCATATTTGATCATCGACATGCAGAGCGCCGCCGGGATCCCTTTCCCGATCACATCCGCGATCGCGATGCCGATGCGGCGGTTCTCATCTTCAATAAAATGATAATAATCGCCGCTCATTTGTTTGGCCGGCATGCTGATCACGCCAATATCGATGCCGTCCTGCTCCGGGACATCCGCCTTAAGCAGGGTTTGCTGCATGCCCGCAGCAATCTCGATTTCACTCTTCAGTTCTTTTTGTTTTGTCCGGAGGCTTTGCTGTTCCCTGTAAACGAGCCCGTAGGCAAGCATGACTTCCAGCAGGACATCAAAGGACTGCTGCACCGTTTTGGAAAGCCCGGGTTCGATTTGCTGCAAAACAGAGCGATGGCACATAATCATGTCTTCAGGAGAGATCCGGTTTTCAATCAGTTTGCGGCTGAACTTCTCGCACTGGTACAGCGCCTGTTCATCCGGATGCTGTAGAAAATGGCTAAGAATTTCTTTATACTCCTGCTCCATGGCATCGCGGAAATCCATCTTTTTCCCTCCTATCATCGTATCCATTTGATCGCGGTAACGGTTGTTCCCTCATTCGGCGCCGAAACGATATCAAATTCATCCATCAGGCGCCTTACGCCCGGCAGGCCTGCCCCAAGCCCTCCGGATGTGGAGTAGCCGTCTTCCATCACTTTCCGGATGTTTTCAATCCCCGGCCCTTTATCTATAGCGATCACTTTCAGCCCCTTTCTCCCGTTTTGCAGAACTTTCTCAATCCGGATTTCCCCTTGTCCTGCGTATACAAAAATATTGCGGGCGAGTTCGCTGATGGCCGTTGTGATTCTTGCCTGGTCGACAGCACCGAAATGGAGCTCTCTTGCAATGTTTCTCCCAAGCTGGCGGGCGGCCACAATATCCCACTCATTCAAAATTTTTACACAGGAATGGTTATCCATACAGCTAGTCCCCCAATTCCTGTTTTAATTTCTCAAGGCCGCTTTCCAAATCCAGTGCCGTCATGACGCCCTCCATCGTAATCCCCAACTCGATCAGGGTAATGGCGACTGCAGGCTGGATTCCGGTGATGACCACTTTTGCGCCCAGCATTTTGGACATATTGACCACATCGCCCAGCACTTTTGCGATGAATGAGTCAATAAAATCAATAGAGGTGATGTCGATGACAACACCGCTTGCATTCGTTTCGTATATTTTTTGAAGCAAATCTTCCTGAAACTCCAAAGCTGTCTGGTCATCAAGCTCCCATTGGATCGAGACCAGCAGGCAGTTTCCCAGCTTTAAAATGGGTATGCGCATCAATCAACCCTCCCATTCCACAATTTTCCTCCCTGTCATTTCAAGAGCCTGTTCAATTCCTCTTTGCAGTGTACTCGTTGTTGTAATATGGTTTAATTTGATCCCCAAATTTGTTAACGTATGTGCAATTTCAGCGCGGATGCCAACGAGCATGCAGCGGGAGCCGACAAGCCGGACAGCATTTGCCGCCTGAATGAGATGATGGGCAACAACCGTATCGACAACCGGCACGCCCGTAATGTCGATCAGCACCACCTCCGACTTGTTTTTCACAATGCCGTACAGCAGGTTTTCCATAATCTGTCTTGCCCTTTCCGAGTCAATGGTGCCGACCAATGGGAGGACAGCAATTTTGTCAAACACCGGAATCAAGGGGGCGGACAATTCCTTTAACGCATTTTGCTGAAGCGAAATGGTCTTTTCCCAAATGGTGGTGTAGGCATTGACAAATTCATTTTGGACGGCATTGGTCCATTCCCGAAAGATTTCCCAGAATTCCCGGTGCTTTTCAAACACCGCATCCGGGTTGTGGTTCATCATCAGGTTGTAAACAATATCCCCGAGAATTTGAATGCCGGTCGTTGCAAAAGTGAGCGGCCAGCCCAGCGTCACGATTCTTTCGGAAAACTCGCCGAGCTGTTTCTCATATTCGTGATTGCTTTTCGTCAGCCGCGCAAGAATCACTTCGACAAAATCCCGGCTTGTTTTTTCAAACGCCACACCTTCATCGAAATGAAATGGGGCACCACCTTTTTCCTTCATGCTTTTCATCCATTTGTCCAGTATTTCATCTTTATGTTCCGGTATAAATTCCGCTAAATATGATTGCATGGTCAACCCTCTTCCCTCCGAACAGTTTGAAGCGCCCGTCTTTGGCAGCCAGCGGCAGACATGCCGGGCTTTTCCGGAAGGCTTGCAAAAAGACAAATGAGCTGCTGCCTTTAGCCCCGGCGGATTTTCTGAACCGGTTTGTTGAAAAAAACAGGGAAATCCATTTGATTTATATGTTATTATATCTGTTTTTGCCAGCAACCGGAAAATATTTTTTTATGTAAATGGCACAGAAATCGGGCAAAAGGCATTTTTCCGGAAAATTTCTTTCGTTCGTCTTATAACGTTGTCATATACCCGCTATAAGACAGATTTAAACCCCTTTTCCTGTATTTTTTGAAAGCAGGTTTCATTATTTCAGTCCCGACGCGTGAAAAAATATGTGATTTTTTACGTTTGAATTTCAGGCCGGACGAAAGGCGTGAAATTCCAAGAGGGTAAAATTCTCGATGAAAAAACTGCAACACCCGGCCTGAAGCTTGAAAAAATCAGAAAAAGTATAAGCTGCTCCTTATTAGCCGGCAATGAGCCAGTAGCATGAAAAAACGCCCTTTAAAAAGAGCGTTTCTAAAATTCGACCAGTCCCAGGCTGATTTGCAGGGCGTCGTCAATTTTCTCCATGACTTCTTCATCAAGATGCGTAATCTTATCCGTTAAGCGTTGTTTATCGATTGTGCGTATTTGTTCAAGCAATATCACAGAATCCCTTTCCAAACCGTAACGCTTTGCATCGATTTCCACATGCGTGGGCAATTTTGCTTTCTGGATTTGCGCTGTTATAGCGGCAACAATGACAGTGGGGCTAAAGCGGTTTCCAATGTCGTTTTGTAAAATGAGGACAGGACGTACGCCTCCCTGCTCGGAGCCGACCACCGGAGATAGATCGGCGAAGTACACGTCTCCACGCTTAACAATCAAAGGATTACCCCCCGCTTACTAGGCTTTCAACTGTATGTTCTGCTTCGTATTCAGCCTGGATCGCTTCGGAGGCAATCGCCAAATTAATTTTTGCCATTTCCATGTAGCCTCGCCTCATCGTTTCGCGGATTTGGCGTTTTTTCCGTTCTTTTAAATACATTTTTGTGGCACGGTAAATTAACTCATTGCGATTCATATTTTCAGTTTCAGCAAATCCGTCCAATTCCGTCAACAGCTGCTGCGGCAAGCGGACTAAAATTTCTGTTGAAATAGGTTCAGACACCTGCTACACCTCCACGCACTAGACACCGTTTCTGCTTTCCATTCCCTTTTCATCATACCATCAAATACACTATATGCAAAGGTCAAATCACCATTCCTGTCTATTATCGGCAAAAAAATCATGCCATTATTCAAAATTCGCCAAAACATTTTTCACCCTTCAAGGACCGGATTCGACACGCCCGCGGCATCGTTCCCGTTTTTCCGGAAAACGCGCGGGACCCGGCTTGAAATGGAACAGGTCACCTCATAGTTGATGGTATCGAGCTTTTTGGCAATTTCATCAACAGGAACGGACAAATCCCCCTGTTTTCCAATCAGCGTTGCTTTTGTCCCGACAGCAACCGGACGGGGGATCCTTACCATACACTGATCCATGCAAATCCTGCCGACAATAGGCGCTCTTTCCCCGCCGATGATCACTTCCTGGCCTGAGAGCCTGCGGATCCAGCCATCCGCATATCCGATCGGAAGCGTGGCGATCCATTCATCGCCGGAAGCCTGATAGGTTGCGCCGTAACTCACCGTATCCCCGGCATGGATTTGTTTCACATGCGTGACCTTTGTATGGAGGGAGAACGCCTCTTTTAACGGAAACGGCAAAACCGGCTTGATTTCGGGCGAAGGGGAGAGCCCGTACATCGCAATGCCGAAACGGACAGCATTAAACGGAGACTGGTCAAATCTCAAAGCGGCGGCGCTGTTTGCGCAGTGCACATACGGCGGGCGGGTTTCGAGGTTTAAAACCATATCCTGAAACCGGCTGTATTGCTTTTCATACAAAGTCATATCGATTTCATCCGCTGTCGCAAAGTGGGTAAAAATCCCTTCAAAAAAGAAACAAGATTGTTGGTTCACGATTTTTTCCACTTCTTTTAATTCCTGTACGGTTCTTACGCCAATCCGGCCCATTCCGGTATCACATTTAAGATGGACGGATAGTTTCCGCCCGGTTAAATACCAGCTTGCTTCCTCGAGCCAGTCTTTTTGAAAAACAGTCAGGGAGATGTTTTCTTCAGCCGCAATTCCGGCATCTTCCGGACGGGTTGCCCCCAAAACAAGCATCGGGGCGGTAATCCCTTTTTTTCGCAACGCGAGCGCCTCGTCCAAAAATGCAACCGCCAGCGCTGAAGCTCCGGATGCAAGCGCGGTTTTCGCCACATATTCCGCGCCGTGCCCGTAAGCGTTGGCTTTTACAACCGCAATGATTTGCGTATGCTCCGGCAAAAGGCGGCGCATATTTCCGACATTTTCCGAAATGGCATCCAAATCGACTTCCACCCATGTATCCCGGTAAAAAGCCATGATTACACTTCCTTTATGATTCCATATCCTGATTATCGAACGCGTAGCCAGCGTTGTCAATGGTTTTTAAAAAGAAGTCTTATCAAACCGGTTTGGAGCGGGTTACCGGAAGAGACGTGCTGTAACCGTATCAAGAAAAAAACCCGCAGAGAATGGCTGCGGGCTTGTGCTTTTTGTGCTTACGAACGGGTTATCCGCATTTTATTTTTCCGGTTCTCCTCCGACAGACTGGGCGACTTCCATCATTTCCGCAGCCGATAGCGATTTGGAGGCAAGCGTGTATTCGACACCGTTCACCGTCCAGGACAGGGAGTCACCTGTCTTGATCCCGAACGCAAACCCGAGATCCGCCATTTCCCCGTTTGCAGGAAGCGGTTCTGTGGAAGCAGCTGGAAGTACCTCTGCCTTTTCCTCAATCAGCGTATACGTTTTATCGCCCGTATAGGTCAAAATAACGCGCTTACCGTTTGCAACGGCAACTTCCTGTTCATCGAGCAGCGTCGTTCCCCCGATTTTTGCCGTTGGATATTTTACCGAAAACTCTTTGTTGCCGACTTTTCCATCCACCGGCACTTCGAGTTTCGCTCCTGTCATATTTTTTTTCGTGTCAAACGCGTTGCTGTCGAATTTTGCATTAAAATCCACTTTTGTAAAAAGCACACTGACAAGCGTATTGCGGTCCGTGTCCATCACTTTCACACTGACTGGTGCAAGCGTCCTTTTGTCAAAAGTAATTTGCTGGTACGGCAGCATCTTATGATTTTGATAGCGTGTCTTCGTCTCAAACACATATCGGTTCTTTTTCACCGTCATCTTTGCCTCTTTATCTTTCAATATGTCTTTCACAAGCGATTCATAAAGGTACGCCTGGCTTGTGTTGTTCGGCCAGTCGCTTTGAAATTTGTAGCTTTTGTTAAGGGCGGGCGTGACCACAAACACGCCTTCTTTATTGCGCAAAATCATCTGGCTTTGCCCCTCGCCCGCATTTTTCAGGTTGACACGGTAATATCCCGGCCGGTTGTGCCAAACTTCAATATTGTATGTCCGCGGTTCATTGCCCGTTTCAAGCGTCATTTTCGCATTCAGCTTGTAGCCGTCCATCTTCTCCACTTTTTCATTTAATTTTCCGGCCACATCCTGCGGTTTTTTCGCTCCGCAGGCGGAAAGCAGAAAAATAACAAACAGAGCCGCAAACAAAACCCAGTACTTTCTCTTCATCCTTTCAACCCCTTTATTGTCTCAAATCTTATGAAGAGAAAGGCTTCATCAAAAGCCCGTGCCTTGTCTCTCCTCTCTTACTTTGAATATATGAGACAACCCGGGCCTGTATGATGGGGAATTGAAAAAACGTTATAGCTTCAGTCTTCCAGAATCACTTGGGCGAATGCACATTCACGGCTGTGCGTGATCGACAAATGGGCGCGGGGCCCTGCCGGCTTTGAAAAATACGGGCGGCCGTTCTTATCTTTTGCGATTTCAATTTCCTGAAAAGATAACGCACCCCCGATTCCCGTGCCAAAAGCTTTGGAATATGCTTCTTTCGCCGCAAATCTGCCGGCAAGGAATTCAATTTTCCTTTTTTCTGCCAATTTGCCGAACTGTTGCTGCTCCACTTTCGTTAAAATCCGCCCCGGGAACCGCGGCTGCCGTTCATACAGCTTTTTTATCCTTTCAAGCTCGACAATGTCAATGCCAATGCCTTTGATCATGTGCTCACCTTCTGTTTTTCCAGAGTATAAACCACAAAATTTCCGATACCCGATTTTCACACTGCTGTCGGTGCCTCTGCCTTCCGTGAAAATATGCGCCGGTAAATCGTTCTGCTGGTATCCATGATGGCGGTTCGGCCCTTTTTGAAAATACGAGCCGGATTTGGGCTATCCCTTTTTCCATCCTGCTGGCGGTTGCGGTTAGAAGCAAACCGGACGTCTAATTCGTCATTTCCGGCATATGTATAAATAGAGCTTTTCCATTGAAAGGAGTATTTGCAATGCTGATCCGCCCGATCCGCTTTTCTGCTTTTATTGGTTCCTATCCCGTCGTATCTGCCATTTTCCTGGCCCAGTGGCTCCTGTTTGCGGCCATGCGGCTTCCGGTTTTACCAACACAAACCCTTTATGAAGCACTGTCCGGTGTGAACCTTTATATTGCCCAAGGGGAAATATGGCGGCTTGTCTCCCCTGTTTTTGTCCATATTGATTTCAGCCACCTGCTGTTGAATTCCTTCTCCCTTTTGCTGCTCGGCCCCTGTCTCGAACGGCTGGCCGGAAAATGGAAGTTTATCCTGTTATATTTTGGCTGCGGATGCGGCGCCAATCTCGCTTCTTTTTTTCTGCTTCCGCTTACCTATTCCCATGCCGGTGCGAGCGGTGCCCTGTTCGGCCTAATCGGCGCATATGTCGCCCTTGTCTGGGTCGGAGAAGATATACCAAAAACAAGCCGGCAAACCATTTTATCGATCGCGGTCATTTCCGTTGTAACGGCTATGATGCAGCCTGGCGCCAATCATACAGCCCATCTTTCCGGACTCGTTGCCGGCATGCTGCTTGGAGGCATGCTTTTGCAAAGAAAAGCGGCTTCTCCCGCGTGAACTACCCACCACTTATTGACCTTGCGGTCTAATTGAAGTGGGGGCTTCTCGACTTATCGTTGCTTTTACTAGCCAACGAAAACTGACCGAGCTAACCCTCTTGTTCCAAGAGTTTTGTTAC
>NZ_ALAS01000190.1 GCF_000290615.1 Heyndrickxia coagulans DSM 1 = ATCC 7050
TTTCTAAGCAAGATTGTGAATTAAAAGCCTTCGACAGGCTGGCAAAGAAAATAAAAAAAATATTTAAAAGACTACCGATTTGTATCTTGGTAGATAGTCTCTATGCATGTGAAACGGTATTTAATCTTGTCCGCAGCCACCTTCAATGTCGGTTGTATGGCCAGTGGCAGTGACGGGGCAACTGTCTATCGGCCACCCACAATGCCACTGGCATTT
>NZ_ALAS01000191.1 GCF_000290615.1 Heyndrickxia coagulans DSM 1 = ATCC 7050
TCAAGCGACCAGCGATGTCATGAAAAATATGGCATGAGATCAAAATTAAATTTCACTTATTGGTGTCCAAAATATTGACTTAAATCCAAAAAGAACAGGGGAAACAACTTGTGAAAATTGATAAGTGGTTTCCCTCCACTAAGAAGTGTTCATGTTGCGGCAAGGAAAAAGAAATGCCATTATCTGAACGTGTATATAAATGTTCTTGCGGCTTTGTATTAGATCGCGATCACAATTCAGCAATCAATATCAAAAATGAGGGATTACGCTTATTCGCGTTATCATAAGTAACAAAACTCTTGGAACAAGAGGGTTAGCTCGGTCAGTTTTCGTTGGCTAGTAAAAGCAACGATAAGTCGAGAAGCCCCCACTTCAATCAAACCGTAAGGTTGATAAGTGGTGGGTAGTTCACCGAAAGATCTTAAGCATAACCCGTTTCCGGCCGGCATACACATGAATGTAGTGAATGCCCTTGTTTTTTATGCATTTTACAAAAACCAGGGCAGACCGATATGCAAAATGGAGGGGGAAATCAGTTGGAAAACGGCAATTACACACCGCCCGTATACGGGTATCCTTATTATTACCGGCAGTCCGCACAGCCTTATTACGGAGGATATTATCCGCCGTACCAGGTTCCCGGGGGGCAGCAAGCGCAGGCACCCTCACAGAACCTGCCCGGCCAGCTTCCGCTTGAACAATCGTATATTGAAAATATTTTGCGGCTGAATAAAGGAAAACTGGTCACGCTGTACGCCACGTTTGAAAACAACCGGGAATGGAATGCTAAAGTGTTCAATGGCATTATTGAAGCTGCCGGACGGGACCATGTCATTCTCAGTGACCCGCAAACCGGGCAGCGTTATTTAATCCCGATGGTCTATGTTGATTATGTTGTCTTCTCTGAAGAAATTGAATATGAATACCCATATGGCAGCACAACGCAGGCCGGTCAGCCGCTGGCAACCTATCCGCCACGGGGATAAGCGAAAGAAAAAACAGCTCCGAAACCGGGCTGTTTTTTCTTACATCCACTTTACCGCCGCTATGCCGAGCAGTATCCAGGAAGCAAGGAACGCGACGCCTCCGATTGGCGTAATCGCACCAAGCACACTGATTTTCGTTAAGCTTAAAACATAAAGGCTGCCGGAGAAAAGGACGATGCCAATCAGCATCAACCATCCTGACCAGCTGAGCAGTGCGGATGATTTGAGGGTGCCGGAAAGAATGCCGATCGCAATCAATCCGAGCGCATGGTACATTTCATAACGGACGCCGGTCTCCCAAATATCCAGATACTTCTGATCCATGATCCCTTTCAACCCGTGGGCCCCGAAAGCCCCGAGCGCAACAGATATACATGCGTTAATTGCTCCGAGAAAAACAAAAATATTCATGCGATGCACTCCCGTTTTTTAATATGAAACGCTGCCAACGTAAATGTTCACCATACAAAGCTGGATGCCAATAGGAAGCTATGATGGCAGTGCAAACCGTATAAGAAGCTGCAGAGGAAAACAGGGACTCCCGCTTGGCTGGCGTTGTTTCAATTGTTTGCGATTAAAAGTCAAAAATAGAGTCCCCGTTTGCACCATCTTCCGTTTTCAACGGCTCCGGATTAAGCACCGGTTTCGGCACAGAAGGACCGGCAGGCAATGGCTGTTCAGGCTGGCTTTCCAATAAAACTTCGCACAAAGCTTTTACCGCATAGATATGCTCCCTGAGTTGTTCCGCCGGCATTGCCTGTTTTGCCTTTGCCAATTCCTGCTCCATTTTTTCCAAAAGCATTTCCGTTGTAATGGCCATATCCGCACCTCTGTTCAATTTCCAGCCTGAAAATTTGTGCCCTGTTGTTTTCCATCCCACTGCTGGTGCCGCGTTACGTGCAACATGGTGAAAATTTGTGATGGCTGAGTTTCATTCTTCCGATCGCATAAAGGCGGCATGGTGCCGGCCCTGACAATGTTTCCTTCCTTTGATAGCCGCCTTTGCCGTCTGCTAAAATGACAGCTGCCAAAAGAGATTCCGTTTCTTACATTTATTTTAACAGAGGCCGTCTGTCCGAACAATGCGGAACGCTGTCATACTTTGCAAAAAAGCCGCCATGTTTCACGTGGAACATTGTCGGATTTCCTCGATGGAATGCGTTTTAAAGCTTTTCCTGTTCCGGCAGCTGCCAGTCGATCTCTTTTTCTCCCAACTTGCGCAAAATATTGTTGGTTTTTGAAAACGGGCGGCTCCCGAAAAAACCGCGATGGGCGGACAACGGGCTTGGGTGGGCAGCAGTTAAAACGAAATGTTTGTTGGTGTCGATCAGCGCTTTTTTGCTCTGTGCAGGCCTCCCCCATAACAGAAAAATGACAGGTGTTTCTTTCGCATTGATTTTCCGGATCACTTCGTCTGTAAAAATTTCCCATCCCATTCCTTGGTGTGAATGGGCCTGCCCTTCCCTGACAGTCAACACGGTGTTTAACAGCATCACGCCCTGCTTCGCCCAGCTGACCAAGCACCCGTGCTGCGGAATCCTGCATCCAACATCGTCATGTAGCTCTTTGAAAATATTCCGGAGCGAAGGGGGGATATCCACCCCCGGCTTTACTGAAAAACTAAGCCCGTGCGCCTGGCCCGGTCCGTGGTAAGGATCCTGGCCAAGGAGGACAACCTTAACATCCCGATAAGCCGTATAGTGAAAAGCATTAAAGATATCGAACATATCAGGATGGATTCGCTGTGTTGCATATTCTTTTTTGAGGAACTCCCTCAATTTTAAATAATATGGTTTTTGGAATTCCTCCTTTAAAAGCGGGCCCCAATCATTTTTAAAAATGTCCTTCATTTTATTTACAGCCCCTTTCTTTCCTATACTTTCATTTTATCAGTTTCCTTGTCCGGCGGCTGTAAAACTTTTCTTTGTTTAAGGACGGCAGGAAGCGGTTATATAAATGTCAAACAGTATCATCATTTTTCGGAAGGAGGAAGACAGGTGCATAAAGTAGAAGTGGTCGAAAACGGGCTCGAAGCGACGAAAAAGATAACAGAGTTTGAAAATGAAGGATTTGCGAAAGACAATATTTATATTTTCTCGCATGACAAAGACCGTTCAAAAGATTTAACCGACGCAACGGAAACGGGATCTGTCGGCATGGAAGAACAAGGAGTCATTGATTCGGTCGGCAATCTGTTCAGGGAGCGAGGGGATGAACTGCGTTCGAAAATGCAGTCGCTCGGATTGTCGGAGATGGAAGCCGTACAGTATGAAAAAGTACTCGACGAGGGGCGCGTTGTCGTCATCGCCACGGATAACCAGGAGGGGCCTGAACACCTGCTATAAAACCGGACCGGGCCGGCGTTCCTTAAGCCGGCTGTTTCTGCTTTTATCAGGGGCATAAGCGGCCCTTATTTTTGCGATGCATGGTTTTTGGCAGCGACAACTCATTCAGGCGCGGAAGTGTGTAACCGCTATAAAAACAAATTATTTATGAAATATAAAAAACGTTCAACAGGTAAGTCGAGTCTGTATAATATGTAAAAAAAGGTAAACAGGTTGGGCAATACCTTGCCGTTTTCAATCCTCCGAATCGTTCTTTCGGATAAAGTATCCCCGGCCAGGTCTTTTTGGGTCAATCCCCTTTCCAATCTGGCCGTTTTTACGAACAAACCAACATTTTCAGCAGTTATGATTTTTTGTAGAGGCGTTTCCTCTGATGGATATGGTTTGTCTTGATACGCCATAGAACCCCCACCCCATTTTGTTTGGGTAATTTGCATATTCTTCGGTAAAATAAAAATTTTCATGGCTTGTTGAGCAAATATATGAATGAAAAAACCGGATAAATGGCAAAATCTTATGATACTTTTTATTTTAGAGCCTCTGCCAAAATAAAAATATACCCTTGAGCGAGGCTCTGGAAAATTAATTATCCCGATTTTTTTGCCTTTTCATCCAGATTTTCAATTTACATCCAGATTTTTAATTCAATAGAAGTAAAACGGTCATTTTTCTTCAAAAAAAGGGCATACGTATCCCGCCTTCACAAAATGGTTTTTTTCACTACCCTTTGT
>NZ_ALAS01000192.1 GCF_000290615.1 Heyndrickxia coagulans DSM 1 = ATCC 7050
TATCTGTTTTCTTTAGTGGAATAAATCCACGATCTTTAATTGTCTGACTGCCTACTGCTTCAGGGGGTATAGCATTTTGGCAAAGGCTCTCAAAGAAGTATGGTATTCCAATTAACAGATCAGAATTAATTTACAACGGTATTGAGGAACATAGAAATATTAATAACGTAGGATTAGAATTAGAAATTGATAGTTCAAAAATAAATTTGCTTTTTGTTGGTAGATTTGATAGACAAAAAGGCCTTGACATATTATTGAGGTTATTTGAAAAGAATTATTTTCCCAATATACAGTTGTTCCTAATAGGTGCTGCTGTCTTAAACGAGAATATTAATTTAAATTTACCTCACCATGTAAAAAAAATCGGATGGGTTTCACCCAAAAATATCGATAGTTATTATAATTTAATGGATGCTGTTATTGTTCCATCAAGGTGGGAAGGTTTTGGCCTAGTAGTTATTGAAGCTATGAAAAATTACAAACCCGTAATTGTAAGCAATCGAGGCGCACTTCCAGAACTAATAAAAGAAGAACAAGATGGTTATATATTTGATATGGAAAATTTAAGTAGTCTGGAACAAATTTTAAAAAATTTGAATAAAAACAAACTGAAAAAAATGGGGGAAAATGCAAGAAAAAAATTTGAATTAGAGTTCACTAGTGACAATATGAATAAAAAAATTATAAAAAAATATAAAAAAATGTTTAGCGGGGATTAAAATGGAAAAAATAAAAATTGATGATATAAGAAATAGCTTGCCAAAGGAAAAAATAAAAATTGATAAAATGGATATTTGGGTTTATTATGTTATTCGCCCATTGTCCTTTTTTGTAACATGGCTATTTTTAAAAGTAAAAATTAATGCCAATTTAGCTACAATAATATCTATGATCATTGGGGTAATTGGCTCTTTTATATTTATTCCTAATGGGTTTTTCTTTCATTTAATTGGAGCGATACTAATAAATTTATGGATAGTTCTAGATTGTGTTGATGGTAATATTGCAAGATTCACAAAGAAAACCAGTACGTTTGGAATGTTTTTAGATGGGTTAAGTGGTTATTTTTTTACAACCTTTTTATATATATGTATCGGTTTATCTGTCTTTTTCTCTCAAAACTACTACGAACCGTTTGGTGAACAAAAATGGGTGTACCTTCTTTTAGGAAGTCTTACGTCTATTTTTACCATTTTCCCGAGACTAGTCGATCATAAGGCACATACACTATTTTCTAATTATACTTCTGAAACAACAAACCGTAAAGATTATGGTTTATTCCATATAATAGGATTAAATATAGCAGGAATGGCCGGTTTATGTAATCCTTTGCTGTTGATAGCAGTAATTTTTAAATTTACAAATATTTACTTGATTTTTTATTTTGTTATTCACGGATTGATTGCATGTTATTCATTAGTTAAAACAATTAAAAGTGTGCCAAAAGATTATTAAAAGGTTGCCGTTATTAAGTAATATTAATAGAGAAAAGGAAGAACTTAAATGTGGATGCCCAAAGTTTCTATTATCCTTCCAGTGTTTAATGTAAGTAATTATATAAGAAAATGCTTAATAAGTATTATTGAGCAAAAGGGATTTAAAGATTATGAGGTAATCATAGTTAATGATGGCACTGAAGATGATAGTATAGACAAAATAATAGACTTAATAGACTTCTATAATAACATTAAGTTGATAAATAAATCAAATGGTGGAGTTGGTCAAGCAAGGAACATTGGAATTTCACGATCAATAGGTCAATATATTTTGTTTGTAGATAGCGATGATTGGCTTGAGAAAGATATGATATATACCATGTATAAGAGAGCGGTTAATACAAATAGTGAAATTGTCATTTGTGGTGCAAATAAGGCTTATGAAGATAATAGTATTGAAAAAATGGAACTAGGAAACTTACCTAGGGATAGCTTTCCTAAAGATGAAGTTATAAAAACTTTTTTAAACAGAAATTTTCTAATAGGAAATTTCTTGTGGAACAAATTAATTAAAAGGGATTTGTTAGTAAGTAATAATATATTTTTCCCGGAAAAGCAAGACTTTGGAGAAGATGCATTAATTGTATTGAAAACACTTTTCTACGCAAATAAAATTGCTATAGTACAACAGCAATTATATAATTATTTACAAAGGAATGGGAGCATAACAAAAGGCGATTTAAAAAAAGAAGCTATTTTTATTAAAAACTTACATAGAATGAAAAAGTTTTTATTAGAAAAACAATTGCTGGAGAAATACAAAGTAGAGTTTAGAAATTATGAACTGAGAATTTTTTTAAATATTAATGGAAGAGCTTCACGAAATTTATGGTCGGAGGATGCAGTGTTTTTAAAAAAAATAGTTAAAAACGAGATTCAAAGTATAAAATTTAAAAAGGTTGTATTTGGAAATTCAATTGATTATAAAACTAAGTTTAAGTTTTTACTATATAAGATTAAGTTAGATAATGCGGCTTATTATTTTTTACAAAAATTTTTAAGTGGGAATCTGCATACTAATAAAGTTATATCCAAAAAGGAGAAAAAATGGGTCCGTTAATAAGTGTTATAATTCCAGTTTTTAATGTAGAAAGATATTTAAAAAGATGCTTAGATAGTGTAATTAACCAAACATATAAAAAATTAGAAATTATCTTAGTGAATGATGGATCTACTGATAAATCAGGTGAAATATGTGATAGCTATGCCTCAATTGATAAAAGAGTAAAAGTAATTCATAAAAAAAACGGGGGATTATCAGATGCTAGAAACGTTGGTTTACTTGAAGCAACAGGTGATTTTGTTAGCTTTATAGACAGTGATGATTTTATTCATAAGGATATGTATAAAATAATGTATTCTTTAATGACCGAGAAAAAAGGTGATATAGTAGAGGTTGGTTATCAAAAATTTTCCACAGAAATGGAAATAGAAGAACCTGATTACCATAAACAAAATATAGATATATATCCAACGAAAAAGGCAGTTATAAATACGATTTTAGACCATAATTGTAGAAATTATGTATGGAATAAACTTTATAAAATAGAGTTGTGGGAAGATATAAAGTTCCCATACAGAAAAGTTTTTGAAGATATTTTTACTACGCATAAAATTATTAGTAAGGCTAATAAAGTTGTAAAAACCAACTTGAATTTATATTATTATTTTCAAAGAAATGATAGTATTGTTAATTCCGGATTTTCCATAAATAAAAGTTTACAGCATTGTGAAGCAGTAGGCTCAATGATAAAATTTATGAAAGAAAAATACCCCGATTTACTTCCACTTGCTTATATTAAATACTATATTGATTGTTTTATTCGTCTTTATGAGATAATAAACAATAGAAAAAAAATAAAGGATTCCAATATTATTATTCATAAACTTTCTCAACAAATGTTAGGATCATCTATTTTTATAAAAGATAATGAAGAAATAAAAAATCTATGCAAAAAATATCTGGGGTATAATTACGATATATATTTAAAAAAGAGAAAAAAGATGCTAGTTGAACTTTATTTATTAGATAAGTCAATAACCGCCTATTATATTTTTAAAAAATCTACGATTTTATGTACAAGAACAAAAAATGCTCTTTTATTTAAAAAAACATAATGCTTTAAAAAGGGTGTAAAAATTGAGCGTAAAAAAAAATTATGCTTATAATTTATTATATCAATTATTAACAGTGTCGCTGCCCTTAATTACAGTTCCATATATTTCCAGAGTATTAGGTAGTAATGGAGTGGGTATATATGCTTATACTTCTTCAATTGTTCAGTATTTTTGTTTATTGGGTATGCTAGGTATAAGTACATATGGAAATAAAAGTATTGCTGTCGTCAGAGACAATAGAAAAAAGTTAAGTGAAACATTTTTAGGTATCTATGCAATACAAGTTATTATGTCATTTATATCTTTAACTGGTTATTTTTTGTTGATTTTTGTTGGATTAAAGGAAGATAAGTCTATTGCTATAATTCAGTCAATAATGATTTTCTCAACTGCAATTGATTGTTCGTGGCTATTTAGCGGATTAGAGAAGTTCAAAAAAATTGTAATGAGAAATATATTAGTTAAAGTTTTGACTTTGGTTAGTATGTTTATATTCGTTAAAACTAAATCAGATCTACCGATTTATACCTTAATAATGTGTTGTGGCACATTTTTTGGTCAGTTTATTATGTGGCTATCAGTCGGTAAATATATAGATTTCTCTAAAGTTAAGATTATAGAAATATATAAGCATTTTAGACCAACGTTGAGCTATTTTATTCCACAGATAGCAATACAAATATATTTTGTTTTGGATAAAACAATGTTAGGAGTATTATCTTCAAAAAGTGAAGTTGGTATTTATGAATATGCAGATAAAATTTTGAAAATTTCTCTCGCCTTTGTCACTTCCCTAGGGACTATAATGCTACCTAGAATGGCAAACACTTTTTCAAAAGGGGACTTTAAGAGAGCTAATAAGTATCTTTCTTATTCCTTAGATTTTTCCACACTTATTGCTATTCCAATTATGTTTGGATTAGCTGGAATAGCAAAAGAGTTTATTCCTTGGTATTTAGGTGCGGAATTTATAAAAAGCATTGTAGTTTTAATAATTATTAGTCCAACAATTTTATTAATGTCATGGAGTGGAGTATTTGGAACGCAGTACTTGTTAGCACTTAGTAAAATGAGGTTATACTCAATATCAGTTTATAGTGGTGCCGCTGTGAATTTAATTATAAATTTGATTTTTATTAGCAAGATGGGATCAATTGGTGCAGCAATTGGAACTATTTGTGCTGAGGCTACAGTAACTTTAGTCCAACTAAACTATGTAAAACACAGTTTAGATATAAAAATGGTACTTAAAAGAGCGATTAACTATTTTTTTGCAGGGACAGTAATGTTTGGTGCTGTACGATTATTAGGAAATATCATGGGTGCCTCCTTTTTAACAACATTTTTACAAATAATAATTGGGGGTTTTATATATATTGCGATTTTATTGTTGTTAGATATTTATAAACGAGAAGGACTACTTTACGAAGAATTTAGTAAGGTCCGTAACTCAATAAAATAACTGGCTTCTTATTTTATTTTTGATCTTTGGAGGATGCTATTTATAATGAGCTTTTTGATATGGCCACTTGCTATGTTTATTGCTTCCTATTTCATCAAAGTTCCTAATTACTTTGGGAGCAAAATACAAATATACATCTATTTGATTTTGATTATTATTTATATTGTGTTTGTTTACAAAGGAAAAGTGCCTAAAATACTTATAAGTAAAAAAATAATGTTATTTCTCTCAATAACTTTGGTTTTGCAATTTATAGCAATTTTTATAAGCTATTTTAAAATTGACTTAATTGATTATAAAAATAACCCAATTAAGATGTTTATTAATTTTTGTATATTCTTTTTGGTTATTTTTATACACTATTATATCATGCTAATTAGTACGAGTTCCTTTAAAAGTTCAAAGGCTTTTGTAAAGGGAGGGCTATTTGCCCTTATAATATCTTTTATAGTGGCTAGTTGTCAGTTAACCTATATTTTTTTCCCAAGTATTTCAGAGAGTATAGTTTCATTTATTGGCAAATTTTTTGAAGCCAGATGGAAAGATCAACAAATTAGTTCTAATCCATATGGTTATTATAGCCAAGGTAGTTACGTACAAACACTAAAAAGGATTAATGGCTTAACAGAAGAAGCATCTAATTTTGTTACTCAACTGTTTATTGGATTTACACCATTTTTAATAGCATCGGTAAAAAATAAATATAATGTTTTTCAAACTAAAAAAGATAATCTCTTGCTAGTGTATGTTTTATTAATCTTAAGTTTTGTTTTCTTTATTATGGCACAAACAACGTCCGGATTTTTATTTGCTTTTATTGTTTTTCTTGTTCTTTATAGACATATGAGTAAATACGCAAAATATTTCTTTCTGAGTGCCGGAGTTTTAATAACTTTGCTTGTGCTTGGCTATAATATAAAAAATAATTATATAGCTGATGCTTTTAATAATTATATTTTTAATAAACAAGGGAATTCAAATATAAATAGAGCTGGAAATACACTAGCTCTATTAAAAATTTTTATTTCAAATATTTTTATTGGAGTTGGTTTTGACAATCAATCTTATTTTTTATATATAAATTTGCCAGAGTGGGCTCGACATAATAGTGAATATTTTATGAGAGTGCAGAATAAGTACTTTCCTGTTTTAAGCGTATTTTTAGGTTGGTTATCTAGTTTTGGTATCTTAATAGTATCTTTTGTGTTTATATATATATATAAATTCTTAAAGAAATTTAAAGCAATCACTATAACTGCTCAGAATATGAACCATCCAGAGAGTATATATATGAAGACTATTTATGATTCATCTTTTTATTTCTTTTGTTTTACTTTTATTAGTTCTTTATTCGCTTATGTGTGGTATGCAAGTATTTATTTAATTCTCTTTTTCTTTTTCATATGTTTTTATTACCATGCAGAACATGTTATATATAAAAGACCTGAATCCGTGACGAAAATATAACAAACGCGTTAATAGGTAGGGCTTGCTGAACGAATCAAATTTGGTCAGATACAAGCCAAATTCCGATTATCAAAATATAAAATAGTGTTGTGTAAAAATTTCAAAA
>NZ_ALAS01000193.1 GCF_000290615.1 Heyndrickxia coagulans DSM 1 = ATCC 7050
CAATTGGAAGAAGCATCTAAGGAAAACGACAACAATGATGATCAGGATCACGACGATGACGATCATGATGATGAAGATCGTAATGATCATTAGATCGTGGCGATCTTCAGCCTTCCGGTTCCGATTCAGAAAAGCATTCAACTGAATCGGCTTCTCCCAAAACGAAGAACAGAGGAAAACTCATTTTGGACGCAACCTGTGCACCGGCTGATATTGCTTACCCTACAGACCTCGGGTTGTTGAACGAAGCCCGTGAGAAATTGGAACAT
>NZ_ALAS01000194.1 GCF_000290615.1 Heyndrickxia coagulans DSM 1 = ATCC 7050
AGGAGAAGACGTAAAAATCCGCTAGCCGCTAGGAGCCGGAGCTGGACAATAAGAAAAGCGGAGGCGACTGTACAGCGGCGTACGGATTTTATTAGGCCTCTGACTGAGATTGAGTGAAACTGCAATCATCAGGGCCATTGCCCTGATGATTGCAAGTTGAACCAATCGGACATTTACGGGCAGTTGCCACCGTCTAACTTACTAGGGTGTAATTTCTGAGTGCCCATGGCGGGGTTCTTACTGCCCGTTAATGTGGGATAAAGGAAACACGGCGAGGAACGAGCCGATGCCCGCTTACCGTAGGGAAGAGGCCGGAAAATCCGCTAGCCGATAACGCTCGCTGCTTTTCTATTCGTAAAATGCTCCTCCCGTGCATAAACTTGTATTACATGGCGGAAAGACAGCAGGGGGGAGAGCAGATGGTCCGGATTTCGGATTTTCAAGTGAAGGATGTTGTCAGCATATCGGACGGCAGAAAACTCGGAAACGTGGAAGATATTGATATCAACCTGGATAATGGCACAATTGAAAGTATCGTTGTCGGCGGCTCATCGGGGAAAATGTTCGGCTTATTTGGAAAAGAGGACGAAGTGGTCATCCCGTGGAGCAACATCGTAAAAATCGGCACCGATGTTATCCTCGTCAGGTTTAAAGAGTCGGCCTATACACAGCAGCAGCTGCAGGAACCGAAAAAATAAGCGTGGCCTGGAAAAGAAAAAAAAAACGGCCGCGCAGCCGTTTTTTACTTATACACTTTAATTGTCACTGTTTTGCGGCCCCACTGAAGGGCTTTCTTTTTACTTGAAATAAATACATCAATTTTTTTCCCTTTGATAGCCCCGCCGGTATCACCGGCAACCGCCGTACCGTAACCCGGAACGTACACTTTCGAACCGAGCCGGATCACCTTTGGATCGACCGCAATCACTTTTGCGGAAGGATGCCTTTTCAAGTTGATGCCGGTGGCCGTAATCCCGCCGCCGGAACCCGCTGTGTAAGCCGTTGCTTTCACCGTCATCGTGCGGTAAGAAGAAGAGGAAGACGAAACTTTTTTTGCGGGCGTTTTCGTCTGGATTTTCAGCCTCTGCTTCACCCGGATGACATTTGACCTCAAGTGGTTCCAGCTCTTCAACTGTGCCACGGTCACATGATATTTTCCGGCGATTTTATATAATGAATCTCCCGGCTTAACCGTATATGTCGTTGTTGCCGCAAATGCGTGTCCCGTTCCAATTGACAACATACATACAGTCAGTAATGATACCAAAGTTTTCTTCAAATTCATTACCTCTTCTATGTAAGTGATTTATACCAATAGAGTAGCAGTTTAATATAACAGAAAAGTAACAGCCATTTATTAGTTTCGTTACAAACCCGTTACATCCGGGAAATTTCCAGATGATCCCCCGTTTTTAAGCTAAAAAGTAGAGAATTTTGATGAAATTTGCTATAAATAAAATCAGTACGGAAAAAAACGCATTCAATGCGAAAATGTATAGAAGACATATGGATAAAAAGGTATAATAGTACAAAAGAGAAACCGGGTGAGGGTGTGATGAGAGAACCGTTTGTAAAAACACAGGCATTGTATTATGCTGTCGGCGCCTGGCAAAAAAACGGGATATGTGCCGGATTTACAGTGAAAAACGGCGGCACAAGCAAAAATTTTCCCGGCAGTTTAAACCTTGCTTTCCATGTGGACGACGATCCTGAATCGGTCAGGAAAAACCGGGAGATCGTTGCAAGTGCAACCGGATTCCCTTTATCAAACTGGATCGGCGCCGAACAGACGCACGAAGACCATGTGCAACGGGCCACGCGCAAAGATGCCGGCAAGGGGGCGGCTGAATACCGTTCCTCTTTTCCGCATACGGACGGATTGTACACCGATGAAAAAGAAATCTTGCTTGTGCTGGCGTTTGCGGACTGTGTGCCGGTTTTCTTTTTCGCATCGAAGTACGGCCGCGTCGGGATCGCACATGCGGGGTGGAAAGGAACCACCCGCGGGATTGCGGCTAAAATGGTTGAAAAATGGGTAAAGGATGGGGTGCCGCTTGATGAAATAGAAGCCGTCATCGGACCGTCCATTTGCGGCAAGTGCTATCTTGTCGATGACCGTGTCATCCAGGCTGTCCGCCCCTGGACCGGCAAAGGAGAAAAATTGCCGTACGCGGAAAAATCACCCGGCCAGTATGCGCTCGATTTAAAGCAGTTAAATAAAATCATATTACAGCAGGCAGGCATTCCGGAAAGTCGGATCGCAGTCAGCAGCCTGTGCACAAGTTGTTGTGAAGAAGACTTTTTTTCGCACCGGCGTGATCACGGCTCTGCCGGGAGAATGCTTGGCTTTATTGGTATAAAAGGAGCACCGGAGAGATGAAAGTATCGGAAAACCTCGCGCACATCAACGAAAAAATTGAAAAAGCGTGCCAAAGGGCAGGAAGAAGCCGCGGGGATGTGGAAATCATTGCAGTAACGAAATATGTCACAACAGAAAGGGCAAAAGAGGCACTGGAAGCAGGCATTCGGCATCTTGGCGAGAACCGAGACGACGGCCTTCTGGCAAAATACGAGGCGCTCGGAACCCGCCCCGTCTGGCATTTTATCGGGACGCTGCAGACAAGAAAAGTTAAAAACATTATTGATAAAGTCAGCTACATACACTCTTTGGACCGACTGAGCCTTGCGGAGGAAATCGAAAAAAGGGCGGCAAAATTGGATAAAGAAATCAAATGCTTTATTCAGGTGAATGTTTCCGGGGAAGAATCGAAACACGGGATGGCGCCCGGGCAAGTGGTTGATTTTGTCCGTAAACTGAAGGATTTTCCGCATATTTGCGTTGCGGGCTTGATGACGATGGCGCCGCTTACGGAAGATCAGGACGTCATCCGGCGCACATTCCGCGGGCTGAAAACTTTGCAGCGGGATATTGAATCGCTGCATTTGGGTTACGCTCCGTGCCGTGAATTGTCGATGGGAATGTCCAATGACTTTGAAATTGCAGTAGAAGAAGGGGCGACTTTTGTCAGAATCGGCACTGCGCTTGTCGGATAAGGGAAAACAAACGGAGGTGTAATGGAATGGGACTGAAAACGAAATTTAAGTCATTCTTTTTGCTTGATGATGAATACGAAGACCAGGAAGAAGAAATGATGGAAAAAGAGTATGAAGAACCCGAGCAGCCCGCTGAGAAACCGGTCCGGCATGCGCGGCAAAATGTGGTCAGCCTGCAAAGCGTCCAAAAGTCTTCAAAAGTCATTCTGGTGGAACCGCGGGTTTATGCCGATGCACAGGAAATTGCCGACCATTTGAAAAACCGGCGCGCGGTGGTCGTCAATTTGCAAAGCATGCCGCATGACCAGGCGAAGCGGATTGTCGATTTTCTGAGCGGGACGGTGTACGCCATTGCAGGCGATATCCAGAGAGTCGGCAGCAATATTTTTCTTTGTACGCCGGATAACGTGGAAGTTTCCGGAAAAATTTCTGAATTCCTGCAGGGGCAGGAATATGACGATACGAGGTGGCCATAAACCGGATGGATCCAATTCTAGTCTCAATTTTAAACATCATTCTGCTTCTCATGAGAATTTACTCTTACATTCTCCTGATTTATATCTTTATGTCGTGGTTTAATCTCAGGGACACCGACATCGGGCGTTTGTTTGCGCGCGTTTCGGAACCTTATCTTGACCCTTTCCGCAGAATCATTCCGCCGATCGGCATGATTGATATTTCTCCGATCGTCGCTTTTTTTGTCCTGGATTTGGCAAGAGCCGGCATTGCGCAAATTTTTTCTTGGTTCATGTAAAAAAGCCATTTTCAGAAAAAGGGACTGTGCAGTTCCTTTTTTTAAAAGGAGCAAAGACAAATGGATTCGATTTACCAGCATTTCCGGCCGGATGAAAAGGAATTTATTGACCAGGTGCTGGCCTGGAAACAATACGTGGAAGATGCGTATGCCCCAGAACTGACGGATTTTTTGGATCCGCGGATGCAGCAGATTGTCAACACGGTGACCGGAAATCACGGCGCGGTCTCTGTCCGGGCTTTTGGCGGATACAAAGAGAGCGAGCGGAAAAGAATACTGCTTTTTCCTGACTATTTTTCTCCGGATGAGGACGACTTCCATCTTGCCTTATTCGAAGTACATTACCCTGCCAAATTTGTTTCCTTTGAACATAAACATGTGCTTGGTTCGCTGATGGCGCTCGGCCTGAAACGCGAAAAATTCGGGGATATTTTAATCGGGGAAGGGCGCATTCAGTTTTTCGCTGCGGCCGAACTTGCGGACTTTATTCAAATGGAATTCCGGCAGATCGGAAAAACGCCGGTCACCCTTACGAAAATGCAGTTGGATCAGGCCATCCGGCAGCAACAACACTGGCTTGAAAAACAGGCCACCGTCAGTTCGCTCCGCCTTGACGCGATTTTGTCCGCCGTTTATAACATTTCAAGGCAGAAAACGCGGATGCTGATTGAGCACGGGCTTGTGAAAGTGAACTGGAAAACAGTGGAAGACCCGTCATTCCAGTGCGGGGAAGGCGATACTTTTTCAACCAGGGGATACGGGAGAAGCCGGCTCATCCGGGTGGAAGGCAAAACGAAGAAAGAAAAATGGCGAATGGTGGCAGGGATTTTAAAATAATTTGATTGATTAGCAGGATTTTCCCAAAAAATCGTCGAATTCCATTATAATATAAAAAGAAGGGGAATCTTGCAATCGAGAGTCAAATTGAACAGGAGGTGGCCACATGCCTTTAACGCCTTTAGATATACATAATAAGGAGTTCAGCAAAGGGTTTCGCGGCTATGATGAAGATGAAGTAAATGAATTCCTTGACCAGCTGATAAAAGATTATGAAATGCTGATCCGCGAAAAGAAAAACCTGGAAGATAAAGTGGCGTCGCTAAACGAACGGCTGAGCCATTTTACTTCCATTGAGGAAACTTTAAATAAATCGATTGTTGTTGCCCAGGAAGCGGCGGAAGAAGTAAAGGGCAATGCCCAGAAAGAAGCGAAGCTGATCATCCGCGAGGCGGAAAAAAATGCCGACCGGATTGTCAATGAAGCCCTTTCGAAAGCAAGGAAAATTGCGCTCGAAATCGAAGAGCTGAAAAAACAGTCGAAAGTCTTCCGGACGCGCTTTAAAATGCTGATTGAGGCGCAGCTTGACCTGATTGATAGCGATGACTGGGAAAAGCTGATGGAATTTGAAGTCGATGCTACGGAGTTTGAACTGGAAGAAGAAGAAGCAAATCAAACTTGACGAATCCGAACACGGTCCACTATAATGGAATACATTCAATACTGTATACGAAAAAACGATGACAGGGCAGTAGGGTTGTGAAAGCTTTCCAAGCGAACCGGGGACAGTGCGAGCCCGGCAAAGCGCGCAGCCTGAACATCCCCCTTGAGTTCTTGCCTTGAACGCCGAAAAGGCCAGTAGAGTTAAGCGGGACCTTCCACGTTACGGATGTCGAGCGGGCATATTGGATGCCTACTAGGGTGGTACCGCGGGAACCTTCTCGTCCCTATTTTGGGGATGGGAAGGTTTTTTTATTGGATTTTTGGCAAGGCTGAACATAACAAAAAATTCAAAATACAATATGCAAAAGGCAGGAGGATCAGCATGGATTACAAAGATACACTTTTAATGCCGAAAACGGATTTTCCGATGCGTGGAAATTTGCCGAAAAAAGAACCGAAAATCCAGGCAAAATGGGAAGAAATGGATATTTATCAAAAGGTGATGAAACGCACGGAAGGAAGGCCGCTGTTTGTGCTCCACGACGGGCCTCCGTATGCAAACGGCGATCTCCATATGGGCCACGCCCTGAATAAAACATTGAAAGACATCATCAACCGGTTTAAATCGATGACGGGTTACCATGCCCCTTATGTACCGGGCTGGGATACGCACGGGCTGCCTATTGAGCAGGAACTGACAAAAAAAGGCGTAGACCGGAAATCAATGTCGGTTGCCGAATTCAGGAAACTGTGCGAAAAATATGCCCATGAGCAAATCGATCGCCAGCGGACAGCGTTTAAACGGCTCGGCGTGCGCGGCGACTGGGAAAATCCGTATTTAACGCTCCGGCCCGCATATGAAGCCGAGCAAATCAAAGTATTCGGGGAAATGGCGAAAAAAGGCTATATTTACAAAGGCCTGAAGCCGGTATACTGGTCCCCTTCCAGCGAATCCGCGCTTGCAGATGCAGAAATTGAGTACAAAGACATCAAATCGCCATCGATTTATGTTGCGTTCGACGTAAAAGACGGAAAAGGCGTGCTTGACACGGACACAAAAATCGTCATCTGGACGACGACCCCTTGGACCATTCCGTCAAACCTCGGCATTGCCGTCAATCCGGAGATCAACTATGTGGTCGTAAAAACGGGCGGCAACAAATATCTGGTTGCCGAAGCCCTGCTTGAAGAAGTAAGCAGCGTTTTGGAATGGGAAAACGCGGAAGTCGTTCAAACAGTTCCGGGGAAAAAGCTGGAGTACATTGTCGCAAAACATCCGCTGTACGGCCGCGATTCGCTCGTCATGCTCGGCGACCACGTTACAACCGACAGCGGGACCGGCTGCGTCCACACCTCGCCCGGACACGGGGAAGATGACTTTCTCATCGGCAAAAAATACGGGCTTGATGTGCTTTGCGCGGTAGATGACAAAGGCATGATGACAAAAGACGCGCCCGGTTTTGAAGGGCTGTTTTACGACAAAGCCAACAAACCGATCTGCGAAGCACTGGATCAGGCAGGTGCGCTTTTGAAACTGAAGTTTTTAACGCACTCGTACCCGCATGACTGGCGGACGAAAAAACCGGTAATTTTCCGGGCAACATCGCAATGGTTCGCATCGATTGACATGTTCCGCGATGACATTCTGAAAGCTGTTGAAGATGTCAAATGGACGCCTGTTTGGGGCGAACTCCGGATGCATAACATGATCCGCGACCGCGGCGACTGGTGCATCTCCCGCCAGCGTGCATGGGGCGTGCCGATCCCTGTTTTTTACGCGGAAAACGGCGAAGCGATCATCACGGAAGAAACCATCCGGCATGTGTCCGACCTGTTCCGCAAACACGGATCAAACGTCTGGTTTGAACGGGAAGCGAAAGACCTGCTTCCGGAAGGCTTTACGCACCCGGGCAGCCCGAACGGCGTATTTAAAAAAGAAACGGATATTATGGACGTCTGGTTCGATTCCGGTTCTTCCCATCAGGGCGTGCTGGCTGCACAAGAAGGCTTGAAACGGCCGGCTGATTTGTACCTTGAAGGTTCCGACCAGTACCGCGGCTGGTTTAACTCGTCGCTCATTACCAGTGTGGCGGTAACAGGGCGCGCCCCGTACGACGGCGTTTTAAGCCACGGGTTTGTGCTGGACGGCGAAGGCCGGAAGATGAGCAAATCGCTCGGCAATACGATTTTGCCTGGCAAAGTGGTTGAACAGCTGGGGGCTGACATCATCCGCTTGTGGGTCGCTTCCGTTGACTATCAGGCGGATGTCCGGGTTTCCAATGAAATTTTAAAACAAGTGTCCGAAGTCTACCGGAAAATCCGCAATACGTTCCGGTTTATGCTGGGCAATCTGAACGACTTCGACCCGGCCCGGCACCAAGTTGCCTATGAAGATTTGCGCGAGGTCGACCGGTTTATGCTTGTCAAATTGAACAAGCTTGTAAAAGAAGTGCGGGAAGCTTATGAACGGTACGAGTTTGCCACGATTTACCATGCGGTGAACAATTTCTGCGCCACAGACCTCAGTTCGTTCTATATGGATTTTGCAAAAGACGTGCTGTACATCGAACTTGCAGACAATCCGGAACGCCGTGCGATGCAAACCGTTTTGTATGAATGCCTTGTTGCCTTAACCAAGCTATTGTCGCCGATTTTGCCGCATACAGCTGATGAAGTCTGGCAGTATATTCCGGGTGTGACGGAAGAAAGCGTCCAGCTGACCGATATGCCGGAATATGTGGATTTGCCGGATGCTAGTGCGCTTGAAGAAAAATGGAATGCGTTTATGGCGCTCCGGGGAGACGTTTTAAAAGCATTGGAAGAAGCGCGAAATGCAAAAGTAATCGGGAAATCGCTGACGGCAAAAGTAACCTTGTATGTGAATGAGGAGACGAAAGCACTGCTTGACAGCATTTCGGAAAGCAAAAAGCAATTGTTCATTGTATCGGGATTTGAAGTGGCAGGCGCCATTGAAGACGCGCCGGAAAATGCGCTGAAGCTTGAACACGCGGCTATTGTCGTCGAAAAAGCGGAAGGCGAAACATGCGAACGGTGCTGGGTTGTAACGCCGGAAGTCGGCCTGGACCATGACCATCCGACGCTCTGCCCGCGCTGTGCACAAGTTGTGAAAACATTGATGCGGGAAGTGTGAAGCTTTAAGCCGGGGCTTGCATGAAGACATGCAGCGCCGGCTTTTTTAACGGATTTCAGCCCATTGCCAGCGCCGGATTTTAACTGGCAAAAACCGTTTGCCGCTGCATGATTTTGTTACTTTTAGAAAACGTTTTTCCGCAAACAAGCCTTGCCTGCGGGAATGCTAAAACCAACAAAGAAGCGGGGAGGCTGTTGGAAGATGCGTAAAGATCCGAAAATTTGGCTGCAATCGCTACGGGCTGAATTATCCGTGTACGAGGCGAAACATGAGCTTGTGCAACATCTGGTTCAGGAGGAACTGAAAGAGATTGAGGCGGCATTGGACGGGTTCCACGGCACCCGGAAAGTTGCCCCGGGCCTTGCGGAAATCCCTTCCCTGTTGCCTGCGGACCGGCAAACCATCCTGTCATACGGCAAAGTAACCGTCCCGTATGATCTTATTCACTAGAAAAGGGCATTGCTTTTGCGCAACTTCAATCAGCAAGAATCCGCCTGAAAAAGCAGGCAGGGACGGGCGGACCGGGATCCGGCCGTCCGTTCTTTTCACTGCCTGTTGTTTATGCTAAAATGCAGGAAGAAATATATTCCGGGCCAGGCGGCATTTTGCGCCTGCCGTAAACACAGGCGGAGGAAAAGCGATTGGTTATTTTTTATTATGCGGTTGCACTCATTGTGGTCATCCTGGACCAGCTGGCAAAATGGCTCGTTTTAAAAGGGATGGCGCTCGGGGAAAGCATTGAAGTGATTCCGGGTTTCTTTTTTCTCACATCGACGCGCAACACAGGCGCTGCCTTCAGCATACTGGAAGGGCAGATGTGGCTGTTTTATCTCATCACCCTGGTTGTCATTGCCGGCATTCTTTATTACATACAAAAATACGCAAAAAACAGGGCGCTGCTTGGCACGAGCCTCGGCCTCATATTAGGGGGGGCAATCGGCAACTTTATTGACCGCCTGTTCCGCGGCGAAGTTGTTGATTTTGTCCATTTGCGTTTCGGCAGCTACGATTTTGCCATTTTTAACGTGGCGGACGCCAGTTTAACGATTGGCGTTGTACTGTTGCTGATTTCAATGCTTTTGGAAGACAGAAAGACAAAGGAGAAAACCGATGGAAAAAATGGATCACACCATTCTTGAACACGAAGCAAATGAACGGCTTGATAAAATTGTCTCATCCATCCGGGAAGAATGGTCGAGATCACAAGTCCAGCAATGGATTAAAGATGGCGATATTACCGTAAACGGCAAAAAAGAAAAAGCAAATTACAGATGCCAGGCAGGGGACCTGGTTGAAATTGAGGTGCCGGAGCCGGAATTGCCGGATATTGAACCGGAAGACTTGCATCTTGATATATATTATGAAGATGCCGATGTGCTTGTCGTTAATAAACCAAAAGGCATGGTTGTCCATCCGTCAAACGGGCATTTTACAGGGACGCTTGTAAACGGCCTGATGTACCACTGCAAAGATCTATCGGGCATTAACGGCGTGCTCCGCCCCGGGATTGTCCACCGGATCGACAAGGACACATCCGGGCTGTTAATGGTGGCCAAAAATGATTACGCGCACGAAAAGCTGGCGGCACAGCTCAGTGAAAAAACGGTGACCCGCAAATATTTTGCGCTTGTCCACGGCAATATTCCGCATGAAGCCGGCACCATTGACGCCCCGATCGGAAGGGACCCGGCTGACCGCCAGCGGATGGCCGTGGTCGATAACGGAAAAGACGCGGTGACCCATTTCCACGTGCTGGAACGGTTTGACCGGTATACATTTATCGAATGCCGGCTTGAAACGGGGCGCACCCACCAGATTCGCGTCCATATGAAGTATATCGGCCATCCTTTAGCAGGCGACCCGAAATACGGGCCGAAAAAAACGATTGATTTCGGCGGCCAGGCGCTCCACGCCGGGGTACTCGGTTTTTGCCACCCGCGCACCGGCGAAACGCTCACATTTGAAGCGCCGCTGCCGGATGATTTCGCGCATCTTTTAAACACAATGAGGCGCGGTTTGTGAACATCACGGTATAAAAAATATTGACAAACGGATGAAAAACGGGTAAGGTAAAAATAACTTCATAAGCCTTTTAAAAACAGTCCCGTGAGGCTGGCAAGGGAACGTTCATTTTACAAAGCCTTCCTGCCTTCGGTGCGGAAGGCTTTGATTTTTCCCGGGAGGAGACACCATGGCCCAAAAAGCGGTAGTAATGGATGAAATCATGATCCGCAGGGCGTTGACGCGGATCGCCCACGAAATCATTGAACGGAATAAAGGCATTGAAGACACGATGCTCATCGGGATTAAAACGCGCGGCATTTATCTCGCTGATCGCCTGGCGGAAAGGATTGAGAGAATCGAAGGGCGCAAAGTCGAAGTCGGCGAGCTGGACATCACGCTGTACCGCGATGATTTATCGAAAAAAATGGCAGACGGCGAACCGGAAGTGAAGGGCGCGAACCTGCCATCCAGCATCACCGGTAAAAAGATCGTGCTTGTCGATGATGTGCTCTATACAGGCAGGACAGTGCGCGCGGCGATGGACGCGCTGATGGATATCGGCCGCCCGAGCCGGATCCAGCTCGCGGTGCTCGTTGACCGCGGCCACCGGGAATTGCCGATCCGCCCCGATTTTATCGGGAAAAATATCCCGACGAGCCAGTCGGAAAGAATCGTTGTACAATTGACGGATGTGGACGGGCGGGACCTGGTCACAATCCATGATGTGTAATCCTTTTAAGCAAGCCCTGTGAGGTTTGCAAAGGAGTTTTGAAAGCCCCTTTGCACCCTTGAGGCAAAGGGGCTTTTCCATTGAAATGAATACGGAACACCTTTTAACTGCAAGTCCGGAGAGGCTTGGAAGGGTGCCGGCCGCGCAAGGCTTTTGACTTGCCGTGCCATTTCACGCACCCTGCCATCAGCAGGGTGCTTTTTTGGGTTAAAAACAAAGGAGGATGGAAAATGCAGCATTTTCTGACGATATCCGATTTGGGCAATGAGGAAATTTTGGAACTTCTGGATGAAGCCGATGCCTTTTCAAAAGGGGCCGTATGGAAAGCACCGGAGCCGGTTTTTGCAGCCAATTTGTTTTACGAGCCGAGCACGCGGACAAAATGCAGCTTTGAAGTGGCAGAACGGCGGATTGGCCTTGAGCTGCTTCCGTTTGAAGTCGGGGCTTCAAGCGTGCAAAAGGGTGAGACATTGTACGACACCGTGAAAACATTGCAGTCGATCGGCGTCAAACTTGTTGTGATCCGCCACCAGGAAGATGAATATTACAAGCAGTTCGCCGGAAATGTGGCGCTTTCGATTGTCAATGCGGGAGACGGCAGCGGCCAGCATCCGTCCCAGAGCCTCCTCGATCTGCTGACGATCAAACAGGAATTCGGCGGCTTTCGCGGTTTAAAGGTGTGTATCATCGGCGATATCGTCCACAGCCGTGTTGCCAGATCAAACGCCGAAGCATTGAAAAAGCTCGGTGCCACCGTCACTTGTTCGGGGCCTACAGAATGGTTTGACCCGACCATGCATCTCCGGTACGTCCCGGTCGATGACGGCGTAGCGGAGGCGGATGTCGTCATGCTGCTCCGCATCCAGCATGAACGCCATAAAGAAACCGGCCATCTGACAAAAGAATCGTACCACCGTGCATTCGGCCTGACGGTGGAACGGGAACGGATGATGAAACCGGGCAGCATTATTATGCACCCGGGGCCGGTCAACCGCGATGTCGAGATTGCAAGCAGCCTTGTGGAGTGCAGCCGGTCGCGGATTTTCAAACAAATGGAAAACGGCGTGTTTGCCCGGATGGCGATTTTAAAAACGATTTTACAGAAAGAAAAAGCGGTTTTCCAGACAGCTTGAAAAATGAAGGTTGCTATGGAGCGGGATTTTAACAAAAAAGAAAAGGTGGTTTGCCAAGTGGACTGGTTGATTAAAGGCGGAATGGTTTTAGATGAAAAGGGAAAACCGGCAAAGCGGGATATCCGGATCAAAGATGGAAAAATCGCGGAAACCGGCCCGGAACTGAAAGAAGCGGGCGAGCAGGTATATGATGCAACCGGGCTCACGGTTCTCCCCGGGTTTGTCGACTTGCATGTGCATTTGCGGGAACCGGGGTTTGAACAGAAAGAAACGATCCGCACCGGGACAATGGCCGCGGCAAAAGGCGGGTTTACAACGATAGCTGCGATGCCAAACACCAAACCGGTTACCGACCGGCCGGCGCGCCTTTTATCCCTGCAGGAAAAAATCAGCCGGGATGCGGTTGTGCGCGTGCTTCCTTATGCTGCAATTACCCTTGATGAAAAAGGCGGCGAACTCGTGGATTTTGCCGGCTTAAAAGCAGCAGGCGCCTTCGCGTTCACGGATGACGGCGTCGGCGTGCAGGAAGCGGGGCAGATGCTGGCTGCGATGGAGCGGGCAAAAGCACTCGGCATGGCGGTCGTTGCCCATTGTGAAGACAATTCGCTTATCCGGGGCGGGTGCGTGCATGCCGGATCTTTTGCGGCGGCGCACGGGTTAAAAGGGATCCCTTCCGTATGCGAGTCGGTGCAGATCGCCCGCGACGTGCTGCTTGCAGAACATACAGGCTGCCATTACCATGTCTGCCATATCAGCACGAAAGAATCCGTCCGGGTTGTCCGTGACGCAAAACGGGCCGGCATTCCGGTGACAGCGGAAGTGACACCGCACCATTTGCTCCTTTCTGAAGACGACATCCCGGGCCCTGATGCCAACTGGAAAATGAACCCGCCGCTCCGGTCGAAAAGAGACCGCGATGCCCTTATTGAAGGCCTTTTGGACGGCACGATTGATTTTATCGCCACTGACCACGCCCCGCATACCGCAGAGGAAAAAGAAAAAGGCATTGAACGGGCGCCATTTGGCATCACCGGATTTGAAACAGCTTTTCCGCTTTTATATACACATTTTGTTGAAACCGGCATATTTACGCTAAAACAGCTTGTTGACTGGATGACAAAAAAGCCGGCTGGTGCGTTCGGGCTTCCATACGGGACGATGAAAACCGGGGCGCCCGCCGATATCACGGCAGTGGACCTGGCGGCAGAAAAAACAATTGACCCGGACCGTTTTTTATCGAAAGGAAAAAATACCCCGTTTCAGGGGCGCGTGTGCAAAGGCTTCCCGCAAGCCACATGGGGGAGCGGAAAACTGGTATGGGAAAAGGAGCTGGCATTGAAATGAAAAGGCAACTGATCTTGGAAGACGGCACCGTTTTTAGAGGGGAAGGTTTTGGCAGTGCAAAAGAGGCTTATGGGGAAATCGTTTTTACAACCGGGATGACCGGCTACCAGGAGACATTAACAGACCCGTCTTTTTACGGCCAGATCGTCACTTTCACCTACCCGCTCATCGGGAACTACGGCATCAATTGGAACGATTTTGAAGCAGCTAAGCCGTATGTGAAAGGGGTTGTGGTGAAAGAAGCGGCTTCGTACCCGTCAAACTGGCGGAGCACTTTAACGCTCGATCCCTTTTTAAAAGAAAAAGATATTCCCGGCATATCCGGCATTGATACCCGCAAACTGACAAGACAAATCCGCGCTTTCGGTACGCTCAGGGCCGCCCTGTGTGCCGAAAACGAAGACCCGGCAGCTGTTGTCAAACACCTTCAAGCCAAACGTGCCGTTCATGATGCCGTTGCAAGAGTATCCACAAAGAAGCGTTACGAAATGGAAGGGCCCGGCAAACATATTGCCCTTGTCGATTTCGGCGCGAAAAAAAGCATTTTAACCGAACTTTCAAAACGGAACTGCCGCGTTACCGTGCTGCCGTACGATACAACAGCGGCGGACATTTTACAGCTCCGGCCGGACGGGGTGATGTTGTCAAACGGCCCCGGCAACCCGAAAGATGTCGCCTGCGCGGTTGACATGGTAAAAGGATTGCTCGGGAAAGTGCCGCTTTTCGGGATCTGCCTCGGGCACCAGCTGTTTGCGTTGGCGTGCGGCGCCGATACATTCAAACTAAAATTCGGCCACCGCGGCGCGAACCATCCTGTCCAGGACATCCAAACGGGGAAAACGGTTATCACCTCGCAAAACCACGGCTATGCAGTCGATGAAAAGTCGCTTGCCGGAACAGGCCTTATCGTAACGGAACGGGCGTTGAACGACGGCACGATTGAAGGGCTGGCACATCGCAAATACCCTGCTTTTACTGTCCAGTACCATCCGGAAGCATCGCCGGGCCCGCACGATTCGAACCCGTTATTCGACAAATTTTTAACCATGGTTGAAAAACAAAAGGAGGAACAAACCTATGCCAAAACGCACTGATATCGAAAAAATTCTTGTGATCGGATCCGGCCCGATCGTGATCGGCCAGGCTGCTGAATTTGATTACGCTGGCACGCAGGCCTGCCTTGCTTTAAAAGAAGAAGGGTATCATGTCGTTTTGGTCAATTCCAATCCGGCAACGATTATGACCGATACGGAAATGGCGGATAAAATCTATATCGAACCGCTCACGCCGGCATTTGTCGCCCGCATCATCCGCAAAGAACGCCCGGATGCCCTCCTGCCGACGCTTGGCGGCCAAACCGGTCTCAACATTGCAATGGAACTGGCGAAATCCGGCATCCTTGACGAGTACGGCGTCGAAGTGCTCGGAACAAGGCTTGGCGCCATTGAGCAGGCGGAAGACCGGGAAGCGTTCCGCGAACTGATGGGAAAACTTGGCGAACCGGTACCGGACAGCATGATCATCCATACACTTGAAGAAGCTTACCGGTTTATCGAAAAAACGGGCTACCCGGTCATCGTCCGGCCAGCTTACACGCTGGGCGGAACGGGCGGCGGCATCTGCTGTAACGAAGAAGAGCTGATCGAAACCGTGTCAGGCGGATTGCGCCAGAGCCCCGTCCACCAGTGCCTGCTTGAAAAAAGCATTGCCGGTTTTAAAGAAATCGAATACGAAGTGATGCGCGACAGCGAAGACCATGCCATCGTCGTCTGCAACATGGAAAACATTGACCCGGTCGGCGTCCACACCGGCGATTCGATTGTCGTCGCCCCGAGCCAGACGTTAAGCGACAAAGAGTATCAGATGCTGCGCAATGTATCATTGAAAATCATCCGCGCCCTCGGCATCGAAGGCGGCTGCAATGTGCAGCTCGCGCTTGACCCGGACAGTTTTCAATATTATGTAATCGAAGTCAATCCGCGCGTCAGCCGTTCATCCGCGCTCGCTTCGAAAGCAACCGGATACCCGATTGCGAAACTGTCAGCAAAAATTGCAGTCGGGCTCACGCTGGCCGAGATGAAAAACCCGGTCACCGGCACTTCTTACGCCAATTTTGAACCGGCGCTTGATTATGTCGTCACAAAAATTCCGCGTTTCCCGTTCGATAAGTTTGAACAGGCATACCGCAGGCTCGGCACGCAAATGAAAGCAACGGGCGAAGTGATGGCGATCGGCCGCACTTTTGAAGAATCGTTGTTAAAAGCGGTACGGTCGCTTGAAATCGGCGTCCATCATTTGGAACTCGGGGAAGCATCCGGTATGGACGTGATGGAAAAACGGATCAAAAATGCCGGCGACGAACGCCTTTTTTACATCGCAGAAGCGCTAAGAAAGGGTGTCACGGTCGGGCAGCTGCATGACTGGAGCAAAATCGACTTGTTTTTCCTTCATAAGCTGGAAAACATCATCCGCTTTGAAAACACGCTGCGGGAGGCGCGATGGGACAAAGAGGCGGCCCGGAAAGCAAAAGAAATGGGCTTTGCCGATAAGATGATTGCCAGGCTGTGGAAAGCGGCAGAAGAAAACGTGTACGCATGGCGCAAAGAAAACGGCATTTTGCCGGTCTATAAAATGGTCGATACATGTGCCGGCGAATTCGCATCAGAAACGCCGTATTTTTACGGCACATATGAAGAAGAAAACGAATCGGTTGTGACAAACAGAAAAAGCATCATTGTCCTCGGCTCCGGCCCGATCCGGATCGGCCAGGGAATCGAGTTTGACTATGCAACTGTCCATGCGGTTTGGGCAATCCAAGAAGCCGGGTACGAAGCGATCATCATTAACAACAACCCGGAAACCGTCTCTACCGACTTCAGCATCTCGGACAAGCTCTATTTTGAACCGCTGACGATTGAAGATGTCATGCATATCATCGATTTGGAACAGCCGGAAGGGGTTGTTGTCCAGTTCGGCGGCCAGACGGCGATCAATCTCGCGGAACAGCTCGCAACACGCGGCGTGCGCATTCTTGGCACTTCGCTTGAAAATCTTGAGCGTGCCGAAGACCGCGACAAGTTCGACCATTTGTTAAACCGGCTTGGCATCAAACGCCCGCTCGGAAAAACCGGCACTTCGGCGGAAGAAGCCGTCCGAATTGCGGCTGAAATCGGCTATCCGGTGCTCGTGCGCCCGTCGTTTGTGCTCGGCGGACGGGCGATGGAAATCGTCTACCATGAAGAAGACTTGCGCCAGTATATGAAACATGCGGTGAAAGTCAGCCCGAACCAGCCCGTTTTGATTGACCGTTATGTGACAGGGCAGGAGTTTGAAGTCGATGTGATCGCGGACGGCCAGGACATTTTAATCCCGGGCATCGTCGAGCATATTGAACGGGCCGGCGTACACTCCGGCGACTCGATCGCAGTCTATCCGCCGCAGCGGCTTTCCGATGCATTAAAAGCGGAAATGGCGGAGACGTGCCGCAAGCTTGCTTCAGAGCTTGAAATCAAAGGGTTGATGAACATCCAGTTTATCGTCTCGCACAATGAACTCTTTGTTATCGAAGTGAACCCGCGCTCAAGCCGGACGGTTCCGTTTTTAAGCAAAATTACCGATGTCCCGATGGCAAAACTTGCGATGAAAGTGATTTTGGGCGAATCGCTTGAAAACCTCGGCTATGGCACTGGCCTTGGGCCGGAAAAAGCGGAAGTGTTCGTGAAAGTGCCGGTTTTCTCTTTTGCAAAATTGAAGCGGGTGGAACCGACACTCGGCCCGGAAATGAAATCGACGGGAGAAGTGATGGGTTGCGACCGTACATTTGAAAAAGCGCTGTACAAAGGACTCGTTGCAGCAGGCATGAAGCTTTCGCCGGATGGCAGCATCCTGTTTACGGTTGCCGATAAAGACAAACCGGAAGCCCTGCCGCTTGCAAAGCGCTTTGTCGAGGTCGGTTTTACTTTAAAAGCAACGGCGGGGACGGCAAAATTTTTAAGGGAAAACGGCCTGGCTGTCGAAGAAGTAGCAAAAATCGGCGGCGACGGGGAGACCGTGCTCGACTCGATCCGGAGGGGCGATGTGCAATTTGTCCTGAACACGATCACAAAAGGCCGGCAATACGAACGTGACGGGTTCCGGATCCGCAGGGAAGCGGTCGAATGCGGCATCCCGTGCCTGACTTCGCTTGATACGGCAGCGGCCATCTTGTCCATTTTGGAATCGATGAGTTTTTCGATTATGCCGATGGTGCAGGGGGCAAAGCAGGCGGTGCACGCATGATCCAGGAATATATGACCGTGAAAAGCAACCGGCTGATTGCACAGGATATTTGGGAAATGGTGCTTGCCGGCAGTTTGGTCCGGCAAATCGCCCGCCCCGGCCAGTTTGTTCATGTCAAAGCGGGAAGCGGGTTTGACCCGCTCCTGCGCCGCCCGATCAGCATCGCGGCGGTGGACCGCAAAAACGGCGCGCTCACCTTGTTGTACCGGGTACAGGGAAAAGGAACGCGCCTGATGGCCGAAATCACACCCGGCGCACGGCTCGATGTGCTCGGCCCCCTTGGCAACGGGTTCCCGGTGGACGCGCTTCGCCCCGGGCAAAAAGCGCTCCTTGTCGGCGGCGGCATCGGGGCCCCGCCGCTGTACGAGCTGTCCCGGCAACTTAAAGCAGGCGGCGTTGAAGTCCGCCACGTGCTCGGATTTGAATCGGCAGCCCACGCTTTTTACGTGGAGAAGTTTTCAGCGCTTGCCCCGACATCTGTCGCAACAGTGGATGGTTCATGGGGGACGAAAGGGTTTGTAACGGATGTACTGGCAGCGGAGAATTGGGCGTTTGACTGTTTGTACGCATGCGGCCCGGCTGCGATGCTGCGCGCATTGGAAGCGGCATACCCGGCGCGGCACGGCTTTTTCTCGCTTGAAGAACGGATGGCATGCGGAACCGGTGCTTGCTACGGGTGCGTTTGCCGCCCGAAAAATGACCCGGCCGGCACCGCTTCGAAAAAAGTATGCAGCGACGGACCTGTATTTGAAATGGGGGAGATCATAATATGACCGAATTACCTGAACACCATCCCGAAAGACGGGGCATAAAGCGCCGTGTTCTCCCGGATTTGCGCGTCGAACTGCCGGGCTTGTCCTTGAAAAATCCGGTCATGCCGGCATCGGGCTGCTTCGGTTTCGGGCGTGAGTACAGCCGTTGGTATGATTTGAGCGAACTGGGCGCAATCATGATTAAAGCGACAACAAGGGAACCGCGCTTCGGCAACCCGGTCCCGCGGATTGCGGAAACAGAATCCGGCATGCTGAATGCAATCGGCCTGCAAAATCCGGGGCTGGCAAGTGTGCTTGCGGAAGAGCTCCCGTTTTTACAGGCATATGATGTCCCGGTCATTGCAAATGTTGCCGGCTCCACTTTTGAAGATTATGTCTACGTTTCAGACCATCTTTCAAAAGCGCCGAATGTGCACGCGCTTGAACTCAACATTTCCTGTCCGAACGTGAAATCCGGCGGCATCGCGTTCGGCACCGATCCGGAGATGGCGTTTGAACTGACACGGCAAGTAAAAGCTGTCTCGGAAGTGCCGGTGTATGTGAAACTTTCCCCGAATGTCACTGATATTGTGGCGATTGCCAAGGCAGCAGCATCCGGCGGTGCCGACGGGCTCACGATGATCAACACACTCCTCGGCATGAAAATCGATTTGAAAACGGCGCGCCCGGTTCTCGCCAATGAAACAGGGGGGCTTTCCGGGCCGGCCGTCAAACCGGTTGCCGTCCGGATGGTTTACGAGGTGAGCCGGGAAGTGGATATCCCGATTATCGGCATGGGCGGCATCATGACGGCGGAAGATGCAGTGGAATTTTTATACGCCGGCGCTAGTGCAGTCGCAATCGGCACCGCGAATTTTATTGACCCGCTTGCCTGCCCGCGCATCATCCGCGAACTGCCGGCGGTGATGGAACAGCTCGGCGCCGGAAGCATTCAAGACCTGATTGGAAGGAGCCACAAGCAGCATGCATAAACCGATCATCGCCCTTGATTTCTCGTCGGAAGAAGAAGCGCTCGTTTTTTTACAGCAGTTTGGCAGCGAGCCGCTCTATGTCAAGGTAGGAATGGAATTGTTTTACCAGGCCGGCCCTTGTTTGATTGCTGCCCTGAAGGAAATGGGGCATGACATTTTTCTTGATTTAAAGCTGCATGACATTCCGAATACAGTGAGGCGGGCAATGAAAGGGCTAGCCCGGCTTGGAGCGGATATGGTGAACGTCCATGCCGCCGGCGGTTCGGACATGATGAAAGCCGCTTTGGATGGTTTGGAAGCCGGCACCCCTGCATGGAAAAAGCGCCCGGCGATTGTCGCGGTAACACAGCTGACAAGTACTTCGGAAACGCAAATGCAAAAAGAACAAGGCATTTTAAAACCGCTGCGCGAATCAGTGCTGGATTACGCTGTGCTTGCTTATGATGCGGGGCTTGACGGCGTTGTCTGCTCCGCTTTTGAAGTCCCTGATATTACGGCGCGGCTCGGCGGGGCGTTTTTGAAAGTGGTGCCGGGCATCCGGCTGGCCGGGGATGATGCTTCCGACCAGAAACGCGTCGTTACACCGGCGAAAGCGAGGGAACTCGGTTCGACCGCAATTGTCGTCGGGCGTTCGATTACGAAAGCGCCCGACCCGTACGAAGCTTATGTAAAAGTGAAACAACAATGGGGGAACGAATAATGGAAAAATACATTGCCGGACAATTGCTTGACATTGAAGCTGTTTTTCTAAAACCCGGTGAACCTTTTACATGGTCATCCGGAATCAAATCGCCGATTTACTGCGATAATCGCATTACCTTATCAATCCCGAACCTGCGGAAAGAAATCGCCATCGGGCTGAAAAAGCTGATCGAAGCACACTTCCCGGAAACGGAAGTGGTGGCAGGCACGGCAACTGCCGGGATTGCCCACGCCGCTTTTGTCAGCGACCTGATGAACCTGCCAATGGTATACGTCCGTTCAAGTGCAAAAACACACGGCAAGGGCAACCAGATCGAAGGGCGGATTGCAGCCGGGCAAAAAGTTGTCGTTGTCGAAGATTTAATTTCAACCGGCGGCAGCGTGCTCACCGTTGTCCGCGCATTGCGGGAAGCCGGCTGCGAAGTGCTCGGCGTTGTCTCGATTTTTACGTATGAACTTCCGGCCGGGGCTGCAAATTTTGCGAAAGAAGGCATCATCGCTTACGCTTTATCGAATTACTCCACGCTGCTTAAAGTTGGCGTGGAAAAAGGGCTGATCCGGGAAGAAGACTTGGCGACACTCGAGGAATGGCGACGGGCACCGGAAAAATGGGGGAAATCCAAAAAGGGCTGAACAAGATACTTTGGTTTGCTATTAAAATATGGCAAAAGTAAGCTTACTGTTGTTTCAGAGAGGCATTTAAAAGGACAAATGGAGTCACGGGACTGGAGCAATTGTCCTTTTGGAGCATTCAAAAGGACAAAAGGAGCCGTAAACCGGAGCAAAATGTCCTTTTGGAGTATTCAAAAGGACAAAAGAACTCGTGAACCGGAGCAAATTGTTCTTTTGGAGCATTCAAAAGGACAAAAGGAGCCATGAACCGGAGCAAAATGTCTTTTTGGAGTATTCAAAAGGACAAAAGAACTCGTGGACCGGAGCAAATTGTCCTTTTAGAGCATTCAAAAAGACAAAAGGAGCCCGTAGACCGGAGCAATCGTCCTTTTGGAGCATTCAAAAGGACAAAAGGAGCCATTGACCGGAACAAAGTGTCCTTTTGGAGTGTTCAAAAGGACAAAAATAACGGGGGAACAGAGCATATTTGGTCTTTTTGAAGTGTTAAAATACCAAATGCTTTTCCCCCCGGTAGAATTTGTAATTCATAAGTTTGTGATCATCAATTACTCATAGTAAGACCACCTTCCACCTCTGAACTTATTAAAATTTTTTGCCAGTATCCTGCTCACCCTTTTTTTCGAGTCCACAATCCTGCACCAGTCAAAAATATCATTTGTTGTAATCTTCCGCTCTGGAAACAGCATCCGAAATTCTCTGACACTGCGGAGGACCGCGGCCTCAACAGATTCAGCCTGTCCACAATCCTCACAAATAACTGAGCGTCCTTTTACCGCACAGGAAAAAGAACCACAAGTGGCGCAAAAAATGCCTTTCCGCAATTGATCATACCTATATTTCGGCAAATGAAGAAAAGGCGATTCTTCTATATGCAGCGAAGATAGCTTTTCTGCCAGCCTTCTATGCTTTCCGCTCAGCTTTGCAGAAATTGCATTCAAATCTTTCATATACCGTTTTAACTGATTCGGAAAAATAAATGGCGCACTTAGGGGTGCCTGGTACAGGGTAAATTCGGGGTTTACAAAAACAACGGAAGCCGAGACCGGCATATTGAAACCGAGCGAGAGAATCAGCTGCCGGAAAAGCGATTCGCAACGTTTGACCTGAAGCAGTGGGTTGTTGATTTCAGACTTATTATTTTTTGTAAAAATCCTGTCCCGCTCGTAATAAAAATCCCCTTTATAATTTTTCACTTCAAACAGGTAAATGGTTTCGCCGGTAATCATGAGGGCATCAATCTGGAACGTAGCATTGTTGCAGGAAAGGCGCAAATCATTCAGTACAAAACAATCACATGTAAGCGCTCCTGTTAAAGAGTCAAAATACCGCTCGCCTTCGTCACCTTTTTCCAAATTCCGTAGATACTGAAGGTCTTTTTCATGGAGTTTCATCCGGCTGCTCAGCGACTTTAAAAGAGCATACTCAAGTGAAGTTTTCCTTTCCTTGAAAAGCATCGTTCACATCCTTTCTAAAATTCAGACTTCATACCCATTATAAGCAACTTTTTGTATAATATAAATATCAATTTTCGTAGGTGAGCAGATGAAAAATTTACGGATTGAGCAAACAAGTGAAAGAATAAGCGATCAATTCGGAATGGGCATCGTAGAATTTCTTATCAGCCAGACGCATCTCGCATCAAGGCTGAACAGTGCCAAGTCAGAAACGATTAAAAGGAATCCCGGCTATTCAAACGGGGACATCGCGAAGTCTTATATCGGGCTGCTTTGCCTTGGGAAAAATAAGTTTGCTGAAATTGAACCGTTGCGGAGTGATTGTGATTTCCGTACCTTTTTAAAATTGGAAAGAGTTCCCTCGCCGGCTGTCCTTGAGCACCGCCTGGATGAAGCAGCTTTATCAGAAGAATGGAAACAGATCATCCTTGATGAATCTCTTCACCTGCTTCGCAAGGCTGGTGCACCTATCAACCCGGTGACCATACAAGGCAAAAGTTTTATCCCGGTAGATGTTTCAACGCCGTTTGTTTTTATTGGAAAGGAAGGGTACTGCCTTTCCTTTGGACAAGAAACGAGCGTGACGGTCCGTGCTGCTGAACAATTGGCGGAAGGGCCTTTCCTTTGGCGGCTCGAGGCAAAAGAAGGATCCGAAATGATGGAAAAATTGTTGGACCGTAACATTGATTTTGTGATCAAACTGCAGACAGATGCCGGCACCTGGATGGAAACTGCACGGAAATACGGCACATGCTCAACCGAACGGGAAGGAAAAAACGTTTACTTTGGGTCTGTTGCGGAACCCATTACGGCAGCCGGGGCAAAAAAACCAGCCTACTATGTTTTTAAACTCATTGAAACAACTATTGATAAAAACGGGCAAATCCTTCTGATTCCAGAGTATGAAGCAGATGTGTACATGACAACGCTCGATACCCCGCCGGAAGCTGTGCCAAGGCTTTACGGCGAACACCTGAAAGCCTGTAAATCACTGAGACGGGAATTTATGTTTGATCTTGGTTTTAAACAGCCGCCTTCCCGGAATAAAAAAACGAATGCGCTTGCCCTGCATTTTGGCATATATGCTTACAACCTGCTCCGCTTTGCCGGCCAGGGGAAAATCCGAGCAAAACGAATCCGTGATGCGATCAGGGAACTGCCAAACATGGTGATTAAAGAAGTGGAAGAATAGCATTTTCTATCCTGAAAATATGCGCCGGCTGACTTTCACTCTTCTGCTGGTGCCGCATTCATTGCGGCATGGGCGTCTAATAGCATTTTCTTGCCGTTCCTCAGGCCCGGCCATTGCGATGGAAAAATGGAGCGGGCCACAAACTTCTCCCTGTTTCACTTGAATGCCATTAGAATGTTCCACGTCCGGCCTGCATGAATGTAAGGGCGGGAGGGGGCTCTGCGTTTAGGCACCATCCGTTATACAGCGCAAACAGCAAGGGAAATCCCATCCCACCAGCGTTGTGCCATTCAAACTGCAAAAAGGAACACTTGTCGATAGCGCAATTAAAATGAATCCCCGTCCGCTGACATTGTGCAATCCAACCAGTATTACGACAACGCAAACAGCAGGGATCCGTCACCCGTTCCGCCTGTAAGCAAGCGGCGTCATCTCCGTTTTCCGTTTGAACAGCCGGTTGAAATAGGGGGTATCCGCAATGCCGACAAGCGAGCTTCCGTCCCATTTTATGAGCCATATCGCAAGGCTTGAGGTTGATCCGGAAAACCGGATTGTTATGCACAACCATGCGACCCATTTGCTCGCAATGACATTTACCCATCCGCTTTTTATAATATTATCGTATTATAGTAGTAACGTTATTTTTTGGAGAAGGGAGTTTTCCAGTTGAAAATTGCTTTTATTGCCCATGATAAAAAGAAAGAGGAAATTGTAAACTTTGCGGTTGCCTATGAGCCGGTATTCGACGGCCATGAATTGTACTCGACCGGCACAACCGGCAAGAGGATTATGGAAAAAACCAATTTGAAAATTACCCGCTTCAATTCCGGCCCGCTCGGCGGCGACCAGGAAATCGGCGCAATGATTGCCAAAAATGAAATGGATCTCGTTTTCTTTTTCCGTGATCCGCTCACGGCCCAGCCGCACGAACCGGACATTACCGCTTTACTCCGTCTTTGCGATGTCTATTCGATTCCGCTTGCCACCAACATGGGTACAGCTGAACTGCTCGTCCAAGGCTTAATGCGCGGCGATTTAAACTGGCGCATGATTGTGCATGAAAAGGAGAAGAAGAACAAGGGGGAATAAGAATTTCCGCCATATTTCATGCCAGCTTCCGGTGAAGGAAAATTAGGATTTCCGCATTTTGGGAATCCTTTTGGTTCCCCCGTCATTGGATTGGAATGCCAGGCACAGGCTGGGATAAATGGATGTTAGCCCCTGATGCGTTCCTAGATAGAGTGAAAGGGGGCTATCCGGGAATAGCAGGAAAGCGGTTCAGCAAATACATTGAACGGAACCGCCGCGAATACTACGAAAATGCGGGCGGCAGAATGACGAGCGGGCCGTTCTAAGGGCAGGGTCAAATCGAAAAAACCTGCCGGCACCGAAAGAGGTTTCCCCGAACCGGAGAAATGGGCGATGAACGAGCAGGAAGTGCTTGACGCAATCAAAGAGTGGGAAAATTTAAGTACCATTCGGGAAAACAAAGTATTGTACGAAGCCCGGCTGAAATTTTTGCGCGACCAGCTGGCGAATATCCGCGGGGAAAGAGAGGAAGGGCTCAAAGAAGGGATACAAAAAGGGATTGAAGAAGGCAGGCAAAAAGGAATCGAAGAAGGGGTACAAATAGCAATCAAAAAAATGCTGAGCAAAGGCACCGCACCCGAAACGATCGCAGATATGCTCGATTATCCGCTTGAAGAAATCAAAAAATCCAGCGGGAAATAGAACGGGGCCATTAATGTTTCCCTGCAGTCCGGGTGGTGAAAAAAGGGGAGAAGTCAGGCATCAGTTTGCTGCAACTAGTCAACATTTGATCACAATGGCAATCCGGCTATTCTATGAAATTCGGCCTGATTGCCGTAAACCAAAAAACGCAGGAACGGATGATAAAGGAAAGCGGGCGCTATCTCGGAGAAATGGCACAACTAAATGCAGGAAAAAGATAAGAAAAAGCCCCCATGCCGTATGCAGCTTGGGGGCTTTTTCTGTTGCAGCAAAGGATGCTAAGCAACTGTCATTGCCAGCGGGGTTCAGGAGCTCCGGTATCCCGGAAAAGCTGCCTCTTGCACCCGTTGAAAGTGGAATTCAACAATAATCTCGAATCACTTTGGCGTGGATAACCGGGGAATTCTAAAAAGTGAAAAAAGTACTTGCCATTCCCAAGGGAGCGAATCAGAAAATCCCCTCTGGTCTCATACACCCGGGGGGCATTTTCGTTTCCACTTCAGCCCAAACATGGTAAGATGGAAAAGCGCAAATTTTGATGGGTGTTCCGGGGTGAAGAAAATGGACAAGGCGGAAATACGAAGAGAAATGATCGGCTGGTTAAAGCGGCTGGATTTTAGCGAAAAGCAGGCCATAGAAGAAAAACTGCAACAAATTTTATTTTCCTCCGGTTTGTGGAAAAATGCCGGAACGGTTGGCGTGACGGTCTCCCAACATTTCGAATGGGATACGAAGCGGATCATTGAAACCGGGTGGGCGCAGGGGAAAACGATTTGTGTTCCAAAATGCGTGCCAAAAGAAAAAGAGCTCGTTTTTTACAGGCTGGATGATTTCGCGCAATTGGAAAAAAGCTTTTTTAACCTGCTCGAGCCGAAACCGGAAGAAACAGCAAAAATCGAGAAGCAGGCGATAGACCTGCTCATCGTTCCTGGCCTTGTTTTTGACAAAAAAGGTTTTCGCATCGGTTTTGGCGGCGGTTATTATGACCGGTTTCTTGCCGGTTTTCCCAATCAGACCGTGTCTTTGGTCCACTCGTACCAATTGAAGGAGCATGTCCCCAGCGAATCTTATGATATTCCGGTCCGGCAAATCGTGACGGAAACCGGAATGTTAAAAGGGAATGGAGGGATTTTATGAAGAGCAGAACGTTTGTCATGGTCAGTATTGTCCTGGCAATGCTTGTGTCATCGATTGACGCAACGATTATGAACACCACAATGCCTGTCATTGCAAAAGAACTCGGCCACTTTGACTTGTACGCATGGGCATTTGCTTCCTATATGATCACGAGCACCATTTTATCCCCGATTGCGGGCCGGTTGTCCGACTTGTTCGGGAGGAAAAAAGTGTTCGGGTCCGGGATCGTGCTTTTTTTCGCCGGGTCGCTTTTATGCGGCATGTCATCCGGGATGATTGAACTGATTGTCTTTCGGGCTATTCAGGGCATTGGGGCAGGTTTTATGGTCCCGTTTCCGGCCATTATCGCAGGAGACCTGTTTTCTGTTGAAAACCGCGGAAAAATCCAGGCATTGTTTACTGGCATGTGGGGATTATCCGCTGTCCTGGCGCCGCTTTTAGGCTCGTTTTTTGTAACGTATTTAACGTGGAGGTGGATTTTCTTTGTCAACCTGCCAGTCTGCCTCATTTCGTTTTTAACGCTTTTGCCGTATAACGAGCATTACGCGCCGAAAAAAGCGCGTGTCGATTACATAGGAGCTGCATTATTTGCGGTTGCGATCACACTCTTGCTTTTGGTCACGGTCGTACACCGCAACTACTGGTTGTTTGCGGCAGCCGGAATCCTTTTTCTTCTCCTTTTTTATTTTTATGAAAAAAGGCAGGATTCCCCGATTGTGCCGCTTTCGATGTTTAAAAATAAGACATTTGCCCGGATGAATGTCAACTCCTTTATCGGGACAGTGGCGTTGTTTGGTGCTTCTAGCTATGTACCGCTGTTTTTGCAGAAAGTAACAGGGCTGTCACTGCTCATGAGCGGGGTTGCGCTGCTTGGGTCGTCGATCGGCTGGATGGCCGCTGCAGTCCCTGCCGGAAAATGGATATTGCGGTATGGCTACCGGCGGCTGCTTTTAATCGGGAACGGGCTTTTGCTTGTTTCGGGTGTATGCTGGATCTTTCTAAATCCGGGTCATGGGTTCTGGTACGTCTTTCTCGTCATGATTGTCCATGGCGCTGCATTCGGGCTGCTTTCGACGGTCGGGATTATCGGTTCCCAGCAAATGGTGAGCGCCTACGAAAAAGGGATAGCTACTTCCTTTTTCATGTTTTGCCGGAACATGGGAACGGCGATCGGCGTGACCGTAATGGGTGCCTTTCTGACAAGCGGGTCTACTTATATGCAGGGCATTCACCATTTGTTTCTATTCGGCTTTTGCGGCAGCATTTTGGCCTTTTTAACTTCTTTTCTGATTCATAATAATGCGGGTGAAAGCGGAAAAACAGCAGCAAATCAATAGGGCTTGCTGAATCAGCCGGTGCCTGGCAGGGGATCTGGCAGCTCTGGGCGAACTTCACGTTTTACTCGAAAACAGGCTCTTTCGCAGATCCATGATTTGGTAATATTGAGGCAGAGCTTGCCGGCAAATCGGATTTAATCAGCAAACCTTAATAAACCCGTCTTAGCTTATCAGGCTAAAACGGGTTTTCTGCTCCTCAACAGGGGGAGTCCGTTTCTTTTTTCAACTGCATTTTCCTTTGCTGGTCCTGCGGCTTTTCCAATACACCAACGGTTTGGACGGTAAAGGAAAGGGCAAATCCAGTGACTGCCAGGATGAGCGTGAACATAAAACCGTACTGGACGCCGTTTGTTAAGGCCGCTACGGCACTTTGCCCGCCTGCCCCTGTATAAGCGTGTTCGCCTGCAGCCAGCAATGTGGCAGACAAGGCAGTGGCAATCGCGCCGCTCACTTGCTGGGCGGTATTCATAATCGCGCTGCCGTCAGGGGACATCTCTTTCGGCAATGCGTTCAGCCCGTTCGTTTGCGCCGGGGACATAACAAGCGGCGCGCCGACCATGAGCAAAAGATTCGCTGCAATCACAAAAAGAAAAGAAGATGTTGTTTGGACACAGATAAACATTGCACCAGCTGCGATGCAGATCAGAAACCCGATTCTGACAAGCCATTTTGCGCCGTATAGATCATAAAGCTTGCCCGAGACAGCCGACACAATCCCGTTTACAATTCCCCCTGGCAAAAGAAGGATGCCGGTAAGCGCGACAGCTACCAGTTTTCCGCTCTGCCAGTACATCGGCAGCAAAAGCATGGATGACATGATAATACTGAAGACGATCATAATCATCAGCGTGCCAATGGCGAACATTTTATGCTGGAAGGCACGCACATTCAGCATCGGTTTTTCCATTCGCAATTGCCGGATGGAAAAAATCGCCTGTTTGTTTTCATTTGACAGCCAGGGATAAATTTGGTTGCTGAAACGGCGCCAACATCCGGGCTCGTTTTAGCATGCCTGTTTCCAACAATAATCACTTTCCCTGAATCCGGCGCCTGAAAACCGGCAATCACGTTCAGAAGGGTAGTTTTGACGCAGCCGGAGGCCCCGGGATACAAACAAAATTTACCGGCAGTTCACTGTTTGGGGAAACCTGGTCACTTAACCTGCTCTCCTTTGGCAGCACTTGGCCTGGCCCGGACTTTTGGCTTCTCCTGCCCGTCTTCCTGAGCAGCCTGAAAGCAGTAATACAATCAGCAATAGAAAAGCGCCAATTTTAAAGTAATTTTTCGTAAATAACATATGCCATCCCCTGTTTTATTCATTTTTCATTTTCCCACCCAAGAGAATTTCACGTGCTGGAACCATCTGATCAGGCCTCATCATGTATAACACAGAAAAAATGATAAAAATTGGTCTGCTGCAATCCTTTATTTTCAAGTATAATCAAGTTAAATGGATTATAAGACAAACGGACGCATCAGACGGAGGGATTAAATGAAAGGAATAAAACTTAGTTTATGGATCAAATACATACTGCTGGCGGTTGTGGCCGTGCTTTTTGTAAAATATTTCAGCACGATTCTGGATGCGCTCGGGGCGGTTTGGCATGTTGCATTCCCACTTGTGCTCGGGGCTGCGATTGCCTATGTGCTCAATATTTTAATGAAAAAAGTGGAACGCGTTTATTTTCCGAACGCGCAAAACAAATTTATCCGCGCAACGCGGAGGGGCGTCAGCATTCTTTTTTCGTTTGTGGTGATTTTCGGCATTGTTTCCATTCTGGTTTTGATCATTGTGCCGCAATTGATCCAGGCTTTTACAGTGTTGATTGATGCCATTCCGCGCGTTTACACGAAAAGCTTGGACTATTTCCAGTCAAACAGCGGCAAGTACTCCAGTCTCGGAAAGTTCATCTCCAGCCTGCAGGTCGATCTGGATGCAGTCACAAAAAAATTGACCGCATCTCTTTCCAAAGTGGTGACCGGCATTTTGAATTCGACGTTTTCCATCGCCGGCGCCTTAACAAGCGGCGTAATGAACCTGGTCATTGCCATTATTTTTGCCATCTATATTTTGGCGGCAAAGGAGAAGCTGGCTATTCAGGCGGATAAAGTGGTCCGTGCTTTTTTGAAAAAGCAGACGGCGGACAGATTGTATTATGTGCTCAAGGTGGCAAACCGGACTTTTTCAAGCTTTATTGTCGGGCAATGTGTAGAGGCCGTGATTTTAGGCTGCTTATGTACGGCAGGCATGTTTCTTTTACATTTTCCATATGCTGCCATGGTCGGGGCATTTATCAGTGCAACGGCCTTGATTCCGGTTGTCGGCGCGTATTTGGGTGCGGCATTCGGCGCATTTATGATTTTAACGGTGGATCCGATGAAGGCGCTGTTCTTTTTGGTGTTCATTGTTGTGCTTCAGCAAGTGGAAGGCAACATCATTTATCCGCGGGTAGTAGGGTCGTCGATCGGGCTGCCGGGTTTATGGGTCCTGGCGGCGGTCATCATCGGGGGCGGCCTTGGCGGGATCGTTGGCATGCTTTTCGGTGTGCCGGTTGCCGCAACATTGTATAAGCTGCTGAGCGACCAGGTGCAAAAACGGCTGCAAACACCACCGGGAGTGGAGGAAACAAACAGGAGCGGTACTGTATAATCACCCGGATGGAGACGGAAGTTCTTTGCACGAAAAGATGAAACATTGGGCTGCCGTCCGAATGATAATTGTGGGAATAGAAGTGAGGTTTTCGGCTTCTATTCCCTTTTAGGGAGAAAAACAATGAGAATTGGATTCAGCGGAGGGATCCTTTACGGAGCTGTCATCTTGCTCTTTCTTTTGTTGTTTGTGATGAAAGCGTTTTATAATTTGTAAAACAAGATACAGCTGAATCCTTTGTTTGTTGGAATACATTTATCACATAGCCGGGTAGCCTTTTCACACTCCGCTTTCCCCTTCCCGGTCTGCGCCGGGCGCGTTGGCCGGAGAGTTTTTTTATCGCCTGTTGTTTTTCTATCTTAATTTAAATAGGATATTCCGATTTCGTGTCGAATGTTAGCATCAATGTTATGCCGGCTGGAAGAAGAAAGGTGTCTCCTTTTTGCCGGCTGAAGGTACCCGCATCGATGAAATACTTTACAACGGCAATCCAGGGCCATCAGAACAAAAAGGCAACAAAGCTTGTGGAAGCAGCCAGAAAGAGTATTGGCATTCAAGCTGGCATGAAGTTTGCCAAACGGGAAATAGACTGCCTGCTTGAGCAGTATGAGCTTTACAATCAACAAATCCAACAGTTGGATCAAGAACTGGAAAGCCTGGTAGAAGGTCTCCCGGGAGCCAGGCAAATGATGGCTATCCCAGGCCTGGGAAAGACTACAGTCGCTTTATTTTTCGCTGAGGTGGGTGACATTACAAAGTATAGCCACCCCCAACAGCTTGTAAATTTAGCAGGGCTCTCATTGAAAGAACATAGTTCAGGGAAGTTTAAAGGGCAAACAACCATCACCAAACGGGGAAGAAAGAGGCTTCGAAGAGCCTTGTATCTGGCAATTCGCCCGCTGGTTGTGCACAATCCGGCGTTTAAAGCCCTGCACCAATATTATACAAAGCGCCCTAAACACCCGTTGAAGAAACAGCAGTCACTCATAGCCTTGTGTTGCAAGTTATTGCGAGTCCTGTTTGCCATCGGCAACAAGCAATGCGATTTTGATGGGGCAAAATTATTGCAAGGATTGCCTCAAATAGAAACATTACAGGTAGCTTAAAAAAGCAAGGTA
>NZ_ALAS01000195.1 GCF_000290615.1 Heyndrickxia coagulans DSM 1 = ATCC 7050
TGATGCTAGTATAGTTTCATGGACACCCTTTAGTGAAATATAATATTAACGAAGGGATGTGTCCTGATATGGGTAACACAAGCGAAAAACGTAAAAGTTATCATGCTGAATTTAAAGAAATGGTGGTTGAGCTTTATCAAACTGGAACACCAGTAAAACAGATCTGCAGCGAATATGGCCTGTCTGAAACGACAATCTACAAATGG
>NZ_ALAS01000196.1 GCF_000290615.1 Heyndrickxia coagulans DSM 1 = ATCC 7050
ATGTTCATTCAAGGTGTACATTTAGATGATAGAGTGTCTTCCCATTTTTTTCCACTCATTTGCCCCTTCGAGTAAAATTTTACACATACGGAAAATACGGTACATGCCCACAATGGCGGGAGGAAAAAACGCGCTGCCAAAAGGGCCAGGCTGCGCGGATCACATGGTGCAGTTTTCCTCCGGCAGCGATCCGGGCCATTGATGCAAGCCGATGCGTTTTTCTGTCATATGCTGATTATAGATCCGGACCGCCCCCATCCTGGCAAAAAAGGAAGAAAGGAAGTGAGAAAATGGAAGAACATGAAAAAATCCACCCTTTTGACCGGATGTTTTTCCCGCAAAAGCGGCAAGAGCCGCACGGGCCCGGGCAGGAAGAAGCAGATGAAGAAATAAGCGGCGGCCTGTTTGACCTTGCTTTTTTCCGGAATGTGGATATTGAAGCATTGCTGGACCAAGCTGACAAAGTCGTTGGCGTTTTCGAGGAGTTTAAGCCGTTGTTCCGGAAAATCACGCCGGTTTTTGAGAAGTGGCTTTCCCATTTTGAAAAGGAAGATTAGCCTTCTTTAGCTGTTCTTCCGTTGGCAGGCGATTTGCTGTTGAATTGCGGCCTGCCAGGAAACGGACGGCCGGACGATCATCGGTTCCCATTCGTCTCTTGCATCAAGCCTGCACGAAGGAAGCGGGCGGCTGCCTGTATCCTGCGTTAAAAACCGGGCGATAGGCTCCCATCCGTTTCCGTCAGGGCTTTTTAAATAAAAGACTTTCCCCGTTTCCCTTTTTTCAAGCCCGGAGACAATGGCCCCTGCGGCATCTGCTGCAAAAAGGGCATCGCGGTCGTCATATTTTAAGTCCGGTTCCGGATTCCCGTTGATCATTTGGGAAAAAGCAAGGCTCCCGGGCTGGCCGGGGCCGAACAGTGCCGGGACAAAAAAGGTAACGCGCGCACAATCGCCTAGCATGCCGGGAACCCATTCTGTCTGTTCCGCACCAGCCAGATGGTTTGGAAGAATGAGCGCCACACATTCGATTTGCGCTTTAATCGGCTCTAAAAAGCGGCACGCATCCTGTAAATCTTCACAGGCATCCCGGACATAATAATCGTATACCGGAATGCAGCATGTGCATTTTTCCGGCGACAACCGGCTCAGAGGCTGGTATTCCAAATTGGCATTCCTGCCGATTTCCATCCATCTTTCTTCCATCAAAAAACCGGGATCCGTTTCTTGATCAGCCGCTATAACCGGATACCCCGCATCAAGCAGTGCCTTGCACAGCTCAAATCCGAAAAACGCCCCGGCACCAATGACAAGTGCTTGATTCATGGCCGGCCCTCCAATCGTCTTTCTTCAAGCATATGCTTTTCCCGCCGTAAAGATACTTCCGGACGATCCGAAACGGACAAAAGGCCGCTGTGCCCATTTTCCCGGAATCCGTTCCATCCTTCGGGAAAAAATTCACCCACGGTAACCGGGTTTCCCTTTTCCAATGGCTGCGGCTGTGGTAAGATAAAGGATGATTTAAAAAGAGTTTTTTCAATCGGGGTGAAAAAATGAAATACATCGTTACGATTTTTTGGGTGTTTTTACTGAGCCAAATGCTCGGCTACGTTGGCAGTGCCATGTCAAATTCAGAATACAGCATGAAAACGATGGCCGTTATGTCGCTTGTCCTTTCTGTCATTGCATTTATTGTCCATGCAGCATTGCCGAAAAATACAAGTGCCGGACAATAAATCAAAACACCCCTCACCGGAAACCGGGAGGCGCTGATTCGCAGTGTCTCCCGGTTTTTTTTCATCATTATCCGGTTGTCACTTGAAGCGCGCCGTCTTTCACATCAAGCGTGACGGTTTGATGCGGCTTGACCTTTCCTGCAATGATTTCTTTTGCAAGCCTCGTTTCAATTTGATGCTGGATAAACCGTTTCAGCGGCCGTGCCCCGTACACCGGATCATAGGCCGATTCCGCAATCCATTTTTTCGCCTCATCGGACAGCTGAAGCTCGACCGATTGTTCAGCGAGGCGTGCAGCCAATTCGTGCATCATTTTATCCACGATACCCATCATATTTTCCAGCGTGAGCGGCTTGAATAAGATGATATCGTCAATCCGGTTTAAAAATTCGGGCCGGAACGACGCGCGCAACTGTGCCATTACTTTATTTTTCGTCTCTTCGCTGATTTCATCGCCTTTGATATCAAGCAAATAGGACGACCCGATATTCGAAGTCATGATCACGATCGTATTTTTAAAATCAACCGTCCGTCCCTGCGAATCGGTGATACGGCCGTCATCGAGCACCTGGAGTAAAATATTGAACACTTCCGGGTGGGCTTTTTCAATTTCATCCAGTAAAATGACGGAATACGGTTTCCGCCGTACCGCTTCTGTGAGCTGGCCGCCTTCTTCATAGCCGACATATCCCGGCGGCGCCCCGATCAGCCGCGAGACCGCAAATTTTTCCATATATTCACTCATGTCGATCCGGATCATATGATTTTCATCGTCAAATAAATGCTGTGCCAGCGCTTTGGCAAGTTCCGTCTTCCCGACGCCGGTAGGGCCGAGAAAAATAAAGGATCCGATCGGGCGGTTTGGGTCTTTCATGCCGGCTCTGGCTCTTAAAACCGCATCGCTGACAAGGCGGACAGCTTCATCCTGGCCGATGACGCGTTCATGTAAAATGCTTTCCAGCTTTAACAGTTTTTCGCGTTCGCTTTGCACAAGTTTTGCAACGGGGATCCCCGTCCAGCGCGCGACAATCGCTGCAATTTCTTCTTCTGTGACTTCTTCGCGCAAAATCCGGCCGCTGCCTTCTTTTTCCGCCATTTGCTGTTCGAGCTGTTTTAATTCTTTTTCAACGGCCGGAATCCTGCCATGCCGGAGTTCAGCCGCTTTGTTCAAATCATACCGGTTTTCCGCTTCTTCAAGGTCGCGCCGGTATTTTTCAAGCAATTCCCGTTTTTCCTGTACTTTTTGCAATTCCGCTTTTTCAGCCTGCCATTTGGCGCGCATCCGGTTCGCTTCTTCTTTCAAATCAGCAAGCTCTTTTTGCAAAATGCCAAGACGGGCTTTGCTTGCTTCATCCGTTTCTTTTTGCAGGGCGGCTTCTTCAATTTCCAGCTGCATGACGCGCCTTGTCACTTCGTCGAGCTCCGTGGGCATGGAATCCATTTCCACACGGATGTTCGCGCAGGCTTCATCGACAAGATCAATCGCTTTATCCGGCAAAAAGCGGTCGGTAATATAGCGGTTTGATAACGTGGCCGCGGCGACGAGCGCTTTGTCATGGATGCGGACGCCGTGGTGGATTTCAAAACGTTCCCTTAACCCTCTTAAAATCGAAATCGTATCCTCCACATCCGGCTCCTGGACGAGCACTTGCTGGAAACGGCGTTCGAGGGCCGCATCTTTTTCAATATACTGCCGGTATTCGTTCAGGGTCGTCGCGCCGATACAGTGCAATTCACCGCGGGCAAGCATCGGCTTCAGCATATTGCCGGCATCCATTGCCCCTTCTGTTTTGCCGGCGCCGACAATCGTGTGCAGTTCATCGATAAACAGCAAAATCTGCCCGTTGCTTTTTTTGATTTCCTGCAATACCGCCTTCAGCCGTTCTTCAAATTCCCCCCTGAACTTGGCGCCTGCAACAAGCGCCCCGAGGTCGAGTGAAAAAATGGTTTTGTCTTTTAAGCCTTCCGGGACATCTTTCCTGACGATCCGCTGGGCAAGCCCTTCGACAATGGCCGTTTTGCCAACGCCGGGTTCGCCGATCAGGACAGGGTTGTTTTTTGTCTTCCGGGATAAAATCCGGATGACGTTCCGGATTTCCGCATCCCGGCCGATTACAGGGTCGATTTTTCCGGCTTTAACGGCTTCAACAAGGTCAGTGCCGTATTTTTTTAAAACATTGTAGGTTGCTTCCGGGTTTTGCGAGGCCACTTTATGATTCCCCCTTATGTTTTTGATCGCCTGAAGCAGTTGCTGTTTCGTGATTCTGCTTTTCAAATACCGGGACAGGTCATCATGTTCGACATCCATTACAGCCAGGGCCAAATGTTCAACCGAAATGTACTCATCCTGGAGCGCGCGCATTTCTTCTTCCGCGAGTCTGAACAGCTCGATAAGCGCCGCAGACAAATACGGGGCGCTTTGCCCGGTCACTTCCGGCTTTTTCGCAAGAATCCCATCTGCTATTTTTCTAATTTCTTCCTTACTTAACCCAAGGCCGTTATATATCTCGGGAAGCAGGCTGTCCGGCTTTTCCATTAACGTTTTCCATAAGTGGGCAATATCCAGCTCCGGGTGATGTTTTTGAGCGGCCAGCTGCTGGGCTTCCGCCAAACCTTCCTGTACCGTAAAAGTCATGCGGTTGATATCCATCCATTCCACCTCCGCTATGGCGCGTGCCGTTTAACGCAGCGCGGGCGCCTATCCTTATTTTACCGTTTTTCCTTTGACGGCAGCAAAAAAAACAGGGATTTCTCCCCGTTTGGATTTTAAGATTTGCGTTTGCGCCTCCAATGGCGGGCATCGTTCGTTGTTTCCGGAAAGCGGTCGCCTCTGTGGAGATGGGCGCTTTTCGGGTTTACGACCGGGTCGCCATTTTCGCCAACTTCTACATACACCCCGTTATTCGGTGCTTTGCTTCCGGGATGAAACAGGTTGCTTTGCCCCACAGTAACGCCCCCTTTTTTCATCGTCAGCATTAGTTTGGGCTAATCTTTTTAAAGCATGAGCGCTTATTTTTGCCAGTCCAAAAATGAAAACGGCAAAGAGGGGAGCGCTGGATCAGTTAATCCCGAGCGCAATTTTGGCATAACGCGACATGCGGTCTTTTGTCCACGGCGGGTTCCAGACGATATTGACATGGGTGTCCTTTACTTCCGGAATGTCCTGTACCGCCATTTGCACCTGGTCAACGAGAATTCCCGCGAGCGGGCAACCCATTGCGGTCAGGGTCATGGTCACCGTCAGGCAGCCTTCCTCATCCAGGTCAAGATCATAAACAAGACCGAGGTTTACAATATCTATGCCAATTTCCGGGTCAATCACTTGTTCAAGCGCGCCCATAATATTTTCTTTCAAAGCTTCATCCATGGTTTTCAAACCTCCTCGATAACTATCATAACAAAACGGCATACAAGATAAAAATGCTTTACAACAGGTTTTTAAGCTGTGAAAATGTTATATTATTTAGTATAATGGATCGTCACGAAAATTGCATGTAAACTGAATCATTTTGAGAAAAAGGAGAAAAGCCAAATGCCTCAACCTTATTTAATTGCATTGGATCTTGACGGCACATTGTTAAATGATGAAAAGACCATTTCCCCGAAAACAAAATCCGTTCTGCAAAAAACAATCAAAGCCGGCCATAAGGTCATCATCTCTACCGGCCGCCCTTTCCGCTCCAGCCAGCCGTATTATGAAGAACTTGGACTCGATACGCCGATTGTCAATTTCAACGGCGCATTTGTCCACCATCCGAAAAATACGGGCTTTTGCATCTACCATGAACCGATGCCGCTTCAAGTGGCAAAATCGATCGTTGAAACATGCGGCGATTTCCGGCTGTATAATATTGTAGCAGAAGTGAAAGATGAGGTGTACCTCCATTATCACGACGAAAAACTGCTCGACATTTTTCAAATTGGAAACCCGCATGTCACAACCGGAAATTTAATGCGCTTTTTAAGAGATGAACCGACGTCCATGCTGATCCATGCAGCAAAGGAAGACGTGCCGTCGATCCACAGCTACTTAAGCGACGTCCATGCCGAAGTGATCGACCACAGGCGTTGGGGGGCTCCGTGGCATATCATCGAGATCATTAAAGCCGGGCTGAATAAAGCGGCCGGCGTGAAAAAAGTCGCCGACGCATACGGGATTCCGAAAGAAAGGATCATTGCCTTCGGGGATGAAGACAACGACCTGGAAATGATTGAATACGCGGGGACGGGGGTTGCGATGGGAAATGCCATTCCGGCCTTAAAAACAATCGCAAATGAAATCACCCTTTCCAATACGGAAGACGGCATTGGCATTTTTCTTGAAGAAGCGCTGAATTTGAAAGCCATCTCATGAAAAACGCATAATCAGCGCCGGGAATTCCAACACTATAAACGGGCGCGGCACCCCCGTGCACCCTTCCCGTAAAGGCGGTGTTTCGTTTGGGCAGAAGCAGCAAATCGAAACGTTTTGTCCATCAGGGAAAAGATGCAGTGAAGAAGTATAGCGAGCGTTTCCCATATCACTCCACATTGGCCGAAGCAGAAGCGAACAGGAGCGAAGAAGGCATTCCGGGAGGCATTTTATAATGGCGAACCGACTGTTTCAAGAGGCCAGGCAATTTGTCGAACTGGCGAAAGAGACGGCTGCTTTCGGAACGGAACAAGAAAAGAATAAAATGGTTCAAAAAGCGAAAAATGCTTTATCCAGTGCATATGCCAACACGACACTTGCAGAAAAAGCACAGCTGCGCGATATGCAACAGGAACTTGGAAAATTGGAATAGCTGCCGAAACCCGGCAGCTATTCTTTTTGTGCATGTGGTTTTGCTTGTTGCCTTCTGCATGCGGTTTTGCTTGTTTTCTTCCTGAAACGGATTTTCTTCCATCCGCTCCCCGATAGAGCCCCGGAATTTATTTTGCCTCACTTGAAGCAACTGCTTGAAATTGTGCAAAACAGGGAAAATCGGTAAACTAAAGACAAAACTGATTGTGAGGGTGAAAATGATGGGGATTCAAATTTTTGCTGACAGTGCCTGCGACTTGCCGCTGTCTTTTTTCAAAGAAAACCATGTACACTTGATTCCGTTGACCGTTTATGTAGAGGACAAATCCTATGACGACCTAGTCGGCATTGACCCGAAAGAAGTGTTCCGTTTGATCCGTGCGGGGGTGGGTACAAAAACTTCGCAACCGTCACCGCAATATTTTGAAAAACTTTTTACCGATCTTGCCAAATCGGGGGACACCGGCATTTACCTGGCTTTTTCGTCCGAGCTGTCCGGAACGTACCAAACAGCGGCCATGATCGCCGAACAAGTGAAAGAAGCCTGTCCCGATCTTGATTTAACGGTACTCGATACGAAATGTGCTTCGATCGGTTACGGCCTCGTTGTAAAAGCAGCCGCCGATTTACGAAAAAACGGGGCAGGAAAAGAGGAAATCGTCCGTGATGCCGCATTCCGCAGCAAGCATATGGAGCATATTTTCACAGTCGCCGATCTTGATTTTCTTGCCAGAGGCGGCAGGCTATCGAAAACAAGCGCATTTTTCGGCGGCCTGCTGAATATTAAACCGATCCTCGATGTAGAAGACGGGAAGCTCATTCCGATTGAAAAAATCCGCGGGCGGAAAAAACTGCTGCACCGTATGCTCGATATCATGGAAGAACGCGGCACGGACCTTGAACACCAGCTGGTCGGCATCTGCCACGGCGATGATGAAGCGGCTGCGGAAGAAATGAAACAGCTGATTGAAGCGCGTTTCGGCACAAAACAATTTTTAATCAACACGATCGGCGCCGTGATCGGGTCGCACGCCGGGCCGGGCGCATTATCCGTCTTTTTCCTGAATGAGCTGCCGTAACGCCTTCCAACTTTTTTCCAGGCATACCGGTTAATAGAAATTTTGGACGGGTATAGACTAATGGTGATGGCCGGCCAATCCAAATTCCGGATTGCCGTTCCGTTTAAAAATTGAACGAGGAGTGGTAAAAGTGGCGAACGAACAAAATGCTTCCATGAAAACTTTGCCCGCCCAGCACCAGAACAGGCAGCCCGGCACAGAAACGGAAATGAACCCGCAGCCGGAAATCTTGCATCCGACGACTCAAGCTATGTGACCGGGCAGGTCATCCACGTAAACGGCGGCACCGTGATCAACGGGTGACGCGCACCGGAAGGGCACAGCCCTTTCCGGTTTTCTTTTTGCTTAAAACAGAGCACAAGGCACCGGGGCACGTGTTTCCGGCCCAAAGCCTGCCGGTTATCACAAATTCTTTTGCTTAAAAAGGATGTAAAGTCCAAGGGGGTAACCGGGATGGTGCAGATGTTTGCCGCCTAAACCAAAAGCTTCGGGCCCTGTTTTCTTTCTGCTTAAAAAGGTATGAAAACCCCTCCCCTTGTCAAAAACAGATAAGGAAATGATGCTCGGGAAGGAGGGCCGCAAATGGACGGACAGTTCAGATTAAAAATCATGGAATGCCAGTCCCGCGCTTTTTTAACCGGTTCAATCGAGAAGCTGAATGAAGAATGGGTATTTTTTGATGATGTATCGGATGAGGCATCGATGCTGGAGGAGTTTGTTGGCCAAAAAATTGAAATCTTCCATTCCGGGCGTTGGAAAAAAGGCCTATTAACAGCGGATGAAACCGTCATGTCGGACGGAGAAACGCTTCTTCTTGAAGAAAAAGCAAGCTTGCGGATTCCGAAGCCTGTCAATTTTTCGCTTGAGATGCTGCTCGGAGAATGGGAGGACGGCCTGTTTCACCGCTTCGTCTCTTTCTTAAACGGGGCAGGCTTTTCCATTTATGATTGCATCTATTGCCATAACGTATTGTCATTTCTCGCCAGCCGGGAGAAAAAAGAAGGCGTGAATTTCATGCTGTTTGATAACGGGGAGACCATTTTATCTGTCCACCACCATTTCCGGCTGGGCGAAACGGCGGACGAATGGTTCGATTGCACATGGAGTGACGGAAGGCGTATGCTTTTGAAAAAAATGTAAAAAGGAAGGCAAGACGACCCTTGCCTCCCATTTACATTCTAATAAAAAGGATGCCATCCCATCGGCAGGCGCAGCCCGAGATACAGGACGGCGGCGAAAAAGAGGATCAGCAAAACCCAGAGCATCCCCGTCCTTTTTCTTTTAGCAAGCCGCAGCGTAATCATTTCCATCATCCCGATCACGAGAATCCCGCCGAGCAGTTTAAGGCCGTACAGGGCAGGATCGAGACGCTGGTTATGGAAAAAGAGCAGCGCGCCTGTCACGATGACGAGTATGTAAAACAGCCTTAAAACCATCTGGACCGTTTTAAACGCCTTTTCTCTTCCTGCGCGATGGAGGAACAAGGCCAAAATAAACAAAAGGATCGCAATGACCCATGTTGTTACATGCGCATCTGTCCGGGTTAACATCGTTCGATCTTCTCCTTTGCTTCTTTATCTGTCTTATACCCATCTTACTTTATTTGATGGTGTTTCGCAAAGTTCCCACCTTTTCAACCGTAATTTCAACCTCATCACCCGGATTCAAGAAACGCGGCGGATGAAACCCGTTGCCAACGCCGGCAGGGGTGCCCGTTGCAATGATATCCCCGGGTAAAAGCGTCATCCCTTTCGACAATTCGGACAGGATCTCCTCAACTGGGAAAATAAAGCGGGATGTATTGGACTGCTGGCGGACTTCCCCGTTAACTTTTGTCACGATATCAAGCGCATTCGGATTTTCAATTTCGGAACGGTCGACAATCCACGGGCCAACCGGGCAGGATCCGTCCAGGCTTTTCCCGATAAAATATTGTTTATGCTTCCGTTGAAGATCCCTCGCTGTGATATCGTTTAAAATGGTATATCCGAACACATGGGAAAGGGCATTTTCTTTTGCAATCTGCTTCCCTTCCCTCCCGATCACGACTGCCAGCTCCCCTTCGTAATCCAATTCGCGGGTAACCGCCCGGTGCGAATCAACCGGCGCTTCATGTGCATTGACAGTTGTCGTCGCTTTTGTAAACACGATAATATGTTCAGGAATATCTTCCGCGCTCCCCATTTCAATCGCATGTTCCCGGTAATTTTTGCCGACACACAACATGTTTCTCACCGGGTCCGGAATCGGGGGAAGATAGGAAACCTCGCGAAGCGGAACGAGTGCGCCTTCAAGGGTTGCTTCCGGTTTTTTCAATTCTTCCCGGACACGGCCGGTAAACGCCTCGCCCGCCCGGATGCCTTCAAGCAAAGATGGCGGAAAATCATTATCCAAAGCCCGTAAATTTAAAATCGTTGTTTCATTATAAAGCACACCGTATTGTACCTGGTCTTGCCAAACAAAGCTCATGAATTTCATCGTATACACCTCATCCTTTTTTGTCATTTCGATAACTGAGTTGCCGCCAGCCCCATTCAAGCGGCCCGTAGCGGAAGCGATGCAGCCAAATGTCGGAAACCAGCACTTGAATAAGAAAAAACAAAACAACAAGCAATACCCCGCTTGGCACAGACAACTTTCCGTAAAGCCCGAGTCCATAAGCGTAAAAGATCAAAGAGCCTAAACCAGACTGGCTGATGTAATTGGAAAGCGGCATCCTCCCGGCCATTGCAACCGGCCTGAGAAAATCCGCCAGCCGGTGCTTCACACAGAGCTCAACGAGTGCAACATAAGCACCGCTTAAAACGGCGCCGCCGATCGTCTCCCGGATATACAGAAAAGGCAGGATGGGGGCGGCAATAAGCGGCAACAGTTTGCAAAACAGGCCAAAAACAAAGCAGCAGCAAAAAAACAGCAGCCATTTTTTTGCCGGAATCCTCCCCTTTGTAAGCCAGCCTTCCCTGCAAACGCCCGCCCCCGCCATCATCAGCGGAAAAACTGACAGAAAAGCATGCCATGTGCCGGGAGGGCCGTATACCGCATACCAGTCCAGCCACCTTCTTTTCGTAATGTCCATAAAGCTCCCGTTTGCATACACCTGCAATGAAGCGGCGGCATTGCGCCAGTCGGTATACAGGAGTGAAGCGTCCGGCGACCGGATGGCCATCACCATCAGATAAAAGCTTATGAGTAAATGCGGGATAAAAAAGAGGGCAGCCCCGCCAAAAATCAAAGTTTTCCCTCCCTGTTTCAGAAAGGGCAAAAGCATCATGCCAAAGACCGCATAAGCCGCTAAAATGTCCCCCGGCCAGATGAACCATGCATGGGCAAGGCCGAGAACGAGCAAAACGGCAATACGCCGAAAAAGAAACTTGTAAACCTGCACCCCCGCCATTTCCGCCCGCTGTTTCTGCAGCATCAGCCCATATCCGAAAAGAAACGCAAAAACGGGATAAAAACTGGACTGGAAAAACACCTCAATCCATGCCACGATTGCCCGGTCCCCCGCTTTGAACCAGTCATACGGATTAATATAAAGATAAGGAGACAGAAAAGAAAGCATATTTACCATGAGAATGCCGAAAAGGGAAAATCCCCTCAGTATGTCAATTGCAGGATTCCGCCGTTTTTCACGGATTGGCGCCCATTCAGCCATTGCAACGCTCCTTTTTTGTTTTTGCCCGTTAGGCGGATGAATCACCCTTTTTTCGTTTTTTTCATACAATGAAGCATGAAAAAGTCAATTGCCACTGACCAAGGAAGGATGTGCGCGCCATGCCCGGTTTTGTCGGCGCCGTCCAAATTATCAGTATCGGATCAAGCGGCGTCTTTAATGTCGGTGACGTATTCCTGATTCAGCCGGTTGCCAGTTCCAAAACGTTTGCCGGGGCGGGGTCCTTTAACACCGGTGAAAACCTGTCCATTACAAACTACCAGTCAAATACAAATACGTATGATTTTGATGCCATTGACCAGGGAAACAATTTTAATTTGTAACGGGTGAAAACAAATGAATTTTTACGTGCAACAAAGTATCCACATCCGCATGATCAAGATCGGCGGCATTACAAATTCTTCCGTCTTTCAAATCGGCACGTCCGGCATCATCAAGCCGGCAGCTTATTTGTATAATACCGGGAATTTTTCCGCGCCGGCTCCTTCTGCCGCTGCAGACCAGCCTTATAATCCGAATGTGACAGTTTCCATGCAGTCCGGCGCTGCCGCTTCAAGTTCAAGATAGAAAGCACTGGCCCGGTTTTCCCGGCGTTGTGCTGAAACCGGTATTTCTTTCCGGCCACATTTAGACGGCAGCAACTTCAGGTATGTACACGTGTGCTGAACCTGCATGTTCTTTCCGGACCCTGCGCCAGGTTCAGCATTGACGCTGCACACCGATGCTTTGCTTTAAGCTCAGGTTTCGTTCCGATCCAAGCCGGCGGTCACTGTCGGGCTTTAAGCCAGAAGGGGGTTTTTGAATGCCAGACCTTTTTGCCGAACTCCGGCAGCTTTACCAATACTTTCAACACCATGAAGCGAAGTTGGCGAAAATGGAAAAGACGCTTGCCTCCCTCATGGAGGAGATTGAGCAGCTGAAAGCAAGGCCGCCTGTCCGGGTGGACCGGATCGAATATGCATTTGACCAGCTGAAAATTGAAACACTGGATGGCACCTTGAATATCGGCATTAATCCGTCTGACCTGTCCAGTATAGAGGATGCAGCCATCCCCCAAACGCAGGGCATCCCCCATGCCAACAATGAACACCGTGCTGCTTTAAAACAGGCGCTTACCGAAAAACTGGTGGAATATTTGGAAAAAGAACTCCCAACAACGATCACCGACAATGAGCGGCAATTCAAAGTCCGTCTAAATCAAGAATATCATAATTTTATAAAAAATGACTTAAAAAACCAACTTCCGCAGCGCATTGATTATTATATCAACCAGCTCAATTCAACCGGACCCGTTGAAGGCGAATGGTTTGACAAATTGCTCGGGCAAATCAAGGCGGATATGGCGCATGCCGTACAAGTTTTTATTTCCCATCTGCCGCCGCAAATGAACGGAGGTGCCAGCGATGGAACTGAACGTCACAAACCGTGAAATCTGTGTGGATTATGTCCAAATTATCGGAATTTCAAGTGCCTCGGTTTTCCTCATTGGCGATACGGAAACGATTCAGCAGGGAGCGGCCTTTGATACGCCGCCGGAATCCCTGATTATCAGCCCGTACGTGCCGTTTGTGCCGAGGGGATAGCAGAATGCAAAGAAACTCCTTTGTGGATACGCTCCGGGTCAAAACCGTCATATTTGGATCGAACGTTATTGTTGGAGACTCCGAGCGGATCCAGATGTCTGCCACCGTCCTTGCGATCCAGCGCCAGCAGGAATTGTACTACGGATTTGAAGCGCCGTTTCAAACTTTTCCCATTTTCAGCCTGGCCGTTCCGATTCCGCCGGTAACAGAACAAATCCGGTTTCAGGTTTACCAAGAAAATCCGGTCATAAAAGTTTCGAATGTAGATATCATCGGGATGTCGACTTCAACCGTCATGCAAATCGGAAGCACTAAATCAATCGCCCTTGAAGCAAGGGTCCACCATACCCGTCAGCTAGACCCAAATATTCTGAAGCTTGGCGGCCGAGTTCTCCCGCGCACCGTTGCCGTCAGCCAGGAAAGCAATGTTATGCCAGATTAATCCGGAAAGCAGGTGATCAAAATGCCGGCCATTGTAGGCCCGTTACAAATCTATAATGTTGGAAGCGGCATTGTCCATTTTGGAGACACAGCTGTTATCTCACCGAAAACAAGTTCAAAAACATCTACCGGCTCCGGTTCTCTTTCCACTTCCGCATTTGTCATTACAAACAACGCGCTCAGTGCAAACAATACGGCTAACGGCAGTGTTGTCGACCAGCCATCTGCAGGAAATAATTAGGAAAGCAGAGAGAGCAGGCAAATTCTCCGCTGCCTCGCTGCTTTCAAAATGGAAAGACAAATTTTTTATAGGGTGCTGTACGTTATAGCAAGAATGGGCCATTTTAAAGGAGGCCCATTCTTGATTGAATTTGAAGAAGATGCCCGCCATCAAAGAAATACAAGTATTGTTCTTTTACCTTTTTCTTTAAAATGGTTTCCAGCGCCCTTGAGTAAAGGGCAAGCTGGACTTCATAACGTTTGCGCAGGACAGGCTCTGCTTCTTCAAATCCGCCTTTAAACCTGCCGTGGATATTGTCTGTCTTAAAATCGAGCAATACGAGGCCGTCTTTTTCCTCTGCCACGCAATCAAATATGCCCTGGATAAGGACATGTTCTTCCGCAAGGGATGGATCCCGGTAAATTTCCGCCGCGGGAACGGATAAACTGAACGGCATTTCCCGCATCACCCGGCCGGCTGCAAGGACACGGCGGCCAATATCCGTTTCAAAAAAGCGGACAAGCTGTTCAGCCGCAATGGCATCCGCCTGTTCTTCCGTGAGCAGCTCCTGTTTCACCATCTCTTCAACCAGTGCTTCAACGGAAGCATAAGTCGGCGGCGCATCAAACGGGATATGCTGCATCACCATATGCATCGCTGTCCCGCGTTCGGCCGGCGTAGTCGATTTTTCCTGCATAAAACGGGGGCGGTCAAAGATATGTTTTTCCGCATTCGGAATAAACCGGGTGTCATTCGTTTCATCATGCTCTTCATGCATCCGTTTCAATTCCGATACCGATTGTTTGGCACGCCGGAATGTTGCCGGCTCATTACGGTACCGGAAACTTAAGCGCCCGAAAACTTGCGCTTTATATGCGGACTCCGCCGCAACCGGGAGGCCGGCTTTCACTTGATGCTGCCAGTCTGCTTCCCCTTCTTGTTCCGGTTCCGGCATATCGGCAAACTGTTCTTTCGGCAAAACGGCGATCTGCCATTTGGACGGATCATCCAGCACCACCCGGCCGGCATCCCCGAAAAGCGCTGTTCCGTCCGCATGCCTGCTGAGCGAAGGCATGATCCAGTCCAAATAAGTGCCGGCCGCTGCGCGCAGATGGTCTGGCATCAGCCAGCCTTCCTGCCGCCTCGTTTTCCCCCATTTTTCCAGGCGTCTGCCCAGATTTTTCACCGTCCCGACCAAATACAGTTTTTCTTTTGCCCTTGTGAGCGCGACATACAAGACGCGCATTTCTTCAGCCAGCATTTCCAGCTTTTTCTTTCTTTTAAAGGCAAGCTGTGGCAAGGACGGATATGTGATCCGTTTTTCCGGATGAATGTACTTTGAGGCGAACCCGAAATCTTTATCTAGAAGAAATGCCTGGCTGATATCGCGCATATTAAATTTCCTGTTGAGGCCTGCCACGAACACGACCGGGAACTCGAGCCCTTTGCTTGCATGGATGGTCATCAGGCGGACAACATCTTCCTGTTCGCTCAATGCCCTCGCTGTTCCGAGGTCATCCCCGCGCTCCTGCATGCGTTCGATAAAACGCAAAAACCGGAACAGCCCCCTGAAAGACGTTTCTTCATATTGCCGGGCCCGGTCATACAAAGCCCGCAAATTGGCCTGCCGCTGCTTTCCTCCCGGCAGCCCGCCGGCAAAATCATAAAACTGCGTATCCCGGTACAGCTGCCAAATGAGTGAGGACAAATCCCCCTGCCTTGCAATAGACCGCCATACCGCCAATTTCTCCATGAATCTGGATACTTTCTCATGCGCTTCTTCTTCCCCGGGATTCGGCCTGTCTGCTATAAATTTTTTAAACGCTTCATAATACGGGCCCCGTTTTTCATGGATGCGGATAAGGGCAAGCGCCTCTTCATCGAGCCCGACAATCGGGGAACGGAGCACGACTGCAAGCGGAATGTCCTGATACGGGTTGTCAATTACTTTTAATAAAGAAAGCATGATGGATACTTCCGTCGCGTCAAAATAACCGGTTGAAAGTTCCGTGTACAACGGGATGCCCGCCTGTTTCAACTCTTCCATTATGGTCGGCGCCCATGCCATGGAACGCATCAGGATAACGATATCTTTGTACCGGATCGGGCGGGATGTGCCGGTTTTCGGATTGTAAACCTGTTCTTCGCCGATCAGTTTTTTTATTTCACGGGCAAGATAACGGGCTTCAAGCTGGGATTGTTCCAATTCGGCCCGGTCCAGCGTTTCTTCATCCGGTGCGTCTTCCTCCTCGATGGCTTCATCGGCCTGGTCAATCAATGCCACTTTGACCGGATGATCCCCTTCCGGATAAGATGCGCCTGCCACAAGTGCAGCCTGGCTGTCATAGACAATCTCGCCCACCTTTAGGCCCATGATTTGTTTAAAAATAAAATTCGTGCCGTCGAGAATTTCTTTGCGGCTGCGGAAGTTTTTCGACAAGTCGATTCTGAGGCCTGCATCCCGGCCTTCCGGATCAAAATCCCGGTACTTTTTTAAAAACAGGTTCGGCTCAGCAAGCCGGAACCGGTAGATGCTTTGTTTTACGTCTCCGACCATAAACCGGTTGCCGTCAAATCCCGCCCCTTTTGCCACAAGATTCATGATCGTTTCCTGCACCATATTACAATCCTGATATTCGTCAATCAGCACTTCTTTAAATTGCTGCCGGTAAGCTTTGGCCGCTTCTGATGGGATGAGGGCGCCGTCTTCATTTTTTTTAGCAAGAATGTCCAGGCAAAAATGCTCCAAGTCCGAAAAATCGACGATCCCTTTTTCTGCTTTTACCGCGCCGTATGCGTCCGCAAATTTTTTCACGAGCGTTCTAAGTTCCGCAATCACCGGCCGCATTTCCTGCATGTCTTTCAGGAAAGACGCCGGCTTCCTTGAGAAAAAGTCTTTTTTTAAACCTTCAAGTGTTTTCTTTGCAGATTTCCGCAAATCATCGGCCGCTTTAACGAGCTCCTCTTCATATGCCTCCCCTTTGCACGCTTTGGCGCGTGTAAAGTGCCATGCATTCATTTCTTCATAAAGCCCCTGCCAGGGACCGTGAATGGCCGCAAGCAATCTGTCTGCAATTTTTATGTCATCGAGATAATTTTCCGCCCTTGGCGCAGGCCCGCCCGGCTCTAAAGCAAGCCCATACGCTTCCTCCAGCATGTCTTTTGCAGCCTGCAGCTGGAGGTGGATATCTTCTTTCACCGCTGCCATAAACGGAAGGCTGTCCACCTCTTCCACATCCCCGGCATCATACATTTCGACCATTTTATCAAGCCATGCAGACGGATCCGGATGGGAACGGGAAAAGTCGTAAAGCTTCCGGATCAGATGCTGGAGCTCGTCATCACTGCGGTCGTTTGAAAATGTATCCACTGTGCGGTAAAACAGGTCATTTCCCTCTTTCGCATACTCCGCTTCAAAGAGGTCATCCAGCACTTCATCGCGCAGAAGTTCGGCTTCTGTATCATCGGCGATCCTGAATCCGGGGTCGATGTCAATCAAATAATAATATTTTCGGATCACTTCAAGGCAGAAGGCGTGCAGCGTGGAAATCGGCGCTTTATTCAGCAGGCTCAGCTGTTTCCGCAAATGATGCGAATCCGGGCGGCTGCTGATCGCCTCCTCGATCGCTTTACCGATGCGGTGGCGCATTTCCGCAGCCGCGGCATTGGTAAAAGTGACAATGAGCAGTTCATCAATGTCGAGCGGATCGTGATCATCCAATATTTTTTGGATAATTCTTTCCACGAGCACGGCTGTTTTTCCTGAACCGGCAGCCGCCGCGACGAGGATGTCCTGCCCTTTTGCCATGACGGCTTTCCATTGGTCATCCGTCCAGACGGCATTCGCCGGTTTATCCGGAATGGCTGTTTTCATCTGTTCTGCGCTCCTTTCTCATTTTGGCGAGGATTTCTTCCGGTTTTTCCGGGTGAATGAGGCGGTAATTGTTCTCTTCCATCGACTGGTCAAACTGGCAGACTGAACGGAACGGGCAGAATGTGCACGCCGCCTGTTTTTTTATTTTATAAGGCGCGATATCCGTCGTGCCGGACAGGATCGCATTGCCGGCCTCTGTGTAAATGTTGCGCACATAGCTGCGGATCGCTTCAAAGTCTTCTTTGCTTGCCACTTCGGACCGGGCCGTTAATTGGCCGTCCTTTTTCAAACCTGCCGACACAATCGCACTGTTGCCGGATTCAAGCGACTGGTCCATCAATGTGATCACTTCCGGGCTGTCCAGCAACAGCCCCCGCATCCGGAAGTCTTTTAAAATTTCTTCTTCAATTTCTTCAGCCGTCAGCATTTTTTCCGCCGAAATCAGCGGATCATGAAGATGGAAATACAAAACGCCCGCCGGAATCGTTTCTTCACCTGTCAGCTGTTTCGAATACGTCATAATGAGATCCAGATAAGTGAGCATTTGCAGGTCAAGGCCGTAATACACATTTGTCAAATCAAGCTTGTGCGCGCTTGATTTGTAATCGATGATCCTGACGTACACACCGTTTTCGCTTTCTGCCTTGTCGACACGGTCAATCCGGCCCTGCAGCTCCATTTTCGCCCCGTTTTTCAATGTAAATGAAAGCGGCGGAAGCTCTTTTTTCGGCCCGAAAGCGAGTTCCATCGCGACCGGTTCAAAGCCGCTTCGTTTCGCATGGACGCTTAAAATATAAGAAGCCCTTCCGACAACCTGTTCCAGTTTCCTTTTAATATATTGGTAGCGTTTCGAACTGAGCAGGATTTGATGCTGCAATTTTGGGGCAAGGTCGTCCACTGCCGCTTTTGCAAGCTCCATGCTTTGCTGCTTTGTCATCTCTGACCACGGAATGCCTTCGCGCTGCAGGGTATCGGAAATCCATTTCAATGCGCCGTGGAAAAGATCCCCGATATTCGGCGCATCAAGGCGGAACACATCCCGTTCCCGCAGCCTCAACCCGTATGTCGAAAAATGGGAAAACGGGCAGGTGAAAAACTGCTCCATTCTCGATACGCTGGCAAGGATATGGTCGCCGTACAGTTCCCGGCTCGTTTTTTCGGAGAGCTTCCGGGCTTTGTTTTGGTAAAACAAACTGGAAAAAGCATGGGCCGCCCGGTTTTTCCATTCCGGGTTCTCCATATAGAAGTTATACGTATCCCACCAGAAGCCGGCCATGGGATACCCTCTTTTTTTCAGCTGCAGCTGCGAAGTGACAAAAGCAATAGCAGCCGCCGGATGGGAAATGTATGCGGCTTGCTGTTTCTCTTCCAGTTCCGCCGGGTCATTTACCCATAATCCGCCGCCGCGGGCCGGGAACATGTCCTCTATCCGGTTGATGAACGGGGACGGCAGCAATGCTTTCCCTTCCTCATCGGCAAGCGGAAAAGAGAGAACCAGTTTTTCAGACGGCGTCGTCAATGCCCGGTAAAAAATAAATTCTTCGTCCAGCAGGCGCCTTTTGCTGCCGGGCATGATTTCAAGCCCTTCCAGCCGCAAATATTCACGCTCTTCATCATTTAAAACGCCATCTTCGGAAATTTTCGCCGGCATGACCCCGTCATTGGCCCCGATAATAAATGCCAGTTTGACATCGGACAGCCGGGACTGTTCCAGATTCGCCACGAGCACCTGGTCCAAAGCCGGTGGAACAATGGAAAATTTTAATGACTCAAGCCCGGTTTCCATAATGGCAGAGAATTTCCCAACATCAGCAGGTCCATCGCCAAGGATTTCAACATACTGGTCCAAAACGCCCATGACTTCATCCCATGCCTGGTCATGTTCCCTGGCAGCAACAAGATCCCCCGCTTCTTCCTTTTCAAGCCGGAGCGCTTCCAGTTTTTCCGGAATCTCCAATTCTTCGAGATAAAGATACAATGCTTCGCAAAGCGCTTTTCCGGTGCGGGCGCGCTTCAAACGCCGCGACAGGCGCAAAATCGGCGCTGTGACCAGAAGCCTGAGTTCATTCAGTTCCTGTTCGATTTTTCTTTCCTCATCCGTTTGCGGAAGGTTTTCCAGTTCGAGGCCGCGGATCCGCCTATATTCCCATCTTTTTCTGCTCGTCCAGCGTTCTCCCTGGATGCCGTAAGCCAGGCAATAGTTTTCAAGCCGGTCCATTTTTTCACGCAACGTGCGGGCATCTCCAGGCGGAAACAGCAATTCTGTTTTGATGGCACGGAAAACCGGTTCATAACGCCAGTTGCCGCGGATGATTTCCAAAGTCGAACGGATCAGTTCAATGAGCGGATGGTTCAGCATCGGCCGTTTTCTGTCGATAAAATACGGCACATCATAATCGTAAAAAACCGTTTCGATTAAATCCTGATAGGCCTCCCCGTTGCGGACAAGGATGGCAATATCACGGTAACGGCAGCTTCCTTCCATGACGGCTTCACGGATAGAACGGGCAACGCCTTCGATTTCCGCCCGCCGGTTGTTCGCCTGCCAGATCTCGATGCTGCTTTCCCCCGGAAAAGAAGGAAACGGCAGTTCTTCAAACCGGGACTGCAAAAAGCGCAAACTTTCATGCCTGAAACGGGCCGGTTCATACAGCGCCACGTCTTCTTCCGTTTCAATTTGAAAGGCGCGCGCCAGTTCATAGATATGTGCATAGGCTTCTCCCGGCATCCGGAACAAGTATAAATCATCCGGCTGCCTCCCGCGGAAAGCCCGGTCCGTTGTGAGCGCAACCGTAACGCGGCGGCATTTTTTCAAGAGTTCCCCGATCACCAGGTATTCCTGCGGGTTAAAAGTATGGAACCCGTCTATATAAATTTCCGCATCTTGGAGATAGCGCGATTTTTCAACGGCAGAAGCAAGTAGCCTCAAGTAATCTTCTGAATCAATGTATTTGCCTTCCAGCTTTTGCTCATATGCCTGATATACGCGTTCCAAATCGTGCAGCTTGTCGGAAAGCACTCTTCCCCCGTCCGCTTCCCCGATTGAGGCGCGTTTTTCCTGAAGCTGTGCAGGCGAGACGCAAAACCGTTTGAACTCAGTCAGAATGCGTTCGACATTGTCAATAAAGCCCGTCTTATCCGCCGCCCGCGTGAAAACCGACAGTTCTTCTTTTTGGTCTTCCAAAATTTTCCGAATGAGCATATTTAATCCGATGCTCGATACATGGGTACGGCTGATCCCGCCGACTTCCTGCAATATTTTCCAGGCAAGGCGCGTAAAACTGTACACCTGGGCACGGATCATCCCGCCCAGTTCAGGTTCATGCGCAAGCCGTGTTTCCGATAAAAAAGTCATTTGCTCCGGAACAAGGTAAATGAGCGGTGCCCCGCCCGGATCGCCAAGCAGTTTCTGCCTGATTTCACGTTGGATGAAAGTTGTCTTTCCTGTCCCGGGGCGCCCGGTAATAAATCGAAGGGACAATTGGTTCACTTCCTTTTGATGAGCTCATTGGCCCCCATATCCGGAAAGATGCCGGACAAGGAACATTTGTTCTTTTATTGTAACGGATATTGTGCTATGAATCAAGCATTTTTGCCTAAAAAATATGCTTCCTGTTTTTTTCTGCCGGGGGATGCCCGCTTCCACGTAAAACACTGCCTGTTCCCGCCCCGGAAAAATCCTTCCTATCCAATCCGGATGCCCTTCCCGTCCGGACGGGGCCGCGAACCGCCATCAGGGCGCGCTCCTGCTTCCAGACGTATAATGCCGAAAAAAAAAGCACTGCCTGTTCCGGGAAACGTCCCGCAAAATGCAGTGCTTTCACACCTCTTAATCCCCGTCAAACAAATCAAACAAGCCTTTTGCCATGCTGCCTTCATCCTTTGAACCGCCCGCTGCCGGCATTGCGGCAAATACGCGGCTGGCCAGGCGGCTGAATGGCAGCGACTGCACCCAGACCGACCCCGGCCCGCGCAAAGTGGCAAAGAACAGGCCCTCTCCCCCAAAAAGGGCTGTTTTGATCCCTTTGACAAATTCAATGTCATAATCTACCGTCTTTGACATGGCGACAAGACAGCCTGTATCCACCCTCAATGTTTCGCCGGGTGCGAGCTCGCGTTTCTGGATCGTGCCGCCAGCGTGGATAAAGGCAAAGCCGTCTCCTTCAAGCTTCTGCATGATAAACCCTTCCCCGCCGAAAAATCCGGTTCCGAGTTTCCGCTGAAATTCAATGCCGACTGAGACCCCTTTTGCCGCTGCCAAAAATGCATCTTTCTGGCAAATGATTTTCCCGCCCAGTTCGCTTAAATCCATCGGCACAATCTTGCCCGGATACGGCGCTGCAAACGCTGCATGCTTTTTATCACGGGCTTCGTTTGTAAAGGCGGTCATAAACAGGCTCTCACCGGTGATCAGCCGTTTTCCTGCAGAGAACAGTTTTCCCATAATGCCGCCGCCCTGGCCGCCCGAGCCGTCGCCAAAAATCGTTTCCATCCGGATGCCGTCTTCCATCATCATCAAGCTGCCGGCCTCGGCAATGACGGTCTCCTGCGGGTCGAGTTCTACTTCAACAAACTGCATGTCGTCCCCGACCAGTTTAAAATCAATATCGTGGTTGTTCATTTCCCTACCTCCTCAAAATGCACTCCCCCCTGTATACGGACTTGCAGTTCGCAATGTTTCATTTTTATTTCCCGTGCAGCGTTCGTTTTATTGGACGAAAAGGCAGGGACCCCCCTTCCCTGCCAGGCTTAAATCCAATACAGCCCGCTCTCTTCCATCGCCCTGTATCCCTGTTGTTTCAAGAATTGCATCCGGGAGCGTCGGATGTTGATTTCATAAGCAACCTGCAAAGCAGCCGCTTTATGGTACTGATTGATAAACGATCCATAGCTGATTGGCAACACGAGTGATTGATTGTTTGAAAAAACCACTTCAGTTTTTTTGCCTTCTGGGGTGTGGTCTTTAATATGTCCGGAGATCAGCCAAATACAATCCGGCTGGCTGGGCGATTTTGTTGGAAAAAGTATGGTAGCTGTATGGGGATCGACGAGGATCGGCGGCTTGTGCCGGACATGAATCAGGCTTTTTGTCGCATTTTTTCTTCCTTCGTAATCGCTTCCAAAGTATTTGCAGCTTTTTTTCACGATATTCAGGGGAAGTTCCGGCACAAATCGTTCCCGATCCACTTCCAATATTTTGGTCCCTTTTTCTCCCCCCTCCTGACAAGGAATCAGCGCAATCGTGTTTGGATGAATGTCCAATTGCCCATGTTGCATAATGCATTCCCCCATTTTATTTTTCTCATGATCCACTCTCTATTATAGTACAATCTTCCTACATTTCTAGTACTTTTTTAAAAATATGCATTTTTTTCTTTGTTAATCGTTTCAGAAAAATTCAATTTTTACATTGCTTTTTATTGAAATGCTCTGTATAATAAAAAAAAGCGAAAAAGGTGATCATACATGGAAAACAAAAAATCTTTCTCTGACGTGCCGAAAGAAAGCCCGAAGTCCCGGATTCAGATGGAGAAATTTGTGGAACACATTTACACGGACATGTTGCTGAATGAGATCCTGCTGAACAAAAAAAGAGAAGAGTTATTAAGAAAAATTGACCATGTACTTGATCTCCGCGATGAGGAGCAGTTCATGCATTTAACGAACGAACTTAAAAAAATCAACCTGCAATTTGGATAAATACAGGCCATGCAAACAGGCCCGGCCCGTTTGCATGGCTTTTCTTTTGCATAAAAATGGCAGGTGCAGGGCACGGCCAAAAGATTTTTGCCCGGAACAGGCCGCGCCTGCTGCACTTTCAGTATTCCTTATTCTTCCAGCATGCGGATCCGCTCCAGTATTGTCGGATGGTCATAGCGAAATATTTTGACGAGAAGCGGCGGATTGACTTCGCTTAAACCCGCTTTTGTTAAAATTTGGAACGTTTCAACCCCGGACTTTTTATCATGCGTCATCTCTACGGCGTAACGGTCCGCCCGCATTTCCTGGTAGCGCGATGCCCAATTGGTAAGCGGGCTCGACGCAAAGAGCAGAACTGAGGAAATAAGCAGAAATAAAGGCAGCGAGCTGATGCTGGAAACCCCGGACATCCACCGCCCGCTTCCTTTCCAACGCCCAACCGCATCCATCCATCTGGCAATCAGCCACAGCCCGATGAGCATCATCAACATATAACCCGCGATGCCGAAATATATATGTTTTTCCACATAATGCCCCATCTCGTGTGCCATCACGAATAAAATTTCTTTATCATCCATACGGTTGAGGGTCGTGTCCCAGAGCACGATTCTTGAGTTGGAGCCGATGCCGGTGACGTAAGCATTCAGGGCGTTTGTTTTTTCCGACATATTCACTTCGTACACATGGTCAGCAGGAATTTGCGCTTTTTCCGCTAGCGCCAGAATTTTCGCCTCCAGTGCCTTGTCTTTTAACGGATAAAAATCGTTATACAGCGGATCAATCACGACCGGCTGGATAAACATCATAAACACCGTAAAAGGAATGGAAAGCAGCCAGGCCGGGAGCCACCATTTCCGCCGAAATTTTTTCATCAGGGCGTACAATACTGCGACGACAGCAAACATGATGGCAAAATTCACCCAGAAATCGGTCAGTTCATCTTTCATCCATCCTGCAAAATTTTGGGCGGAAATGCCGTACGCTTTTGAAAAACGATGGGACAAATAATCGAACGGAAAGGTAAACAAAAAGGCTGCAAGCGAAAACCAAAAGAAATAAACCGCGGTTTGAATGAGGCGGATGTGTGAAACTGCCGCTGCCCATTTTTCAAACATTTTGGAAATACCAAGCACAAGCACCAAAAAATAAAACAACCACTCATATGGCACGGACAGGAAAAAAAGCAGATTCCTGATTTTTGAGTATTCTTCGCTTAGAAACAATTGGCGGCCGCTCATAAAAGTAGCTGGATCGGCGGCTGTCCCTTTATATTGGGCGGGAATGGCGGCATCGGCGTAATGAAACAAATACCAGTACATCAAAAGGCCGAACAAAACGTATGCCGCAATTGCCCGCAGCGCCCACTTTATCTTCACTCCACATGCACTCCTTCCTTGTCCTCTTCTATATATGTAGCCAAGGAAAAAGGCATTTAGAACAGCCAATACGGCTTTGCTCCTTCAAAACAGAAAAGAATAAAAGCTCAACACCGCAATCGCCCCGAGCACGACAATGATGACATTCGCGCCAATAAATGCGAGGATGATGGCCGTTCCCGCGCCGATCACTCCGAACAGCGGATCTTTTTGAATCAAAAACACTTTTGGAAAAATCAAGGCGCCTAAAATCGCATACGGAACATTTTTTAAAATGCCTTCCAAAAAGGGCGGCAGCGTTTTGTTTTGCAAGAGGACGAGGGGCAGTATCCGCGGCAAAAACGTCACGATGCCCATGCCGATAATGACGAGGATAATGGTGCTCATTTTTCTTCCACCCGCTTTTTCCATTTGTATGTTTCCGCTATTTCAACCAAAACAGCCGACAACAAAGTGGAGACGATGATGGACCAGCCTTCCTCCATGACGCCGTAACCGGTAAAAATGCTGTTTGACACTGCTGAAAGAACGGCAAGGAAAAGGACTTTCACACTTTTTTTCAAAGACGGGACAAGGAGGCCAATAAACATCGCATACAGGGCAACCGTCATGCTTGCCTGCAAAAATTGCGGCAGGTTGGCTCCGATCACATACCCGATCCCGGAGCTCACTACCCAACTGGCATAAGCGATAAAAGTGACGCCAAATCCGTAACCGATCGGTATTTTTCCGTTCCGTGTGGCGAGCACCGAGAAAGTTTCATCCGTAATGCCGAACGCAAACAATCCGCGTTTCCATTTGCTTTGTTCTTCCACTTTTTGGCTCAAAGCGGCAGTCATGAGAAAATGGCGGATGTTGACGACAAAGGTGGTCAGGATAATGACAAACGGGCTTGTGCCGGCAGCAATCAAACTTAAACCCATATACTGGCTGGCGCCGGCATAAACAATCAGGCTCATCAGCACAGTCTCTATCAGCGTCAGGCCGGTTGTTTTAGACAACAGGCCGAATGTGAGGGCAATGGGAAAGTATCCGATCGCAATGCTTGCGCCTGCCTGCAGCCCGGGTTTAAAACTGCCTGTTTTTTCCTCTGCCATGGATGCTGCGTCCAACTTTTATCCCCCCAGCTTTAAAATGATTATCAATATTCTTATATTTTCCTATTATACGCCTTGTCTGTTTTTCTAACAAGATGCCAAAAACCCGCCATTCGTTCCGGAGGGCACTCAAAAAGTTGTGTTTAGATACAGGATAAAAAAACGGCGGGACACTATGGATGGTGGTGTCCCGCCGTTTCTTTCGGGCTTTCGAACGGCTTCCCGCTCCGAGAGCGGATTTTATCTGATTGGCTTTCAAGCGTTCTTTGCCGGTTACTGCCGGTTTTTTAAAGGGTTTTTGCAATCCCTGATTCCATATTGCGATTTTCCCGGGAAGCAAGTGTTAAGCCGCGGTTTTCCAATCACGAGTTTCTGTATCTCCGTTTTTTATGGCCGGGCCGATTGTTTTTGCAGCTGTTCTTTTAAAGACCTGCGCAAAATTTTCCCGGTTGTGTTTTTCGGAAGCTCTTCCAGAAATTCAATTTCTTTCGGGACTTTGTATTTGGCAAGCCGTTCTTTGCAGTAATCGAGCAATTCCTGTTCCGTCAGATTTTTGTTTTTCGATACGACGTATACTTTCACGGCTTCCCCCTGATCTGGGTCAGGGATGCCTACTGCAGCTACCTCCACGACATCCGGATGGTCGTAAAGCACTTCTTCCACTTCGCGCGGATACACATTAAAACCGCCGACAATAACCATATCTTTCTTGCGGTCCACGATATAAAAGTAACCCTCTTCATCCATCTTCGCCATGTCGCCGGTATGCAGCCAGCCGTTCCGGATCGCAGCCGCCGTTTCTTCCGGCATTTTATAGTACCCTTTCATCACGTTCGGACCGCGTACTACGAGTTCGCCGACTTCGCCGACAGGCACCTCATTTCCAAGCTCATCCACGACTTTATTTTCAACATGGACAATATTGGTGCCGATCGATCCCGGTTTGCGCGGACGGTCAAGCGGATTGAAGCAGGTAACCGGGGAGGCTTCCGACAATCCGTATCCTTCCGAAATGAGCACATTGAATTTTTTTTCAAAGTTTTTCAGAAGCGCAACCGGCATAGAAGCGCCGCCGGATATACACAGCCTGAGCGTGGCGAAGTCTTTCGGATCCCCGCCTTCATATTGGAACAAATAATTGTACATTGTCGGCACGCCGGCAAATATCGTTGCTTTGTACCGGCTTGCCACCCGGAACACTTCTTTCGGGCTGAACTTCGGCAATATGAGCAGCGTTGCCCCGCTGATGAGCGGCGCATTCACGGCAACCGTCAGGCAGAAAACGTGAAACATCGGCAACGCCGTAATGACCCGGTCATCCGCGCTCATTTTCAAATAGGAGCCGATATCGCTCGCATTCGAATATAAATTTTTATGTGTGAGCATCGCCCCCTTCGGCTTTCCGGTCGTTCCGGACGTATACAAAATAACCGCCGTATCCTCTTCAGAAAGCGGCACTTCATCGACGGACGGCGAACTTTCCGCCAGTATTTGTGAAAACGATTTCAATTTTGGGTGCGTATGTTTGCCCGCTTTTGCCGGATCGGTTTCACAAATGATGTAATGCTCCACTTTCGGCAGCCGGGCATCGATCTTATCCACATACGATGCAAATAAATCGAGCGCCACAACTGCTTTCACATCGCCGTTATCCAATATGTAGCGGATTTCCTCCGGCGTGTAAATCGGGTTGACCGGTATCGTGGTCACGCCGGCCCGCATCGCCCCGTACAAGGCAATAATAAATTGCGGTGAATTGCCAAGCAAAAGAGCCATATGATCCCCTTTTTTGAGTCCGAGTTTTTTCAGCCCGTCCGCAAACTTTGAAACGGCCGTGTCAAGCTCCTTGTACGTAACAGGCTGGTCCATAAAAATATAAGCTGTTTTGTCCGCGTTTGTTTCCGCCGTCTTTTTTAAACTGGACGGTAAATTCAATTTCTCCCTCCCCTTTCCGAATGAACAATCATTCATTCTACCCGTTTATTATATAAAAACAATTAAAATATTTCAATACAAATTCCCGGATTGCCGATTGGAACCCGGGAATTTGTGTGTTCTTAATAGATGAGGCTGATAAAGTCTTCTTTCGTTATGTTGCCAAAATAATGCCGGATATCTGTGCCTTCCAACGCTTTTTCAATGCCGGCGCGCTCATAACGGCAGCCGGCCAGCTTTTCTTCTATATCCTTTACTTCCCCGATCCCGAAAAAATCGCCGTAAATTTTGCAGTTTTCGATGATCCCTTTGTTCACTTCAAGGCGCACATCGACCGTTCCCGCCGGAAAACGCCGGGAATGGCGGAGATTGAATTTTGGCGATTTTCCATAGTTCCATTCCCATGTCTGGTACCGCTCTTTTGAAATTTGGCGGATTTTTTCCCAATCCTTTTCGGTCAGCTTATATTCTGGTATGTCCTTGCCGCCGAAAATGTTTTCCAAAAGCAATTGCCTGAATGCCGGCATGGGGATCGGGCGGTCGAGAAATTCGGAGATGTTGGCGACGCGGCTCCTCACTGACTTGATCCCTTTAGATTCGATTTTTTCTTTTTTGACCTTTAAAGCCTGTGCGACTTTATCAAGTTCTGAATTGAGCATCAGGGTGCCGTGGCTGAACATGCGCCCGTTTGTGGAAAACTGCGCGTTCCCCGAAATTTTCCGGTTGCCGACCTGAATGTCATTGCGCCCGCTCAATTCTGCGTTTACACCGAGTTTGCGCAATGCCTGCACAACCGGGTCGGTAAATTTGCGGAAATTGCTGAAGGACTCGCCGTCATCTTTTGTGATGAAACTGAAATTGATGTTGCCGAGATCATGGTACACCGCGCCACCGCCGGAAAGCCTGCGGACGACGATGACACCGTTTTTGTCCACGTAATCCGTGTTGATTTCTTCGATGGTGTTTTGGTTGCGGCCGATAATAATCGACGGCTGGTTTATGTAAAAAAGCAAATAAGTTTCATTGATATCGAGATTTTTCAAGGCATACTCTTCGATAGCAAGGTTGATGCGCGGGTCGGTAATGCCCTGGTTATCAATAAACAGCATAGTGCCGCCTCCTTTATGCAAAATGTAAAGCAATCCCTTTCATTTTCATTATAGAACAAGGGATGCCCGTGGGCAATCTTTGATCTTTTCTCTATTTTTCTAAAAAATTCACCATTTCGCCATTGACATTCAAAAACTGTTATAATACAATTAAAAACATAATAAACAGTTATATAACAAAGGAGTCGTGAAAATGGTACAAAATATTTTAGACTTTTTCAAAAACCTGCCTGATAAATATTGCACAGAATGCGGCGAAAAAATCGATGAGCAGTCGGAATGCTACGGCAATACATGCCCGAACTGCCTGCACGTGAAAAGCCATGAATAGCAAAAAGGGCAGCGCAAGGCATGAAAAAACGCCTTCACGCTGCCCGGTTTTTTTTTAACGGCTTTCCGAAAGAAGTCTCCCATCCTCAAGGAATGTGAAGGTGCGAATCGCACCAATGATTAGCGTTATCATAAGTAACAAAACTCTTGGAACAAGAGGGTTAGCTCGGTCAGTTTTCGTTGGCTAGTAAAAGCAACGATAAGTCGAGAAGCCCCCACTTCAATTAGACCGCAAGGTCAATAAGTGGTGGGTAGTTCACTTTACGGATAAATCGGTTTTAGGCATGACATGCATTTTCCGCGCTGTCACATGCACCTGGACCGTATATGTGCCGGGTTCTTTAATGACCGTTTTTGCGGTATAAATGCCGTGCTGGTCATGCTTCGCTTCCAGCATCGAGCTGTTTTTATCCGAATTTTTCTTCCAGATTTCAAACTTCACTTCGTCTGCATCGTCTACTTTTTCTTTCCCTTGTGTGACCACCGCCTTTAACGGGATGCTTGTGCCGGCGTCAGCCGTTTTGGGAACGATGAGCTGTACTTTTACCAATTTCGCCGGTTTTACAGCCGCCGTCTCCTGTTTTCCGCATCCGGCAAAGAGCGAGGCGGCCATCAGGAACAAGCCCGCCAGGATCCACTTTCTCACCATTTCCACCCTCTTTTTTCTGTTTTGACCGTTTATACTGAAAATACATGTTATAATGATCATACAAAATACCGCTTACATCCGTAAAGGGGGGGCTGATTTGAAGAGAAAGATGGCACTTTTCGTGTTGTTCGCATTTTTGCTTCCGGCGCTTTCCTCCTGTGCGCCAAAGGGGGATCCGGTTGAACACTTTCAATTTACGGATCAGAACGGGAAATTTTTTAGCCTGAGCGATTTAAAGGGGAAAGTGTGGGTGGCCGACTTTATTTTTACGAGCTGTAAAACAGTGTGCCCCCCGATGACGATGCATTTGAGCGAATTGCAGGAGAAAATCAAAAAAGCAGGTTACAAAGATGTGGAGCTTGTATCTTTCAGCATCGACCCCGAAGTGGATACGCCACAAAAGCTGAAACAATTTGCCAACCAATTTAACAGCGATTTTTCCATGTGGCATTTCCTTACCGGCTATTCGCAGAAAAAAATCGAAAAGTTTGCGATGAAAAATTTTAAAAACCCGGTCGCTAAATCGGACGGAAATGACCAGGTTGTGCACGGCACCAGTTTTTATGTCGTCAATAAAAACGGCGAGCTTATAAAAGACTTTGACGGGAGCGCGGACTTTGATGCTGACAAAATCATGAAAGAAATCGAAAGACTGCGATAAAAAAAACGCCGGCTGGTGGCCGGCGCTTTTGATTATTTATACTGTACATATACAACATGCGTTTGCAAGTATTCCTCAAGCCCGTGTTTGCCGTCTGCGCCGCCGACGCCCGATTTTCTCCACCCGGCGTGGAATCCCTGGATTGCTTCAAAGCTTTCACGGTTTACATACGTTTCGCCAAATTTCAATTCATTGCTGGCGCGCATCATCGTATCCACATTGGAAGTGAAAATGGCGGAAGTCAGGCCGTATTGGTAGTCTTCGCCAGTTCAATCGCCTCATCAAGCGTTTTAAACGTGGCAATCGGGAGGACCGGCCCGAAAATTTCCTCGCGCATGATTTCCATTGTGTTATCAACATTGACAAGCACGGTCGGCTCATAATAGTAGCCTTTGTCCCTTTCGGCCTGGTTTTGAAGGCTCAAGCCTTAGGCTTTCCCGCTTCTCCGCAAACAAATCCATAAGGAAAACAGCGAAAATCAAAAGAAAAATAAGAAGAGAGGGGAAGGAAACGAATTCTTTAAGCGGCAGCCACCAATTTGTTCTATTGTTCACATAGTTGTCCTTTTCCTTATGAACGGAAGAGCATTATAATAGGAGATGGAATAAAATTGGAATAGGGGAAATTTGCCCTGCTTTTTTTGGTTGATCATCAGATGACCGGATAACCATTTAAACATTTTAATGAGATCGAGGTAATGAACATGAAAAAAGGATTTTTGTATATTGTTTTGTCTGCTGTATTTTTCAGCACGATGGAAATTGCCATAAAAATGGTTGCCGGTACGTTTCATCCGATTCAATTAAACCTGCTTCGCTTTTTTATTGGCGCGGTTATTTTGTCGCCATTGGCGTTTCAGCATATGAAAAAATATCATTTTCACATGACAAAGGACCATTTTTTGTTTTTTGTTGTAACCGGCTTTTTATGTGTTGTGATCAGCATGACATTTTACCAATTGGCCATTGTTTATACGAAAGCTTCCACCGTTGCGATTTTGTTCAGCTGCAACCCGCTGTTTGTTATTCCGCTCGCCCATTTTCTTTTAAAAGAGCGTCTTTCGAAGCGGACGCTGGTTGCATTGGGCATCAGCCTAGCCGGAATTTTGTTTATCGTCAACCCGTTTGAAATCCAAAGCCCTTTCGGCATCATTGTTGCGCTTCTTTCGGCGGTTACGTTTGCGCTTTACAGTGTTGTCGGCAGAAAAGGCAGCCAGCAATTTAAATGCGACGGCGTCATTTTAACCTGCCTGAGCTTTTTTACCGGCAGTATGGAAATCCTTGCGCTTGTATTGATTTCGAAAATTGGATTTGTTGCGGGCTGGCTGCGTTCCATAGGCCTCAGCGTATTTGCAAATGTGCCCGTGTTCCGCGGAATTGCATGGCATACGCTGCCAAGCCTGATTTATATCGGCATTTTTGTCACTGGGCTCGGGTTTGCGTTTTACTTCCTTGCGATGGATGTAACGAGTGCATCAATGGCTTCGATGGTTTTCTTTATTAAGCCTGCACTGGCGCCGATTTTGGCCCTCATTTTTCTCAGAGAAGCGATTACGCCGGCTGTTACGGTCGGGATTATCCTGATCGTCGCAGGTTCGCTGATGACGTTGCTGCCGGCCGGAAGCAAACAGCCCGAACTCAGGGTCAGCCGGGCAAAAAACAGATAATCTTTTCATTTAAAAAGGCACAAGTGTGATCCGCACTTGTGCCTTTTTTGTTTTACTGGTTCAGCTGTTCCGCCGGGGTTGCCGGTGAAACGGCTGGTTTTTCCCCGCCCCGGACGGTCCCGAACCGTTCTTTTTCAATTTCTTCCAGCGTTTTTCCTTGTGTAGACGGCGCGAGAACGATTCCGATGATACAGTGGATGACAAGGAATACGATCATCACAATTCCCGCTACTTTAAAACTAAGCGTGTCCATAATGGTTGGAAGCAGAAAAAACCAGATGGCAATCCCGAACCGGACGAGGAAATAAATGAACCCCTGTGCGCCCGCGCGGTACCGCGTCGGGAACAATTCACTCGCCCACAAGCCGTAAAATGCCTGGGCGCCAAATCCGGCAGCGCTTCCCCAGAGAATGACAAAAGGGAGAACCAATTCATCCCTGTAAAAGTCAAAATAAGCCATGCGGCAAGCCGCTTGAGATGCAAAGACCGGCATGCAGCTCTGTTTACAAATACAGCCATAAAAAAACAGCAGGACCGGCCAAAATGGCTTCGTCCTGCCGCTTTCACAGCAAATCTCTTATGCTTCCATCGGAGAGGCTGCCCCCTCCTTTTCTACCATCTTATGAAGGTGTCTAAATTTCACAACAAAGTAGAGAAGGGAAAGAAAGATAAACACCGCAAAAAAGACCGAAAGCTTATCGGCATTTTGCCACATGAAACTGAAATCGCCGCTTGAAATCACCGCTTTAAACATTTGCAGCGAATATGTCATCGGCATCAGGTCATGGACAGCCTGAAGCGGCTTTGGAATCAATTCAAGCGGGAAGGTGCCTGCGCTTGTCGTCAGTTGCAAAATCAAAATGATGATCGCAATGTACCTGCCCGGGTTCGCGAATGCCGCAACCAAAAATTGGATGATCGCCATATAAGTCAGGCTCGTCATAATGGTTGCAAAGATAAACAGTGGCACACTTTGCACATGCAATTTCAGCAGATCAAGCAGAATGAAATCTGCCAAAAGCGATTGTAAGATGCCGATCAGTGCCATGACGCCGAATTTTCCAAGAAACCAGGTTACCCCGTTTTTCGGCATGATTGCCGGGGCTTTTACATTGTAGATAATTGTCAGCAATAACCCGCCGACAAAAAGCCCGAGCGATAAGAAATACGGAGCAAGGCCGGTACCATAGTTCGGCACTTTTGTCACAGCATCATGGTTCAGCCGGACCGGGCTGCTCATCATATTATAAGTGGCGTCGGTCGGATTGATGGCCCCGGCCTGGTCAGCCGCTTTGCCAAGTTTATTGCTCAGTTTATCTGCGCCGGCATTTAATTGGCCCGTGCCGGAAACAAGGCTGCCCGCACCGTTGTTCAACTGCTTACTTCCGCTTTGCAACTGAGCTGCGCCATTTAATAATTGGGACGTGCCTTTTACGAGCACGCTTGAGCCGTTCGCAAGTGATTGTGTACCGTTCGTCAATTTATTTGAACCTTCTGCCAGTTTTCCGGTCCCTTCTGCAAGCGCGCTTGAACCTTTTGCCAGTTGTTTCGTTCCGTTTACGAGCTGACCTGAACCGCCGGAAAGCTGCCCGAGCCCGGATGCAACCGCCGTTGCCCCGGATTCGAGGCTGTTTGCGCCGGATGCAGCTTGTTGCAGTTTTTCATTAAAAATGGTTGCGTTTTTGACGAATGCATTTTGGCCGCTTGCAAGTTGCTGTGCGCCGTCATTCAAACGATTGGCGCCTTTGGCGAGTTCGCCAATACCGGTTTGCAATTGTTGCTGCCCGCTGCTTACCTTTGTAAGCCCTTCGTTCAGGTCGGAAAAGTACGGAGCAATCGCCTGTTGAATTTGGCTTTGCAAAGCGGCTTGCGTAGATGCAGACCCGCTGGTTAACGAGGCCAAAAGCTGCTTTTTGACCTGCTCTCGGAATGCTTGTTGGAATTCCTGTTTCTTTTCCTTTGTATAATTACTCAAGTAATTACTCAAGACTTGGTTGTAAACCGTCTTATATGTTTCGGCCGGCAGCACTTGTTCTAACTGGCTGCGCAGGTGTTCTGCCTGGTCCTTTTGCTGTTCAAACATGCTACCGCTCATCTCATCGATTTTCTCATCGATTTGCGGCTGAAGGCTGGTAAGCCTGGTCTCCATGTTTTCCTTCATGTTTTCATCCATCTTGCTTGTAATGCCCGCTGCAAGCTTTTCAGGCAACTTTTGTTGCAGCTCTTTCACGCCGTTTTGCACTTGGACGGTGCCGCTCGTTAACGCCGGAAGCTTTTTGTTTGCATCATTTAAGCCATTACTTAATTTGGCGCTCCCGTCTGCCACCTTGCCGGCTCCCGTTTGAAGCTGTTTCGACGCATCAAGCAACTGGCCGCTTGCCGAGGCAAGCTGGTTCATACCCGAGGCCAGCGTTTTTGAACCATTTGCTACCTTATCCGCACCCGATTTTGCCTCCGACAGCCCGTTTGAAAAAGTAACCGAGCTTGCCGCCAATTGGGCCAAATGGTTTTTCAAGGAAACGGCGCCGCTGTCAGCCTGGGCGATCCCTTCGCCGAGCGTGCGTGAACCGTTATACAGTTTCAAAGCGCCCTTGTTTAAATCAGCCGCCCCGTTATGGACCCGGCCGATGCCGTCGTTCAGGGCGGTAGCGCCGGTCAACAAATTTTCCGTTCCTTTTCTTAAGACAACAGCGCCGTCTTTTAGTTTGCCGCTTCCTTTGGCAAGGCTTTTTGCCCCGTTTCCGGCAGACCGGTAGCCGTTTGCCATTTCTTTCACTTTCCCGAATACTTCTTCTGTATACGTTTTTGTCACCTGTTCCGCAACGCTCGATTTTATTTTTGTCATTGCAGATTCTTCAATTTTGGAAGAAATGTAGTTCATTGCCTGGTTTTGAATATAGTTCAGCTGCAATTTTTGTGGGTTTTTATCCAGTAAAGTGGTTGCGTTTTTAGAGAAATCTTCAGGGATCTCTATAATCATATAATATTGGTTATCTTTCAGTTTTTTCTCCGCCGTTTGCTGATCGACAAAGTGAAAATTAAAGATGTCCTTTTCTTTTAAATTTTTGACGAGCTTATCCCCGAGGGCGAGATGTTCCCCCTCCATTTGTGCCCCTTTGTCTTCATTTACAACGGCAACCGGCAATTTTTCGAGATGCCCGTACGGATCCCAAAGAGACCAGATAAACATGCCGGCATATAAAATTGGCACAAGAATAATGGCTGCCGTTTCAATCAGCTTTTTCGGCGAACGTAAAATACTCCGTATTTCCGCGAACCATAAATTGTCCATCTAAAATACCTCCTTTTCCAGCCGAAAAATCAGTTCTGCAGCCCTTTTAACAAATACAGTTCAAACGCCTCCGCAATTTCTTCCTTCGACAGAGAATCATGGTGTTTTTCCCAGTCAAAAATAATGGCGACATACAGTTTAAACATGATAAAAGCGGTCAACTCCGGATCGCACGGTTTGATTTTCCCCGCCTGTATCGCCCGTTCCAGCATTCCTTTCAGGTAGTCAATGATCTTCTCTTCAATTTTCTCGACCATGTCATTGACGGCCGGCGTTCCCATTTCTTTCTGCTCTTCGAATAATTTAAGCGTCAGCTGATGGGTTTTGCGGAATTCAAGAATGCTGAACAGGGCGGAATGCAGATTGGCATAAAAAGAAGCTTCCGGATCCATTGACGCTTCCGCCACCTGCTCCATTTCATCAATCAGGCGGGCAATGATTTCATGGAATAATTCTTCTTTATTGCGAAAAAAATTGTAAATGGTCCCCTTTCCGACGTTGCCCATTTTGGCGATCAAATCCATTGTTGTCGCTTTATAACCATACTGGGCAAAAGATTTTGTAGCAGCGTTTAATATTTGCAGCCTGCGGTCCGTTTCCAAGCTTTCCACCTCCCGTTAGAACGAGTGACTGATTTGGTTTTTTGGTCATTTTCGCACAAAAGTAATATACCACGTTTCCTCCTGAACATCAAGTATTTGTATCCGGGAACCAGTTCTGAAGAGTAAATTCATCAATTTTTAGATGTTTTATGATAAAATGACTTATCCACATTTAGAAAATTTTTCCATCTATTTTTTCT
>NZ_ALAS01000197.1 GCF_000290615.1 Heyndrickxia coagulans DSM 1 = ATCC 7050
TATCCGGCTTGTTCCAATGGCGATGTGGCTAAATCTTATATCGGCTTGCTTTGCCAGGTAAAAAGTGATTATGACAATATTGAAACCTTCCGTGATGATGCTTTTTTTGCACTGGCTTTGGATATCCAGAGGGTTCCTTCCAGCCCGACTCTCAGGCAACGATTGGACCAGGCCGCCTTGGTGGAAAAATGGAAAACGATCTTGCACGAAGAATCGCTGGATCTGATTCGCCATACAAATGCGGAAATCAGCCCGGTTTACGCCAAAGACAAGCCGTATATCCCGGTTGATCTGGATGTCTCCCCTTTCGATAACTCCAAGACAAAAAAGGAAGGTGTCGAAAGAACCTATAAAGGCTGTGACGGTTATGCCCCTATGTTCGCTTACATGGGACAGGAAGGTTACTGCCTGCATGTTGAGATGCGAAAGGGAAGTGTCCACTGCCAAAAAGGTACACCAAATTTCATCCAAGAAACCATTCAATCTGCCCGGAAACTAACAGATCAGCCATTGCTTTTCAGGCTTGATTCCGGAAATGACAGCCGGGATAATCTCATTATTCTCCTAGAAAACCATGCAAGCTTTATTATCAAACGCAATCCCCGTAAGGAAAAAGCTGAGGACTGGCTGTACATTGCCCGAAAATATGGG
>NZ_ALAS01000198.1 GCF_000290615.1 Heyndrickxia coagulans DSM 1 = ATCC 7050
TCTTCGTTTTGGGAGAAGCCGATTCAGTTGAATGCTTTTCTGAATCGGAACCGGAAGGCTGAAGATCGCCACGATCATGATCATGATCATGATCATGATCATGATCATGATCATTACGATCTTCATCATCATGATCGTCATCGTCGTGATCCTGATCATCATTGTTGTCGTTTTCCTTAGATGCTTCTTCCAATTGGCGTTTTTGTTCTTCCAGAACGATCCATTCATTCAGTTCGTTGATGATATTTGCGCCCAAACGTTTTCTAAAACGAGTCATCAGAGAATGGTCGAATGGGGCTTTTTCCTGGAATTCAGGCAAGCCGATAAAATACTGAAGATACGGGTTTTCTGTGATCTGTTCGACTGTTTCCCAGTCAGACAGCCCAAGCCGTTCTTTGATATAAAGAGCCCCAAGAGCGATTCTGACAGAATAAGCCTTTTCGCTTTTGAATTTCTTCTTGAAGGACTTGGCATACTTTTCTTCGGGCATCCACCAAGGAATCATTTCAGCAAGACGGACCCAGCGATTTTCTTTATTTAATTTCCCACCGAATGGTAGAAAAAAATCATCTACAAAAGTTAATTGATGTTCGGTCTTTTTGTACATCGTAACAGCCTCCAAGTGCAAGGTTTTTTACGTGTTTCCTTTGAAATCCTTACACTTTATATTCGACAAAAGTAGCCAAAATCCTTGTCAAATCTGGAATTTTTGCTTATTCAGCAAGCCCTACTTATATCTTAACAAAGGAGTGGCTTTCATGGCTCTTTTTTTTTCAAAAAAAATCATCCTTTTCCGTTTTACAATATTTACCACAGGAATGAGTAGCTTAATCTATTGAAACCCGCCTAAAACCGACCAAAGTGGAAAAATTTAGACACTTATAATAAATAAATTTACCCCATTAAAATCAAAAACTCACAATTTCTTTTTACATTTGTCATAATGTTCCTACAAACGTCTTCTTTCTTTAGTGGAATAAATCAACGATCTTTAATTGTCTGACTGCTTACAGTTTCAGGGGATATAGCATTTTGGCAAGGGCTCTAAAGTAAAAAATGAGTCATGTAAACAGGAAAGTTGTTCTGTTTTATCGAAGAAAATGCGTAAAAGAAGTGTGCAAATGGACCAGTTCTTCAATTTGTATGATGCCGTGATTGGGAAAAAGCCCTAGTTTATCTGATTTGAAAAAATTTGCACAGCTCTGAGGAGTAAAAATTTTTCGTGATAATTTAACTATTCCCCCCCCAAAAATGCGGCTAAATATGTAATAATTTAAATAATTAGAGCTTGCTGGACGAATATTTTGGCATGGCTTAGTGACAAGTCGAA
>NZ_ALAS01000199.1 GCF_000290615.1 Heyndrickxia coagulans DSM 1 = ATCC 7050
GGTATTAGCCCCGGTTTCCCGGCGTTATCCCAGTCTTACAGGCAGGTTGCCCACGTGTTACTCACCCGTCCGCCGCTAACCTTTTAAAAGGTCCGCACGACTTGCATGTATTAGGCACGCCGCCAGCGTTCGTCCTGAGCCAGGATCAAACTCTCAGTAAAGATGTTTGATAAAAGCTCAAAAAGAATTTGACGTTTCGTTTTGTCCAGTTTTCAAGGAACAATCTGTGTCGCATCTTTATGACTGCGACTTTTCTATTATATCAAATGCCGGATAGCTTGTCAACGTTATGTTGCTTGTTCGCTATCGGACGAGTATTAATATATCATGTCGTGAGCATTTGTGCAATAGTTTTTTTGAAATTCGTTGGTAAATTTGAAACCGGCCACCTCCAGTTCCTTCTACAAAATAAGACAGGACAAACATACATTGCGGCTTTATTGCGAAAACCGGACGGACAAAAAATAATAAGATTCAGCCTATTTTTTGAGATTCCCATGACTAAAGCCGCAATCCCTACATTTTATGATGTGACGAGTGGAATGCTTAAAATGGCTAAGCGTTCGCAGTCCATTTCTGTTTGACACCCTTCAACTCATTACCCTTCCTATGACAGCGCGTATAGCATCTTAGGCTGATTGGCTATTACCACCAACTACAGGCGCATATCGAATATTCATTGCACCAACTAAATCTCTGTGTTTCCGGAGTTGCATTTGCAATCATATTTACGGTCATTTGCCTTATTTCTCTCGGAACAATTCGAGAGCAGGTTTAACTTATATAGACAGGATTAACATGTTCAGCCTTAATCCAACTCATTTTGCTTTATATTCACTGAATTGAGACAGACGATAAAATGACCATGTGTGCAAACTTTTCTCGTTTTTACGGCTTGTTCTTGCGTTGAAATCTTATCCATCGAGAATCCATATTTTGACGGTTTGATGTCGTTTTCCACGCAAGCCCTCTGGTATAGAAGTTCCCAGTCCATCCTTGTGACAATTGCTTCAAATTTCCAGAGAGGATCACAACTTGAAGCTGATTTTTCTCATACTTTGGCATTACGAATGGCCAAAACCTTCTTGGGGGCTTCTTCCAGAAATTCACCTGATCATATACAGCCTTTCCGTCCAACACGGTCAATTCGTCGTCAACATAGCGGATTCACGATGAATCATCGTTTTTAGGTTTTGAAGTCCACCTCCGTTTACGGTATAACCAATCCTACAGTTTTCCCACTAACTGTAGAAATCATCTCCCCAACCCCTTTGTCAAAAAGAGCATAACGAATGGTAATAGGGAGAAAGCAACTGATAGGTCTCTTCTGCAAAACCGAGTACCCCTTGAGATTAAACAAAGACGTGACTTCCCTTCAAACACAAGAAGAGGATAATAACTTTTTCTCCCCGGATTGTTGGGATTAACCGATCTCTGCTTTCCCCTAGCCTCCATAGACGGTTTTCACATTGAATCAAACTCCAGAATGAGCTCCTGGTTCAATCAGATCCATACAGTGCACACACCCTTTAAAATAACAGTTGCATATTTTATTTAAAAATGTATAATGTATTTGACAGTAAAGGAGACTTTACGTTAAGTATGCTTTACCTTTTGAAAGGAGATGCCTACGTTTGAAAAATAACCTACCTGAAATACGGTCTGAATTTGGGTATTCTCAAGAAAAGTTGGCCAAAGAACTAAACGTGTCGAGACAAACCATTATTTCCATTGAAAAAGGTAAATATAACCCTTCCCTGCCATTGGCATTAAAAATTGCTAAGATTTTTAATATGAAAGTGGAGGATATTTTTACACTTAATGAAAAGGAGGAGTTATAAATGTCTAATCGAAAAATGTTACTTATATGTAGTTTCTTTTTTCTCATCGTCACGATAGGACTCTTAATCTTGTCTTTCAAAACAAAATATGGCTTAAATTTTAACGCTTTATTAACGTTGTCGCTTTCTGTTCTCTCATTTAATGTGTGGTATGTATATCCTCATATAAATAAACACGATGAGAGAGCAAAATTCATTAAAAGAAAAACCATAAACTACACTTACTTTTTCATCCTTCTCTATTTGATAGTATTTTTTATATTAAGCCAATTCACACTAAAAGTACAGATAAGCAACTTAATTATTTTGTTAATCAGTTTCATCATTATTACATTGTCATTTACCATGACTATTGTTGCTAAGAAAAACTGAAACCGGATGCCGGTTTCAGTTTTAATGTTTTTTAATACCAAGAGCCTTGCCTACAGGACCAACCAATAGTACCACCGGATGCTCCAGCTGCTAGGTATATACAGGCTGCACATCCAGTTCCTGCTGTCCCCACGCATGCTGCACTACAAAGAACAGAAATAACTGTAATCGTCGACCAAGCAATCCTTTACTAGCTAAGCATTTATGGAGATATTTCGTCCGCAGCCATGCCGCTATTGCAAGAGGTTTTGACGTTTATTTTGGCGGATACTTTAAAAAGGGTTATTTGCTCCTCCTATGCTTGGCAGCCGGAAAACAAATAATCCTCCCAATATAATGCCTATTTTTACTGAATGTTTCTTCCTATTTCAGATTTCTTATAAAATATGCGGTGTTTTTACTTATTTCAAAGTAAACCGCACGACCTCTCGGAAATATAGGTTTATGGTACGGAAAAAAGTGGTATATAAGTTGAGATATATATAGATAAAAACTATGGATCCATCTAGGAGAGTGATTGTTCATGAAACCTATTGCCACACCGTTTCCACCTGTTTCGATGGGAGACATCCATGTATATGATGATATTATCCAGTATTTTAATTTCAAACAAGTAAAACAAGCGTTGCCGCACCGGCCGAAGTCGATTACCTTTGTCACAACCGGGATTATTCCTTATGACGGCGGACAGACGACGATGCTGCATTTAGGTACGGAACTCAGCAAACTTGGTTTCCAGGTTTACTATTTAAGTTATTTTTCCCAACCGCGGAAAGCGATGGAGATAAACGCTGAGTTTAATTACGCCGGGTATCAGGGTACCTGTCTTGATGTGAGCGCATTGAAGACCCATCAGTCAGATATTTGGATAGGGACACTCTGGGAATCGGTTTATGTTTTTAAAGACAAACCCGGATACAAGATGTATTTTGTTCAGGATTATGAACCTTATTTTTACCCATTTGGCGATCGGTATTATCTTGCGAAGAAGACCTATGAATTAGGATTACATATGGTTTCGCTCGGACCTTGGTGTGCCGAGATGATTGAAAAAGAATGCCGGGTGCAAAGTCCGCTTGATGTGATCCGTTTTCCGGTTGACATGGAACAATATCCCTTCCACCCGAGAAACTTCCTGGATTATAAGAAAAAAAAGGAATTCAGAATTGCAGTCTATACAAAATGGGACAGTCCACGAAGAGCACCAATCACTATTCAGATCGTTCTCAATAATTTTCTTAAGCTTTGCCAAAAACACGGATATCAGCTGGATATTGTCTATTTCGGTACCGATCAATCCGCGCAATTTATCAACGGTAAGAATCTTGGCCAGCTGACGAAAAAAGAATTGCACGAGCTGTATCTCAAATCGGATTTTGGCATTGCACCATCGATGACCAATTTTTCTCTTGTGCCCTATGAAATGATGAGCAGCGGTTTGCCGGTTATCGATTTCTATGAAGGTACGGGCCGAAGCTTCATGCCAGAGAATTGTGCTTTATTTTGTCATCTTGATGAGCAAAGTCTTTTCCAAACCTTCCAAAATGCGATCAGCCATCCAGGGCATATCGCGGAAACGGTTAAGAACGCACAGGCACATTTAAACACCGTTACTTGGAAGGAAACGATCAAAGATTTTATCAATGTAATAAACACTATTCAATCCAAAAACAGGATTGTTTCTTGACAAAAGTTTTATATCTTTTTCCAGGGGCTCTTTTTTGATGGGGAAAACTTCTATTGAGGAGGATGAATCCTTCTTACGATGATCCCGATCCCACCTCCTTTTCCCCGCAATCCCCCCTGACCCTCAATTGATTTCGCATTCGTTTACATTGCTGTGGTGAATTTACAGATTTCCCCGTAGCGAAAAAAAGAGAGGCCTCTTAAAATTGCGCTGATCATCCAGTCACGGATGCCAGGAGATATAGCATTTTGGCAAAGGCTCTTAAGATAGCATCATGACCACCCATATAGGATCAACGTTTGTTAATCGTAACGAATTCAGGTTTACCAATAACGGCCTTTTTCTTTTCCTGTGCGAAAAATCCACACACCCCAGGCAAGGACTACTAACAAATTGTATGCCTTAATCCAGCGGGGAGCAGGGCCAACGATCATGTTGGCAATGAAACCTGCCACACTCAAAATTAAAAGGATTGCTAAAAAAATTTGATTTTTCTTGTTCATTCTCAATCCTCCCTTTTCCAAAGAAAGTTGAAATCCCCGATTATGCTTGGCATCTGCCACGCGGATTTTTTTTTCTTTATGACTGATCCCTTTCCCCCCTTGCATTTGCCAGCCATCCATTGGCCTTAATCGTCTACCGGTCAAATCCAGGGGGGCACAAGTCATCCCCAAAACAGCCGTTAGTTGCTGCAAGTGTATCGGTTGTAGGCCAAGTACCCGGCACGGTATAATATTTTTATATACGAAACTTTCTTGTGGTTTATTTTCTTCCTTTTATCATGGGGTGCATATTAAAGCGATTCAACGCTCACAAGTGCAGCGAAGTCTTAAACGTTCCGAGGCTAACGGGCCGGTTCGCTTTTTTCGTTCAGCCTGACAGCGCGGCGGTGTTCGGCATGATCCTGGGCCAAAAAATAGGCAATGCTCAGCAAAATAATGATCCCGCCAACTGCCTGGAACCAGGAAATTTTTTCTCCAAAAAGCAAATAGGCCAAAATGGCTGCGCCTACCGGTTCAAATAAGATCGCGACAGAAACAACCGATGCACTGATCCATTTGATAACCCAGCTAAAAACAGAGTGCCCGGCAAGCGTTGGCAAAACGGCCAATAGGAGAAAACAGATCCAGTTGCGGGCGGAATACGGGTAAAAAGCTTCTCCTGCAAAAAGCACATAGAAAAACAGCACCACCGTTGATGCGAGGTAGACGATAAATGTGTATGGAACTACATCTGCCCTTTTCCGCACGTACTGGCCGATCATCATATAAGCTGTCACAAAAAGGCAGGAGACGAGCGCCAAAACATCGCCGTATAGCGCTTTTCCGCTGATGAAAAAATCGCCCCAGCTGATCAGGATGCTCCCGAAAATGGAAAATGCAGCACAAACAATCGCCTTAAGAGAGAGCGGTTCCCGGAAAATAAAATAGCTGCCGGCAAATGCAAAAACCGGCTGCAATGTCACAAGGACAGTCGAACTTGCAACCGATGTCAAATCCAGCGATTCAAACCATAAAATAAAATGGAAAGCGAGCAATGCCCCGGAACTGATGGAAAAGAGCAAATCTTTTTTCAGCATGCGCATTTTCGCTTTCTTTCTGGCTGTCAGAAAGATTGGCAGCATGATGATGGTGGTAAAGAATAACCGGTAAAAAGCAATCACACCGGCATCCGCCGTGCTGTATTTTACCAAAATGGCGGAGGATGTGACAGCAAGTACGCCCGCGATTAAAGCAATATAAGGATTCAAATTGCGAATTCTCCTTTTTTTGATTATTTACTTTTATTTTATAGCGCAGAAGCAGCATTGAACAGTATTTTTTACAAGGGGGGGAAGCCGGATGGTTTTTGGGGATTTGGAAATTTTATATAAACTGGGAATTACAGCCGTGCTGGGGCTGATTATCGGGCTGGAAAGAGAATTAAAACGGAAACCGCTCGGACTGAAAACCAGCCTTGTCATCTCAATTATCAGTTGCCTCCTTACCATTGTTTCCATTCAGTCTGCCTATCTTTTCAACCATGCCCATAGTGTGCAGATTACAATGGACCCGCTCCGGCTTGCCGCACAAATCGTTTCCGGGATCGGTTTTCTCGGGGCAGGGGTGATTTTAAAAAAAGACAATGACACCATTACAGGCCTGACCACCGCCGCCATGATTTGGGGGGCGAGCGGCATCGGGATTGCTGTCGGGGCCGGTTTTTATATGGAGGCGATTGCCGGCGTCGTGCTCATTATCATCAGCGTGGAAATCATCCCTTATTTAATGGGCAAAGCAGCGCAAACAAAGTTGCGCAATAAAGACCTGATTATAAAAGTTATCGTCCGCAACAGGGATGCCATACCATGCGTCCTCGATGCGATTGAGAAGCAGCAAATTACAATTGAAAATATCCGGATCAAAGATTTAAAAGATCAAACCCATTTAGTCGATTTAAAGGCGCGGGCGAGCTACAAACATACAACGGTGGATGTATACCGCCATATTTCCGGCATGGATGAAGTTGCGGCTGCAGAAGTAGAGAGCTGAATTGAGCTTTTTACTGGGCAAAAACCGCTTGCTTTTCCCGGCCAGGCCCAAGGGTTCCGGATATTCAGCAGCAGCCGGATTTTCTCCATCTTTGCCCCTGCCGGCAAATAAGGACTTCGTTACGAAACCCTTATTTTAAACCAGGAAAAGGCTGATCACAAAATAAACGACCATTGCTGCCAGGCCAAGCGGGAATGCAAAGCGCGCATATTCAAGGCTTGAGATTTTTAATTTTCCCGCGGCAATGATATTCGGAATATTCCCCGGCACAAGCATTCCGCCGCTTATCAGCAGGCCCATCAAAATATCTTGAATCGCCTTATCATTCATCGCCGGGCTGATTTCGGCTGCGGCAAGGGTGGCATTATCCAAAACAGCGGAAACCATATTGATCCAATACAGGACACGCGGGCTGAGATCCAGCAAATAGGCTTCAATAAATGGTTCAAATCCTGCCCCGAGCAAAGTGAGCGCCATTACAAACAAGTAAATCTTGAAACTGCGGATGACAATTTCCTTGTATGATTCTGAAGCCGTTTCAGCTTTTAACCCTCCATCCTCCGTGGTGGCCATGCCCGGTTCTTTTCCCGCCGCGGTTTCCATGGCGCTTGAATACTGCCCCGGTTTGACGATCAAAGCAGCCAGCACGCCGAAAACAATGACAGCCGGGATCACTGAAGTGCCGGTAAGTCTCAGCAAGTAAAAAAAGTCTGCATCCAGTTTGCTCACGACAATGGTGGAAAGCGGCTCCCCGATCGGCGTGAGCACAGCCCCGAGGCCAATGGCGAAACAGGCAAGGACAACCAAACGGACTTCCGTCTTCCGGTCAAGCCGCAAAAAACGGATGACCGCTACAAGAATGATGGCGGCAACAATGGCGGTGATGACGCTCGACAGCAAACCGAGTATGATGACAAAGAGCGCAATAAACAAACGAAACGGCATCGCATGGCTGATCCGCCTGATCCCTTTTTCGATCGGTTTCTCAAACCAGCGGAACAAAAGCCCCATCGCAAGCACAGCAATCGTGATATTGAGCGGGTGGACAAGAGCTTCCTGCACTAGATGCCAGGAAAATGACCGGCTGACAATACAAGCTGCCACGCCCATTACGAACAAAAAGGCTTCCAGATTCCTTTCCACTATTTTTGTAAACGGCAGGAACAGGACCAATAACAAAATAACCGTCAATCCCATTACCATCAAACCACTCCCTTTCATTTTTTTCGGAAAGCAAAAAAGCCTGCCACCGCGGGACATACGTATCCCTTGGTGACAGGCTCCTCCTTTAAGACAATCTATTCCATTGTCAAAACCATCCGCGTTTCACGGTAATGCTCTATCTATGATAACATCTATCCCGCATTGGCGCAATGGTGTACATTCCATCAATTGCAAAAAAGTTTGATCTTCTTTTATCTTAACGGATTGATGATACGAATGATTCATTTCCCAATCATTAGGGTTTGCTGAACGAATCCGATTTGCCAGCAAGCTTTGCCTCAATATTTAAAATCAGGCATCTGCGAAAATGCATGGTGATGCTGAATCAGCTTTCAAGTGCCTGCTTGTTTTTGTTCCACCGGCGCCGGTTCTTTCATAAAGAATACGGCTACGGCCATGGGGCATAAAAGTAAAATAGCCCCCGCTAAAACAGGATAGCTAAAATCGATATTCCCTAAAACTTGTGTACCAACATATCCCGCTAATAAGGTGAAAGTTGTCCCGAATACTTGGTTATTAGAAAATACTTTTTCAAACGGATAATCCTATTCTTCCTCACGAATGCTATCTATCATCCATGAATCCACTGTGCCCGATCTTAAAGATTCGCCAGGCAAGGTAAAAATCGCACTTAGAATAAGAAAAACCATATTTCCCCAATCAAAAAACAGCAGGAACAGGCCAATACTCCTGATCACGCAACTGCTAATCAGCGTTTTTTCCTTCCAAAAGTATCCGCAATCACGCTGGACGGGATTTCCGTAATAAAACCAACAATCCAAAAAATGGATAAAAACAGATTAATATCAGCATAACTATCATGGATGGACTTCATATATAAATATAACGTCTCGCCAAACACCATAATCCCCATGTTATACAAAATATTGAACGCATAATAGGTGTTTTTAATTCTTTGAATCCTATTCAAGTTTCATTCACCACTCCCAGGATATCCAATATCATATGAGAAACCGCCGATGCCCGCTATGATTGCTTGCCCGTATGCAATCTTCTCCACAACGAGGGCCGCGGTTAAAACAAACATTGTTAATCCATTTGGACATGTCCATTCTGTCATCAGCAATGAAACAAAAAAGCCGTTATTTTGATCGACCAAAATAACGGCTTATTTATTTTCTATATGTCGTTTTATACCGGCTGCCATTTGCGCAAGAACAGGGTATTGCCCACAACTGACACAGAACTGAAGGCCATGGCAGCTCCGGCCAGGATCGGATTTAACAGCCCGAATGCTGCCACCGGGATCAGAACCACATTGTAAGCAAAAGCCCAGAACAGGTTCTGGCGGATTTTCCGCATCGTTGCCTTCGACAAGCGGATTGTGTTGACAATCCCCATCAGGTCGCCGCGCATTAATGTAATATCAGCGGCCTCCATCGCAACATCCGTCCCGGTTCCAATCGCAATCCCGACATCGGCTGCAGCAAGAGCTGGGGCATCATTGATCCCGTCGCCGACCATTGCCGTAATGTTGCCGGCACGCTTCAATTTTTCCACTTCTTTGGATTTATCTTCCGGTAGCACTTCCGCAAGCACATGGTCTACGCCGACCTGCCGGGCAATCGCTTCGGCAGTGCGGCGGTTATCGCCTGTAATCATGACCGTTTCAATGCCCATTTCTTTCAACATGCGGATGGCTTTTGCCGATGTTTCTTTCACCGTGTCAGCAACGGCAATCAGCCCGGAAAGCGCGCCATCCATTGCAACCAGCATGGCCGTTTTGCCGTCTTCCTCAAGTCTTTCCATTTGGCTGATCACATCATCAATCCGGATACGTGCATCCTGCATCATTTTTTTATTTCCGATCAAAACTTCTCTATCCTCTATTTTAACCCGGATGCCATGGCCTGGTACCGCTTCGAATTCCGCAACATTCGGCAGTTGCAGGTCTTTTTCAGCCGCTTTTTTTACAATGGCTGCACCAAGCGGGTGTTCCGATCCTTTTTCGGCTGCAGCGGAAATGGCGAGCAGTGCTTCCTCTGAAAAACCGCCGTATGGGATGAGATCCGTTACTTCCGGCTCTCCTTTTGTAATCGTGCCGGTTTTATCGAGTACAACAGTCGTAATGCGATGGGCGATTTGCAAATGCTCGGCGCTCTTAATCAGCACGCCGTTTTCGGCACCGAGGCCGGTTCCGACCATAACAGCTGTCGGGGTAGCAAGCCCGAGGGCGCAAGGGCAGGCGATGACGAGCACAGCAACCATGCTGATGATCGCCGGGGTGAATCCGGCCGCAAAATACGTCACCGCAAATGTCGCCAGTGCAATCAATATGACGATCGGCACAAAAATACCCGAAATCTGATCTGCCAGATGCTGGATCGGCGCTTTTGAACCTTGCGCCTCTTCCACCAGTTTAATGATCTGGCTGAGCGCCGTATCTTTCCCGACTTTTGTGGCTTTAAAGCGGAACGAACCGGTTTTGTTCAATGTCGCCCCGATGACGGCATCGCCCGCTTTTTTTGAAACGGGCATGCTTTCGCCGGTCAGCATGGACTCGTCGATAGAAGAGGCCCCTTCTGTAATGACGCCGTCAACCGGAATTTTTTCCCCGGCGCGGACAAAAAGAATATCGCCGGGGACGACTTCTTCAACCGGTACTTCAACTTCTTTGCCGTCCCGGTTGACTCGGGCCGTTTTTGCCTGCAGGCCCATCAGTTTTTTCATCGCTTCTGATGTTTGGCCTTTTGCCCTGGTTTCCATCAGTTTGCCAAGGACGATCAGCGTCATCACAATGGCGGATGTCTCAAAGTAAAGCATGCGCCCGGAACCGAGGATGGTAAGGACAAGGCTGTATAAATAGGCCGTGGACGTCCCAAGCACAACCAAAACGGCCATATTGGCACTCCCGCCCCGGATGGCATGGTAAGCATCCCGGTAGTAATGGCCGCCGACAAAAATTTGCACAATGGTAGCAAGCAAAAGCTGTAGCCATGGATTCATATGGAAAGAAAAGCTGCCGCCGTAATGCATAGCGATATCCGAGATCATTTGCAACAAGAAAAAGACGGAGATGACAGCACCAACTGCAAATTTTATTTTTTGCTTTTTATATGCTTTCTCACGCATCTTCTTTTCATAGTCCGGATCCATTTCGCCTTTTATTTTTGCGTCATAGCCGGCCTTTTTTACAGCTACAATCATTTGTTCAGCGCTTGCCTGTCCCGGCAGGTATGTAACACTTGCCGTTTCCGTCGCTAGGTTGACGGCGGCGCTAACAACACCGGGGATTTTTTTCAGCGCCCGCTCCACGCGGTTGGCGCATGCCGCGCATGTCATGCCCATAATATTGAGCTGCGCTTTTTCTTCTAATACGCCATAACCCGTTTTCTCCACTTTTTCGATCAAATTTTCGACGGTCGCCTGTTTCGGATCGTATTGAACGGTGGCTTTCTCTGTCGCCAGGTTGACATTTACCTTTTTGACGCCTTCCACTTTCGATAAATTCTTTTCAATCCGGTTGGCGCATGCTGCACACGTCATGCCGGTAATGCCAAGCGTGACGCTTTCGGCCTTTTTTTCCTGTAGTGATGCGGCCATATCCATTCCTCCTGACGCCTTTTATACCCTCTATAGGTATATTTTTTTGAAAAAAGAGAGCGTGCCCGAAAGCACAGCCCGTTTTGCCCGGATTTACGCTACTTCATAGCCTTGGTCTTCAATGGCTTCTTTTACTTTATCAAGCGTCACTTCATTCGGATCGAATTCAACATCCACTTTTCCTTCTGCCAAATGAACGTCTACATTTTTCACGCCTGACAAGTCGCCGACGCTTCCTTTAACCGCTTTGACACAATGTTCGCAAGACATGCCTTGTACATTTAAGGTTACTTTTTCCATGATCAATCGCTCCTTTATTTTCGCATTGTTTTTTGTATGGTCACTAAAAATTCATCCAGCACATCGAGATCCCCTTCTTGAATCCGTTCCAAGACACAATTTTTCAAGTGGCCCTCGAGCAGGATCTTCGACACGCCGTTTAAGGCAGATTGGATGGCAGCAATCTGGGTAATGACATCGTCGCAATAGGTATCTTTTTCGATGAGGCCTTTGACCCCTCTTACCTGCCCTTCAATACGGTTCAACCTGCTGACCAGGTTCTTTTTCACTTTTTCCGAATGGTGGCTTTTCCGTTCACTGTGGGCGGGGCAAACGGGAGCTTCATCCCGGGCATCCATCATGATATCCAATTCCTCCATCTCCTTGCCTCCTTCGCAATTTCAATATACCATCCCCCCGTATACTATGTCAACATAGATGCTCCATTTTGAATATTATTTCAGCATGCCTGGAGCGTACGTCCATTCATTTGGCAAAATGCCCTGGAATTTTGATACCTGTTGAAATAGGCGCACTTGTTTTAAACCACTTTGGAAAAAACAAAGCTCGTTTTAGAATGTGCAAATAACTGCAATTCATCAATGAATTGCTCTGCGTCTTCAAATGAGTGGAAGCGGGCTTTTAACATAAAGCATGCCTCGCCAGCAATACGATAACAAAAATCGACATTCGAGTACTGGCATATTTGCTTTTTAAAATCCTCGTAACGATTATTTTTAATTGTCGCTTCAATGATGGCTTCAATGGGATATCCCAGCTTTTTTTGGTTCAGTTCAATTGTATAGCGTTTAATGATGTCCTGTTCTTCTAATTGCCGTACCCGTTCTCTCACAGCCGGGGCAGATAGATGAACACGCCTGCTGAGCTCGCTCATTGATAAGCGGCTGTCTTCTTTCAATTCATGTATGATTTGTTCATCAATGAAATCCATTTCTTGAAATTCCTTTCCATTTTGAAATTCAAATCAATCAAATACCTTCTAATCGATATGTAAAAGCTGCATGCTTTATTTTACACTATTTTTGGGAGGGATGAGCATGACACTGATACCATTACATGAAAGAGGGAATACGCCTTTTCAACAATTGCTGGGATATAACGCGTCCATTCTGAAATACTGGAACAAACTCAGCCATGAATTTGAAAAGGATGGCCGGTTGCCAGCGAAGTTAAAAGAAGAAGTCCGGCGTACACTTGCACAAAAAAATGGCTGCCTGTATTGTAAAGCAAAAGGCAAACCGAACCCCGTTGATTATGATGAAAAAACAGCGGTATGTACCGGATTTGCAGAAGCTTTTCTTGCGGGCAAAGGGCAAACCTCTCCAAATGTAACAGCGGTTTTGAAGGAGTATTTAACAGATGCGGAAATAAGTGAGCTGATTGCTTTTATTTGCTTTACAACAGCATCCCAATATTTTGGCGCCCTCATGCAGCTGGGGGAGCGCCAAGATAAGTGAAATTTCCATCAGTGGGAAGTCCCGCTGATGGAACCAATGGTTATTAGAAAACATGCATTGTACGTAATCTTTCCAAAACCAAACTTCTATTTGCGCGGTGACTATTTTTTGCAGCAGGCAACAGAGTCAAAATATTCCGTTCATTTTATACTTTCTTGGAAAAAAGCTAAACATGAAACCAAATTGTTATTGCAATATAAGACTGTGTGATGTTATAATACTCTAAATTCTTTAAATCAATAAAGAAAATAGAAATATAGGATAAAAGAAAGGGATTCTGATATGGCATTATCTTTGGAAGTCGAAAAAATAGATGCATTGGTCGAACAAGTCAAGGAAGATGTAATCCATTGGCGGAGGCATTTGCACCAAAACCCGGAGCTTTCTTTCCAGGAAGTCGAAACATCGCAATTTATATATGATACGCTTGCATCTTTCGGGGGTTTGGTGTTGTCCCGCCCGACAAAAACGAGTGTGGTAGCCCGGCTGAAAGGAGCAAAGCCCGGCCGTGTTTTAGCCATTCGCGCCGATATGGACGCGCTCCCCATTCAAGAAGAAAATGCATTTGATTTCGTCTCAAAGCATGATGGTGTGATGCATGCTTGCGGCCATGACGGGCATACCGCGATGCTGCTTGGGGCCGCGAAAATTCTGGCCGGCTTAAAAGACCAAATCGCCGGTGAAATCCGTTTTCTGTTTCAACATGCCGAAGAACAATTGCCAGGCGGTGCCGAAGAAATGGTCCAAGCCGGTGTCATGGACGGCGTGGACCAGGTGATTGGCGCTCATTTATGGTCACCGCTTGAAGCTGGAAAAATCGAGTTGGTGTCAGGACCGATGATGGCGGCACCAGATGCTTTCTACATCACGATTAACGGAAAAGGCGGACACGGGGCACAGCCGCATTTAGCAATAGACAGCATTGCAATTGGCGCACAAGTTGTAACAAACCTTCAACATATTGTTTCAAGAAATATTGATCCCTTAGATCCCGTTGTTCTTTCCGTGACCCAGTTTATAGCCGGTACTGCGCATAACGTCATTCCCGGTTCGGTTTTCATCAGCGGCACCGTCCGGACGTTTAAGCCGGCGTTGCAGGAAGAAGTGATCCGGCTGATGGAACGCGTCGTGAAAGGCGTAACAGAAGCGCACGGGGCGACTTATGATTTTCAATACGTGAAAGGTTATCGTCCCGTTATTAACGATCCGGAAGTCACGGCAAAGCTGCGTGAAGTACTGGTTGAGACGTTTGGTGAAGATGCCATTCAAGACGGCGTTCCAACCATGGGCGGGGAAGATTTTTCCGGATTCCAGCAAAAGGCACCCGGCACATTCTTTTTTATTGGAGCCGGAAATGCGGACAAAGGCATCGTTTATCCCCACCATCACGCCCGCTTTACTGTGGATGAGGATGTATTGCCTTACGGGGTGAAAGCGTTCGTCGCAGCCAGCCTGACGTTAACTGCCTGAAAAGGATCAGCCGCTTTTTCACCGGTTGGCCTTTTACACTAAAAAAAGTGAGGTTTTCAAATGAAATTCGTCCTTGCATCACTCCCATTTCTTGCTTTAATCATTGGCATGTTTTTTGCAAACCGTACCAATCCGATGATTCTCGGAATGCCTTTTATCATGTTCTGGACCGTGTTGTGGGTTGTTTTATCGACGGTTGTAATGTTCATTATCTATAAAACCGATCCGAAAAACCAAAGGGGGGATGCCGAATGAACAGCGCACTTCTTGTTATCCTCATCTTTTTGCTGGTGTCACTCTATCTCGGCATCCGGGCGCGCCGGGGCAAGCAAATGAACCTTGAACAGTGGGCAACCGGCGGCAGAAGTTTTGGAACATTGTTTGTATTCTTGCTAAGCGCCGGTGAAATTTACACGACTTTCACTTTTCTCGGCGGCAGCGGATGGGCTTACGGCAAAGGGGGGCCGACGCTTTATATACTCTGGTACGGCTCATTGGCTTATGTTCTTTCCTATTGGCTGCTTCCGGCCATTTGGCGTTATGCAAAAGAACATAAGCTGTTGTCCCAATCCGACTTTTTCGCGAAAAAATACAATAGTCCCGCACTCGGTGTCCTTGTTTCGATTATCGGCATCATTGCCATGATCCCGTACCTTGTTTTGCAGTTAAAAGGGCTCGGCAGTATCGTCAGCATTGCTTCTTACGGCTCGATTTCTTCCGGCGTCGCCATCTGGATCGGCGTGATTGCGGTAACCATTTACACCACGATTTCAGGCGTACACGGAACAGCCTGGACATCCGTCATGAAAGATGCATTGGTTTTGGCCGTCGTCGTTTTTCTCGGCATTTATCTCCCCGTTCATTATTTTGGCGGCTTTTCAGATATGTTTCATGCCATTGACCAGGCAAAACCCGGCTTTCTTGCGCTCCCGCACCAAGGGATGAGTGTATATTGGTTCATTTCGACCGTTTTGCTGACGGCACTCGGTTTTTACACGTGGCCGCATTCTTTTGCCGCCTCCTTTACAGCGAAAAATGAAAAAACGTTCCGCCGCAATGCGGTGATTTTTCCGCTGTATCAGTTGATCCTGTTGTTCGTATTCTTTGCCGGTTTTGCGGCGATTCTGACTGTAAAGCCGGCACTTGAAGGAGCAGCAACCGACAATGCCCTGCTCGTTCTTTCTATTGAAAGCTTCCCGCACTGGTTTGTCGGTGTCATCGGCGCTGCCGGTCTGTTATGTGCGCTGGTACCGGGGTCGATGCTGTTGATGAGCGCATCCACAATGATTTCGAAAAACTTGTTTAAAGTATTTAAACCGACCGCCAATGAAACACAAGTGGCCAATGTCGCCAAATATTTGGTTCCGGTCGTATCTTTAATTGCCCTCTACTTCACATTTAACGGCGGGCAAACCATTGTTGCCCTGCTGTTGATGGGGTACAGCATGGTTACGCAATTTTTCCCGGCGATCGTATTCAGCTTTATGAAAAATAACCCGATTTCAAAAGCAGGCGCATTTGCTGGAATTGTGGCGGGCGAACTTGTCGTTTCCTATGTGACGATCACGAATCAGACGGTTGCGACGCTGTTGCCGTTTATGCCGCAAGCAGTCAAAGACTTAAATACCGGGATCATCGCCATGGTTTTGAACTTGGTTGTAACCTTTGCCGTGAGTGCTTTTACAAGAGACAGACAAAAAAGCGTTGAAATGGCTGCGTAAACTATTTCCCAAAAAGGAGCCGTGCATGCACGGCTCCTTTTTTAACAAGCTTTCCAGGGATCCAAAAAAATTTTAAAGTATGTGTAAAATTTTACTCGAAGGGGCAAATGAGTGGAAAAAAATGGGAAGACACTCTATCATCTAAATGTACACCTTGAATGAACA
>NZ_ALAS01000200.1 GCF_000290615.1 Heyndrickxia coagulans DSM 1 = ATCC 7050
TTCCGGCACGTTTTTCACCCTGTCTCTCCAGTCAAAAATGCGGTCCCAGTTTTTCAAGATATACGAACGGAATTCCTTGATTTTCTTGAGGGCCTTTTTATCCGTCAAGGTGCTTTCGTGCGTATCCAAATATAACGTGAATTGGTCTAGGTCATGCTTTCTAATCGCTTTTCTAATCTGCTCCTTGATCTCGCTCTTTCCGCCCCCAAATGTCCTTACAATGGCTTGTGCAACGTGGTAGGTATCCAGCTGGTTGAGCACCGGGAATTCCGACTGTGAGAATGCTGTTTGAAACCGTTCAGCTGTGTACCCAGCACCTCCATCACTGTTTGTAATGACATGCGCTTTTTCGAGGGAATAGGTGTTGGCAGCTGTGGCTTGGACTTCATCCCAAAATGTCTGAATGTCTTCCGTCGTCATGATGACTGTGGGCTGACGCAGGGAGACCCTTTTTCCATTGGTTTCCCAACCTTCATAGAGAATGGCATGGTGGACTTCCATACCCTGTTTCTTTTCCAGTCCCCGGATGAATACGCCATCTGCTTCGGAAAACAGGTAGTCTACCTTCTTCCCATCAGGCAGTGAAGCAGCTATTTCCATCTCTTCTACAAGG
>NZ_ALAS01000201.1 GCF_000290615.1 Heyndrickxia coagulans DSM 1 = ATCC 7050
TTTTCGCTTGTGTTACCCATATCAGGACACATCCCTTCGTTAATATTATATTTCACTAAAGGGTGTCCATGAAACTATACTAGCATCAAAAGCCCAAACAAAAAGGCATCTTCGCATGAAGATACCTTAGAAATTAAACGCAACTTGTCCATACTCAGAAACAATTACTTCATCTTCCGTATTAATTTTTCCTTCCTTATTGTTTGGATTCAAAGCATTATCTAAGCATTTTTTTACAGAATGTCCTACTGCCTTTCCAAGAAGGGGAGGAACTGCATTACCTATCATTCTATACTTAGAAGCAAGGGAGTCACTAACAAATACAAAATCGTCTGGAAAGGATTGAATTCTTGCTACCTCTCTTACACTGTATCTCCTATCTTCAAGAGGATGTATAATACCACAGTTTTCAGGAGTAGCGGCCGCTGTAATTGTTCCATTTATCTCATTTCTTGCGAAACGTCTATAAAAGTTAGGTGCTCTATATTTTTTCATATTATCTCTTATTCTTTTTAAACGTGGAGGAAGTATTTCGTAAGGGATGTCTTTCCATGAACCACCTTCACTAATATAAGGAATTAATGCCTTCGATTGTGGAGAGAACTCCCATACTTCATCTTGGTTTGGTGTTCCTGCTGGAACATTTATTATATTTCCAACTGTTAAAGAAGGGTCATCGGGAGAATGAGTAGGTCTTGGAAATTCATATTTCACATTTAAGTCGTTCCTAAAAGCCACAAAAACTACCCTGTATCTTTGCTGTGGAACACCATAATCACTTGCTTTCAGTAGCTTATATTGAACACTATAACCAGGTTCAATTGCTTCTAAGAAATTTACGATAGAATGCAACAACAAAGAACCATCTTTATTTTTAGTTGACAAAATCCCTCTAACATTCTCAAAGATAACAGCCTTTGGTTTTTTGTCATTTATAACCCTCAGACATTCTTCGTAAAGTGTTCCCCTTGCATCTTCTACACCCAACCGATTACCAGCCGAAGAAAACGGTTGGCATGGAAAACCTGCTACTAATACATCACAATCAGGGATATCTTTTAAATCAATATTTCTTATATCCCCTTCTACTATATTTCCGATATTATGTTGGTAAGTAGTTACAGCATGTTTATCAATATCATTTGCCCAAACAACCTTAAATCCTGACATCTCAAGACCTAAGTCTAAACCTCCACAACCACTGAAGAGAGAGACAATTTTGTATGGCTCATTATTAATCAATTCTTATACCCCCAAACAAAATTATCAAATTTACATACAAAAATAATTGTAAAAAATAAATTTATAATGAAATTTAATTATACAATAGACACGTTCTTATTTACAGAGAATAAAATTTCCTTATTCCTCACCATCCATTTTAACAGACTTCCTCTAAATCTCGCCAATGGTTTTTTCCCTAAAATATATAGGGTTTTTTATCCATTTATCTTTCCCCAACTTTTCTGCATCATGCTTGGGTATTGGAATCGGATTAATTCCCTAGTCTTCTAACATCTTTGTAAACTTATCAATTTTATATTTACTGTACTTTTCCTTTTCTCTTCCTTTGCAATCCACTTTTAAGTCTTTCAATCTATCAAATCCATGACGTGACACATCACACAAAAATTCTCTCAATTTACTCTTATCTCCTTCTTTTATATTGCTTTTATCTATGATTTTTTCCGATGCACTAATAGGGTAGTAATCCCCTTTGAAGAAAATTGGACAAATGTTTTTTGTCATATACCTGAATCCGTGACGAAATTTCCGCTTAAAGGCAAACAAATCGCATAAAATTTAGTATAATTAGTATATCAGACAAATTAAATTCATTCCACATTCAGGTGATCTCAGTATGTGTCAAGTTTTTCTCGATAAGGTTTAAATATCGGGATTCCAAGACACTCTTTTTGTACACTTTCGTATAGATTGATAACGGGGG
>NZ_ALAS01000202.1 GCF_000290615.1 Heyndrickxia coagulans DSM 1 = ATCC 7050
TGTTCATTCAAGGTGTACATTTAGATGATAGAGTGTCTTCCCATTTTTTTCCACTCATTTGCCCCTTCGAGTAAAATTTTACACATACCAAAATCTTAATTGTTTGATCATTTTATTCTACATCTTGCTGCAGTCAAATTTCGACAGAGTGAAACGCGAATAGCGTGCTTATCCCTGCTATGGCCGTTTTTTTGTTTTTATTCCCTTAGAATTTTTGAAAAAACGTTCCACTTAAGCACCTTCCCTTATTCCTGAACCCTCCCGCCTTTCCCCCTGCCTGTTTGTAAAAGGCAGCACAACCCACTCATGGCGAATGATAAAGCTGAAGGTGATGAAAATGAAGGTCATTTTAAAAGCACGATGCGTGATTTTTTATGGCCTTTCAGTTTCCGGATTGCCCGGCGTTAGCTGCAAGAATTTTACTGGACCGCGCCATCAAACATAAAGAAATGCCGAATGAAGAAACAATGTTGGCTTCGCTGGAAAATACGGGAATCGACATCATACCGGCGGCGGTGATTCCCGATGATATTCCCCCTAAAAAAACCTTTAAGCTTTTCCCAAGCGGCAAAACCTTCTTATTTTCCAGTTGAAAAAGGAATGGCTGCCGGCCCGAAACCGAGCCGGAAAAAATTTCTTTTAAAAAAATAAAAAAAGGCTTTGACAAACGAAATTTATTGTCGTAGAATAATATTTGTCAGCAAGAGCTAAGGAGCTGGCAAGCAAAAATAAAATAATCGGGAAGTAGCTCAGCTTGGTAGAGCACTACGTTCGGGACGTAGGGGTCGCAGGTTCAAATCCTGTCTTCCCGACTACTAAAAACCTTGATGTATCGCGGATGCATCAAGGTTTTTTTCGTTTTCAGCCGGGGTGATTTGCCCGTTGTTTACGCATTCCGTCAACAATTCAGCATTAAAACTGAATGCCCCTTTGATTAAAATTCCAGTGGGGATAAAAAGCCACTTTTTTCTTCACCCATTATGGCCCATCATTCCTTCATGCTTTATGCGTATTAACTTTGGATTTAAGTCAATATTTTGGACACCAATAAGTGAAATTTAATTTTGATCTCATGCCATATTTTTCATGACATCGCTGGTCGCTTGA
>NZ_ALAS01000203.1 GCF_000290615.1 Heyndrickxia coagulans DSM 1 = ATCC 7050
TGTCCGCAGCCACCTTCAATGTCGGTTGTATGGCCAGTGGCAGTGACGGGGCAACTGTCTATCGGCCACCCACAATGCCACTGGCATTTGGAAAAGACAAATGAATGTCGGAGATCTAAAACGGATGATCCCCGAGTAATTCCCTCAATTCCTTTTTAAGCAAGGCATTCAATTGATTTAAAGCATTTTTCATCTCTAATAATTCGCTTATTTCCTTTCTTAACCCTTCAATCGTAGCTTCCATCTCATCAATACCATTTCCCCACTGTTCATAATACTGGGTACACTCTTTACAGCTCATTGATCACCCGGTGAATATGAGATTCACCCACGACCTTATTTCCCTGTATAAAGGCATCCAGCAAGCTTTGGCTACAAAGTGTGTTTACCTTTCTCGGAACTCCCTGGCTGAAGTTATAGATTGCCTGAATCGCCTCTTCCGAAAAGACCTCATGCGGTGTTTCCACCACCCTCAATTGATGCCCGATATAATCGGCTGTTTCTCTTTCTGTCAGGCTACTCATTTGGCAGCGCATCTGGATCCGTTGGTCAATCGCTTCCAGATGCTTTACTTTCAATAGATTCCGCAGGCTGGGCTGTCCTGCCACAATCAGGGATAATGGAGACATGGAGTCTTCCCTAAAATTGAGGATGAAGCGCAATTCCTGCAACATAGAGTCAGAGAAGTGGTGAGCCTCATCCAAAACAATGACAATTTGCTTTTTTTCATTTTCATATATATCCAGCATCAAGGACTGATACTGCCGTTTCACATCATTTGACCGAAAAGCAGGCTGTATTCCGAAGTTCTGCAGCACTTCACGGTAAAAAAGCTTTGGTGTCAAAGAAGAGTCACATATATAAAGATAATGATAATGAATAGGGTCCAGGTGATGAACCAATGAGCGAATGGCCGTAGATTTCCCCATGCCAGCTTCCCCTGTCAGTAGGCAAAACTGGCGATTCTGGACAGCATATTCCAACCGTGCGGCAGCTTCCTTATGGCTGGAGGAAGCAAACAGGACATCAGGCGCAATTTCACGGGTGAAAGGAACTCCTTTCATTTCAAAAAAATCCAGCATCCGTTATTCTCCTCCTGTCTGTTTCTCTTTTAATCTCGCAAAACTGGTCGTGCCCACTTGTTTTCGTTTTTCTTCCTCCTGCTGTTTCTTTAACTGTTCCAAGAAACTGGAAACTCCCGCGGGAGTACGGTCATGGTCCGCATCGTCCGGCAATTTGGAATGGCTTTGATTGTGGAGTACCGCAGGCTTCGCATCATCAAAGCGCTCGTCGTCCTTCCATATTTGAATTGTGGATAAATCAAAAGGATTATAGCGTATCTGAATTCGTTTCCCTCGCAAGGAG
>NZ_ALAS01000204.1 GCF_000290615.1 Heyndrickxia coagulans DSM 1 = ATCC 7050
AAGTGAAGGGCTTGAGACATCCCTTTCATGTTCAAGTCCTCAATCACGACAGCATCAAAGTTAGAAGCTAATTCTTTTGACTTATGATGAGAGCCTCTGCCAAAATAAAAATATACCCTTGAGCGAGGCTCTGGAAAATTAATTATCCCGATTTTTTTTGCCTTTTCATCCAGATTTTCAATTCACATAGAAGTAAAACGGTCATTTTTCTTCAAAAAAAGGGCATACGTATCCCGCCTTCACAAAATGGTTTTTTTCACTACCCTTTGTGGAAAG
>NZ_ALAS01000205.1 GCF_000290615.1 Heyndrickxia coagulans DSM 1 = ATCC 7050
GTATTCGCCCACAAGCGTACATTTAAATGATAGAGCGTCTTCCCATTTTTTTCCACTCATCTGCCCTTCGAGTAAAATTTTACACATACTTAACGGCTTTTCCAGCACCGGGGCAGCCCTTTCCGGCTAAACGCGACTGCACGGTCCGAAAATCCGCATACCCACCGCCAAACATTTTTATTCCCACCATATTTTATTACAATTTCAATTTTGTTTCAAACAAGTTCAACGCAAGCGCAGATAAAATGACCCAAACAAGGCCGGCCGCATATCCGCCGACAACGTCGCTCGGGTAGTGTACCCCTAAATAGATGCGGCTGATGCCGATGGCAAGCACCAGCAAGAGGGCAAACAGCGTCCCCGCGAACTTCACCCACCTGCGTTTTGTGATGCGGAACAGAATCAATACGAGGCAGCCGTATAAAATCATGGATCCCATCGAATGCCCGCTCGGGAAGCTGTAGCCCGTTTCCTGGACGACACGCATAATATCGGGGCGCTGGCGCTTGAATATGTATTTTAATATGGTGTTAAAAACCCCCGCTCCAAGCGCGACAGATACAGCGAGATAAAGGCCCAGTGTGCGGTATTTTTTGATCCAGAGCACAAGGGAAAGCACGAGGGTGACCACCGCCGCCCCTTTTACAGATCCGAGAAAGGTAACAGCCAGCATCACGCTCGTTAAGCGGCCGGAAATATTCCCCTGGACAAATGAGATAATCGGAAGGTCAAAATGCCGGATCTCCCCCTGGTTGAAATGATCGGCGATTTCAAAAAAAATCCAGGTGCAGAGGGAAAGCACCAGTAAAACCAACAGCCATTGCACAATCGTCTGCCTTTTCATCATCAACCTCCAATATGAAATAATTTACCATATTGGAGGCTTTCCGGCAAATTTTCAGGCATTCCCCGCACCGGTATCCGCCGGTTTTTACGCTTCTTTTGCCTTTGTTTTAGCCGCTTTTTTTGGTTTCTTTGCCGGTTTTTTTGCCGGCTTTGCCCTGTCGATGGAAGCCTGGAGCGCCGCCATCAGGTCGGTCACATTATTTTCCGGTTCTTTCACTTTCGCCGTGACGAGTTTTTTCCCGGTCCGCTTCGATTCAATCAAAGCCATCAGGTTTGACCGGTATGCATCCGTATATTTTTCAGGCTCAAACGATGTCGTTAACTGGTCAATCAGCAAAATTGCCGTCTCAATTTCTTTTTTCGAGACTTCATCATCCTGCGGCACATTCGGAACGTCAGATGCCCTCCGGACTTCATCCGGGTAATGGATTGTTTCCATCAGCAGCGTATTTTCATACACGCGGATAACGGCGAGCTGCTCCTTTGAACGCATGACAATCCGGGCAAGCCCGACTTTCTCTGATTCGGTCAGCGCTTTCCGCAACAAGCCGTAAGCTTTTACACCCCCTTCATTCGGGGACATGTAGTAGCTCCGGTTAAAATAAACCGGGTCGATTTCCCGCATATCGAGAAAATCCATAATTTCCACTGCTTTTTCTTCTGTCTGTTTGCGCAGCTCTTCCAGTTCCTCCTCTTCCAGCACGACAAACTTCCCTTTCGCGATTTCGTATCCTTTTACAATTTCTTTCGCGTCCAATTCTTCCCCGCACACCGGACAAACCTTTTCATACCGGATCGGGGAATGACATTTTTTATGAAGGGAACGCAATTTGATATCTTTATCTTCCGTTGCGGCATGCAGTTTGATCGGGATATTGACGAGCCCAAAACTGATCGTGCCTTTCCACATCGTATGCATGAATGAAACGCCTCGCTTTTTGAAGATAATATATGTATGAATCCGCCCCGCTATGTACTTCAACTTTTGGAAAAAGAAAGGGTGCTCGAAATGAAACCGATGCTGCCGGTTTTAAAATGGTCTCTGCCTGATACAGGAAAGTGGGCATACGAAATCAAATATGACGGTTATCGCGCGATCCTCGACTGGACAAAAGGCGGCATGCGGTTATGGAGCCGCAACGGAAAAGATTTGCTGCCCCAGTTTCCGGAAATCCGCACCTTTTTGCAAACACTTGAAGGCCGCGTAAAAGGGCAGCTTCCGTTACGGCTTGACGGCGAACTTGTGCTGCTTGAAAATCCGTATAAAGCTGGCTTTAGGGAGCTGCAGCGCCGCGGGCGGATGAAAGCGAAGGCAGCTGCAGAGAAGGCTAAAGTGCGCCCCGCCCATTATCTCGTATTTGATTTGCTCATGCTTGGCGGGGAGGATATGGCCGGAAAACCGTATTTGCAGCGAAAAAAAGTATTGGAAAAGTTTTGTGAAACGCTTGCTCTGCCGCTCTCCCCCGCCCCGGGCGAAACGGCACGGGTCCAGCAGATCCCGTTTACCCGTGACGCGCCCGCCTTAAAGGAGACGGTGAAAAATTTTAACAGTGAAGGCATTGTCGCAAAACAAACGGACAGCAAGTGGGAAGCGGGAAAACGGGTTGAGACATGGATAAAAGTGAAAAATTGGAAAACAGCCGCCTGCTTTATTACAGCTTATGACGCGAAAAACGGGTATTTCGACGCAGCGGTGTTTAAAGATGGCGGCATTTTTCCAATCGGCCAGTTTCTTTTCAGCATGAATCCGGGCGAAAAACAAATCCTCGCAGAAGCAGTCAGGAAAAATGCCGCAAACGATGAAAACGGCGTCTATACGATCGATCCTTCGATTTGCGTCGAGTTATTTTATTTGGAATGGGACGGCGCCAACCTGCGGGAACCGCATTTCCACCGCTTCCGCTTTGATCTTTCCCCGGATGCCTGTACATTTGAAGATTTCAGGCTCCGTAACGCCGCCATTCCAGAAGAAGTGGAAGTGACACATCCGGATAAACCACTATGGAAAAAACGGCATGTGGCAAAACTCGACTTTCTTGCTTATATGCGGAAAATTTCCCCTTTTATACTGCCGTTTCTTTCAGACAGACTTTTGACCGTCATCCGTTACCCGAACGGCGTTTTCGGCGAAGCATTTTACCAGAAAAACTGCCCCGATTATGCGCCCGTTTTTGTGGATACGGCGATGCATGAAGACATCCGGTATATTGTCTGCAACCATTTGAAAACACTGATGTGGCTTTCAAACCAGCTTGCGGTGGAATACCATATCCCGTTTCAGACCGTAAACAGCCGTTTTGTCAGCGAGATTGTATTTGATTTTGACCCCCCTTCCCGGAATGAATTTCAACTTGCAGTAGAAGCAGCTTTGCTATTAAAACAGGTGACGGATGCCCTTCATTTGGAGAGCTTTGTTAAAATTTCCGGCAATAAAGGGCTGCAAGTCTATATTCCATTGCCGGACGGGCAGTTTTCATGGGAAGATACAAGGCTGTTCACGGAATTTATGGCTGCTTATTTCGTTTCGAAATCGCCTGAACATTTTACAATCGAACGGATGAAGAAAAAGCGGGGCGGAAAATTGTATGTTGATTTCGTCCAGCATGCGGAAGGAAAAACGATCATTGCGCCTTATTCGATGCGGGGGCATGAGGATGCGCTTGTGGCGGCGCCGCTTTTCTGGAAAGAAGTAAACGCGTCGCTTTCCCCGGATCACTTTACCATTGAAACGGTCCTTTCGCGCGTGGACCGGTACGGCTGCCCGTTTGCGCGATTCTTTGCCTGCAAAAACGGCCAGCCTTTTGCCCCGGTACTTGCATTTTTAAAGCAGAACAAAGGGCGACCCATATAGTTTTGGCGTAGCTTTCCAATGGCGGCAAATACGCCTCCCTTTTACAGGAGGCGCAAATTTTAAGCCAATGCTTTTTCTACCGTTTCTTTTGCGTGGGTTTCGAGCTTTTGATACAGCTTCTGTTCGCCGAAATCCTTTTTTTCCGCTATCCGGAACTGTTCCGGGTGCCCATCGTCAAAAGAAGCAACGGTTTCGTATAAATAGGTGGCATTGCCGATCAGGTCAATCGTATATGCCGGTTCCCCTTTTTTATCAATTTTTTGGACAAAGCACCGCACTTTACCGCCGTTATTGAATACGTCGATCATCTCACCGAACGGGCGCAATCTTAACAGGCAGGCCACAAGGCTTGAAGCGGACATCGCCGTTCCGCACGCATTTGTAAAACCGACGCCGCGTTCAAACGTGCGGACGTATAAACCATTTTCATCAATTGGTTTGGCAAAGCTGACATTCACGCCGTCTGGAAACAGGCAATTCGGCCCGTTCACATACTCAGACAGTGTTTTTTGCGTATCAGACCGGAACACTTCATTTCCGACAAAGGCGATCAGATGCGGATTCGGCACCGCAACCGCCGAAAACGACAAATCTTCCGACAAGGCCTTAACCGGTTCATTGATGAGCACTTTTTTATCAATATGCATCGGCAGTTTGTCCAAGTCAAAGGAGACAGGCGATATTTCGACCCGGAACGTCGGGATGCCGTCCAATATGGGCTCTGCTTTGCGGGCATATAGATTTGCTTTCATCGTTTCAATTAACAGATCGTCTTTCCCGCGTTTTTCGGATACGTACCGCGCAACACAACGCAGGCCGTTCCCGCACATAGACGCCTCGGAACCGTCTGCATTGAATACCCGCATTTTTGCGTCTGCCTGCTGGCTTTCCGACACAAAGAGCAGGCCGTCCGCCCCGAGCCCAGCATCGCGCCGGCAAAATGACAGGGCCATTTTTTTGCGGATATCGTCCGTTAACGGTGCGGAGATTTCCGCTTCATCGATCAGCAAAAAATCGTTTCCTGAGCCGTGGCATTTAATCAGTTTTACATGCATGATGGATTTCCTCTCTTTTTCTTTCTTTATTCTTACAAAAATTGTATCATCTCTTCTTTTTTTTTACACGAAATATTTATCATGCCTGTAAAAAAAGGCGAGCAGTGCGATGACGAGTACTTCGTCTTCTTCCGTCCCCCGTGTAAAATCAAGTACCGGCGCATTAAGCGGAAACTTCTCCTGCCAGCTGACCGGCATCATGCCGCGCGACATCACTGCCAAAAGTTGTTCGTCCCGGTAAAATTCCAAATCATGGTTCCCATTTTTCCGGATCGCGCAAGTCCGGCTGCCGTTTTCAAATATCATTTCTTTTCCTTTTGCTTCTTTTAATGAAAAGGCCAGTTCATATGCCGAAAATCTGATGCTGATTTCCCAGTTTTGCCGTTTGCGGACCGTGGCGCAAAATGTGGCGCCCGCTCCCCGTTCAAGGCGGAAATACCGGATTTGCTGTCTGAAAGCTTTTTCCTCAAGCAGCCATCCCAAGCGGCCGCTTCCGTCATAAAGCTGCACCGAGAGTTTTGCACCGGGAGGAAACTGGATCAAGTACTGCCCGCTGTCCGCCCGCCTTTCTTCCTCCCCTTTGTCTCCGGATATGTTTTCTTCTATCTTTTGATAGTAGAAATAGCGCGCAGCAAAGTAGAGAATGAACAGCCAGACGGCCAAAACCAGCCAGATGAACATGCCGCCGCGCCCGATATACATAAGCGCGAGACAAAATGCGGAAAGGCCGCATGCAAGAATAACGGTTTGGCACAGGTACATGTGAGACAACGTCGAATAGGTTTTTTTCAGCTCCATACAGAATCTCCCGTTTTTGTCTGGTCACTCTATTATATGAGACTTTTTATAAATCATGATGGTTTTACGGGTTTGCAAATCTTTCGCAGGCATTTCCATTTTCATGGCAGGCTGTCCATGGCGGCCCGGAAAATGAATATGTTATAATTTTTTGGAGTCCGTGGAAAACAGTTGGGGGAATGAACATGAAACAAACCTTTACCTTAAAAGAAAAAATCGCACAGCTTTGGCATTTGTTTCTGCCGATTCTCATCACCCAGCTTGCGATGCTGCTCATGAATTTTTTCGATACGACGATGTCCGGCCATTTTTCCAAAGCCGATCTGGCCGGCGTTGCGATCGGCGCATCCCTCTGGTTTCCCGTTTCAACCGGGCTGGGAACGGTTTTACAGGCGGTTACCCCGATCATTTCCCATTTGATCGGCAGCAAAAACACGGATGACATCCCCCGTACATTTATCCAGAGCCTTTACGTCGCCGTCTGTATGGCCGTACTGGTGCTTCTTGCAGGCGGGCTTTTGATCGGGCCGGTCCTTGGCCGGATGGATTTGGCGCCGCATGTGGAGGGGGTCGCGCACCGGTTTCTATTTGCTTTGTCTTTCGGGCTGATCCCGTTGTTCTGTTACCAGGTTTGCCGCTCGCTGATTGATGCGACCGGGCTGACAAAAATATCGATGCTGATCACGCTGTTGGCGCTGCCCATCAATATTGGATTGAATGTTCTGTTCATCTTCGGGCATGCCGGATTTCCGCAGCTTGGCGGGGCAGGTGCCGGCGTTGCGAGCGCCATCACCTACTGGCTTATCTTGTTGATTGCAATCCTTGTGCTTATGCGTTTGCCACGTTTTGCTGAAATGCAACTGTTCCGTACGTTTTACCCGGTTTCGATCCGCAGCTGGAAAGCGCTGTTGTCGCTTGGGATCCCGATGGGGTTGTCGACTTTTTTTGAATCGAGCATTTTTTCGGTTGTGACATTGTTTATGAGCAAATTTGGCACTGACACGATCGCTTCCCATCAGGCCGCCATGAATTTTGAGTCGCTTTTGTACATGCTTCCGCTCAGCATTTCGCTTGCGATGACGATTCTTGTCAGTTTTGAAGCAGGGGCCGGAAGATTTAAAGACGCCCGCCTGTACAGCACAATCGGGCTCATGACCGCTGTTGTGATCGCCACCTTGACCGGGCTGTTACTCTACTTATTCCATGAACAAGTGGCGGCGTTTTACAGTGATGATCCGGCTGTCATCCGGTTAACCGGCCATTTTTTGCTGTACGCCATCTTTTTCCAATGGTCAGATGCCGTTCAGGCGCCGGTGCAAGGCGCGCTCAGAGGGTATAAAGATGTCCGGATTACGACCATTATGACGTTTATTTCATATTGGGTCATCGGGCTTCCGCTCGGGTATTTGCTGGATGCCGCCACCGCCCTCGGCCCGTATGCCTACTGGATCGGGCTGATCACAGGCCTTGCTGCAGGGGCGGTAACACTTTTGTGGCGCTTGCATTATATCCAGCAAAAAGCCGGAGATGGACTGAAAAAGACTGGATAATTGTTTGGCGCAAGCGGGGCTTATCCGGCAGATGGGTCAGCTTACAGGAAAGTGGACCCGTTTTCCGCAAGTGACGTTTCAAAAAGTGCGTACAAAAAAGCAGCCCCGTAAAAGAGGCTGCGATAAGCAATTTATTTTCCAATAAACTCTTGTGTCCAGTAGTGGCCGTTTTCAACATAGCCCACGCCGATATGGGTGAAGTTTTTATTTAAAATATTCGCCCTGTGGCCTTCGCTGTTCATCCATGCATTCATGACTTCCTGCGGTGTTTGCTGGCCCATTGCGATGTTTTCACCGGCATATTGATAGGTGATCCCGAATTGCTTCATCATATCGAACGGAGAGCCGTAAGTCGGGCTTGTATGGTCAAAATATTTATGGGTTGCCATATCATTCGATTTGACGCGTGCCATTTTGCTCAAAGCCGTATCAATTTTCAGCGCGCCAAGGCCGTTTTTCGCCCGTTCTTCGTTTACAAGGGTAACCACTTGTTTTTCATAGGCGTTTAACGTGTAGCCAGCCTGGGACTGCGTGCTGCCTGCCGGTTGCGTTGAAGTTTGTTTCGTTGAAGTTTGTTGCGTTGAAGTTTGTTTCGGTGCCGATTGCTTTGGTGCTGCTGTTTGTTCCGGCGCCGGTTGCTTTGGTGCTGCCGTTGTCTGGTTCGTTTTGCCCGCGTTGTTTGAAGCAGTTTGATGGGTTGCCGGTTTAAAAGAAAAACGGATGTTATGTTGCTTTAACCAGTTCTCCAATTCCTGCATGCTATGAAACTTGTATTCATGTTGAACAACCGTTTTCGGGCTGCAGTTTGTTTCGTTTGAGGCTGCCCCCGCCTTGCCGGAAACTGCCGGCGCTAGGATCAGTGCAAGTGCTGCTGCTGTTGTGAACATAGCCTTTTTCATCAATGATGTCCTCCCTCGTTTTCGTTGGTTTCTCTCTCGTACACAATAGCATCATAACATACGATTTTTGTAATATTTCTGGGAGAATATAGAACAAACAGCAAAGAAGGGGCCTGCTTGCAAACTGAAAATGAAAAAACCAGCTGTATCAAAGGTTCCGGCACATTGTGCGAATTTCCTATCATTTCACACATTGGTACCACCTTTTTAAATATCCAAAAAATGGAGGGAATTTGGGGTTGACAAGGCGGGAAACGGGCGGATATTGTTACATTTTTTTCTTGAATGTTGCATGCTGCCATATTTATTTAAAAAAAGCGCCCCGGGGCCGGGCTTACGGTTTCAGGGCGCTTTTTGTGTATATGGGCACGTTTTCATATCAGTGCATTTGATTGAGATGGTCTTCAAGCTTCCGGAACAGCCTGTACAATGTTTCCCGTTCTTCTTCCGTAAAAACGTTCAGCTGGTCTTTTAGAAACTGAGATTTGGTTTCTTTCAACTGACTGATTAACGATTTTCCTTTTTCCGTTAAAATTAAATCGACCACACGTCTGTCTTTATTGGATCTTTTCCGCTCAATCAGCCCTTTTTCCACGAGCGAATCGGTTACAGAAGTAATATGGCTGGCGGACACTTGCAGCATTTTCGACAAATCGGATGAACGCATCGGGGATTCCGATAAAAGTTTTAACACCATAAATTCGTTAAGGGTTACATGCTCTTTTAACAAGCTATGCAGTTCTTCTTTAATTTTACGGTATACTCTGCGGAAGATGAATTCCAGATCGACTGTATCTTTTGTCTCCAACACTCCCATTCCTTTCCTTTCTTATAGGGGACAGGCGAATCTCCTGACTTTATTATATCATTTTTCGTGCATCGGATTGCACAAAATAAGCCGGGAGTAGATCTCCCGGCTTATTTTGCTATTTTTCTTTTTGGACAACTTCTTCCGCTTTTTTGAGCTGCGTATCGTGCTGCTTAATAAGATTGCTGACTTCAGACATCAGTTTTGTTGCCGTATCGCCATTTATGATGCCTGTCGGCTGCATTTTTTCATGCATTTGGAAAGCTTCGACAGCCGTTTTTGTATTCCAGTCGAAATACCCGTCAACCCTGCCCGGATTGTAACCGAGTGCTTTCAGCATTTTTTCCGCCGTCTTCACATCTTCCGAGACCGAATACAGTTTCAATTTCGCATCTGTTCCGATCACCGGAAGTTTGGCATAATCCGGAAGCGGCACTTTCTCATCCGGCTCAATCCCTTTTTTATGGATCCAGCTGCCATTTGGCGTCAGCCATTTTTGGACGGTGAATTTTAAAATCGATCCGTCGCTGAATTTTTCAGCAGACTGCACGGTGCCTTTGCCGTACGATTTTTCGCCGACAAGCGGAATGCCTGCCGATTCGTTCAGTGCGGCCGCCAAAATTTCAGAAGCGCTCGCGCTGCCGCCGTCGATCATCACAACCGCCGGAACCGTTATTTTCGTGCCGCTTTCTGCCACATATTTCTCCCGGGATCCGTTCCGGTCTTCCGTCTGCAGAATCGTATGCCCTTCCGGCACGAACATATTCGCAATTTTAATGGCCTGGTCAAGCAGTCCGCCCGGGTCCTGGCGCACATCGACAATCATCGACTTCATGCCCTGCTTTTTCATTTTCTCAATGGCTGCCTTGAATTCTTTATATGTGCCGTCTGAGAATGTCGTAATCTGGATATGGGCAACCCCGTTTTTGAGCATCTTCGCATAAACCGTATTGACCGGGATTGTGTCGCGTGTCAAGGTCACTTTCGTTTCGTCTTTCGATCCGGCATGCTGGATCGTGAGTGTCACCTTTGTCCCTTTTTTGCCCCTGATCAACATGACCGCTTCATTGGCGCTCATGCCATGGACGCTTTTGCCGTCAACCGCGAGTATTTTATCATTCGGCTTCAGGCCGGCTTTTTCAGCCGGGGAACCCTTAATCGGCGAAACAATCACAATATATCCGTCTTTTTCTTCCACTTCAGCACCGATTCCTTCAAAAGAAGAAGAAATGGTGTTATTGAAGTCTGATGCTTCCGTTTTTGACATATAATCAGAATACGGGTCATTGAGCGATTCCACCATTCCGTTGATGGCCCCGTCGACAAGCGTCTTCTGTTTTACTTGTGTGTAATATTTTTTCTGGATGCTGTCATATGCTTTATACAGTTTGGCAAACTCCGGCCGGTTGACAGTCGTCACGTTGACGGCTTTTTGGTCGCCGAACGCAAAGGCAGCGGTCGTAATGCCGGCTGTTATGAAAATCACAAAAAACAAAAGCATGACAAATTTAAATTTTTTCATACGGATATAGCCGGTTTGTTCTTCCTGCCCGGATTCCGTCTGTTTCTTCTCATCGTCCAAAGGATTCACCACTTTCATGCCGTTTTCCAAAAGTCAAAGTTCCTGATTTCTAACTTCTTTATTCTACCAGCTTTTTCTTTTTAATAAAAGAGCCCGGAATTTATTCAGCCTTATGTACATGTTCGAAATACTCTTCAAGCGTCCAGCCGTGCTTGTAAATGACAGCTGCCGCCTTTTTTCCGACATACCGGAAATGCCAGGGCTCGTACTCATATTTCGTAATGTTCTCTTTGTTTTTCGGATACCTTAAAATAAACCCGTATTCATGCGCGTGTTTTGCAAGCCAGATGCCTTCCTTCTGCTCCCCCATTTGCTGTGTGAGGAGAAAATGGGCGGTCTGGCTTGTGATGTCGACGGCAAGACCGGTCTGATGTTCGCTCGACCCCGGGATGGCAACCGCCTGTTCTGCATGTTCTTCCCCCGAACTTTTCACTTCTGCCGCATATACGGCTTTCTGGCGGTTGTACGACCGGTATGCGGAAGCGGCATATAATTCAATGCCGTCCTTTTCGGCGGCGGCAAACATTTTTTCAAGCGCCGCGGCAGCTTCTTTCCGCATATAGCTTTTTTCGATTCTTTCGTCGCCAAAAGAAAAGCGGACATTTGGCCGGACGAGGTCTTTCGGTTTGTAATCCCCGAGAATATAGGTTTTATTGACAAGTGCCAAAATATTGTCCGGATTCTGGATCACTTTTTTCCCGTTAACCGTTTTGATTTTGTTAAAATATTTTGCATCAAGCACCAAACCGGAACCGGTTTTTTTCGCGGTATCCGTGTGGACCGGTTTCGCCGGCGCGGTACTTTTATGGGCGCCCGTTTCCGGCTCGTTTCCGTTTGTTACACTGCAGCCGGCCAAAAAAATCGCGGCAAGGCCGGTATATACATATTTTCTCATGTTGTCACCTTTCTCTATCCTAAAAAATTTGTGCTTTTGATCCTTCTACGGTGCCGCGTTCACTGCGGCATGGGCTTCTGTTCCAAAATGGATGCTGCTTCCCCATTCTGCAGCCGGTACTGCAAAAGAAGCGGCATGGATGCCCCATCCGGATCTTTCTGCGGCGGGAAAACCGGGCACATTCCCGTTAAGCGCACAACCGTCCGCATCCCGCTCTTTTGCCAAAAAAAATCGCAGGTTTCTCCCCCTGCGATTTCTCTTTTTTTATTTTAAGGCAAATTCAAAGGGACATCAAGTGCCATTTCGTGCAGGACCGAAAAAAGACTGTCCCGGATACCGATGCTGCACCTTTCCCCATACGTCCTGCAAACAGGATCGCCTTACATGGAATCGTCTTCATATTCTTCGTCTATAATGCTTTTTGCAAGCAAGTATTCAAAAGTAATATCGGCAATTTCGTCCAGTTCTTCTTCACGGGGCGCAAATCCCCTTTTCACGAGCTCTTTAAAAAAGAATGCGGCGATTTCTTCTGTATCAATATAAACATCCATATTTTCCATTAAAAACGCCCCCTTTTTTCATCCCGCAGACACCCCGCGTTTCGTTCTGTTTGTTGATATAAATATGACCCCGTACGGCCTGATATGCCAAACCCGGCAAACTAATCCGGGCCGCCGTGCGCCGCAAGAACCCGGATTTGCATTTTGACCGCCTCAAGCATGGCCCTGTACGCCTCATCGCCAAACAGATTTAACAGCAGCGCATAATCATTGTACATATCGAGCAGTCGGTCGATTTTTTCCTGCGTTTTCAAGTCGGAAGTGACAAGCTGGTACAGGGGGCTGCTTTTCATCGGGTAAAAAAATTGATAACGGCTGACAAACGAATCGGCCTGCCCGGCATCGGCGATCAACAACAGTTCGTCTTCATCCGCTTCAAGCCATTCGCCCTTTGGAATGCTGACCATTTCATAGATGACATCTTCCCATGCATCTTCTGCATACCGCCAAATCTCCGTGCGGAAACCGGCAATTTTAAAAAGGACGCCGCCGTAGCCTTTTACTTTTACAATATCCCCGATAAAAAATTTCAATTCTATATTGACTTCTTCTTTCTTGTACAGGATCCCGTCATATTCTTCCAGACGGGCGAGGCTTTGTTCGGCAAGGAGGCCTTCCCGGCCGTTGACCACATAGAAATACCCTCCTTCCAGCTGTCTGACAGCCGTAATTTTTCCCACCGTTCCGTATACTTTTACGACAACTGTATCTCCAATTTGAAACTTCGGCGCTTTTGCATCCATTTTTCATGCTCCTTGAAAACGAAACACGTTTTACTTCATTCTATGCATGCGGCCCGGAAAAAGCGAACAGCACAATTTGCGGCCGGTTATTTGCTTTCGCCTTTATAAATCTCCCATGCCCGGTCAAAAACCGACATTGACGGGATATAATTCCCGTTTAATTCGAGATAGGAACTGATTTCATGATAATTGGCTGAATGCTTCGGAAAGCTGTGATCATTGTATGCCCCGTTGGCAAAAACCGTCAACTCGTCACGGAGATGCGGATCCCTGTATCTCATTAAAAACTGGTAAAAAGATTTCATTGGTATCCCCCAAAATGATTTTTACTCCAATATAGCCGATCCGCTCCCCCGCGTAAAGTACGGAGGGCGGCATTACGGGAAGAGGGAATTTTTACAAAAAACTAGAAAAAGATAGAAAACATGTTTAAAATATAAATGATGATTTGCGGTTCACAGGGTAAAAAGGAGGGGCTTTTGATTGAATAAAAAGAAGATTTTTTCAAAGAGAAGACAAAAAAGCGAGAAACGGAAAAATTCCCGTCCGAACCGCCAGCTGCATCGGCTTGCCCTTTATTATGTGCAGACGATCAGGGGGAAAATTGTGATTTCATTCGGGGTTTTAACCGCCTTGCTCATTGTATTAACCGTCACTTCATACATAAACATGCGCGAGCTGGAGAATGAAATCAATCATGTCGTCCAGCATGATCTCGCCGTACACGATCGTGTCCAAAGCCTGCTCAATCAGACCGGCGAAATCGAAACGGGCGCCCTGAACTACGCCATTTCCGGAAAGGAAGGTGCTTTGCGGCCGTATGACCAGGGGAAACAGGAAGCAAGCAGCATGTTAAGCCGCTTGCAAAAAATGCTGAAAGATAACCGGTTGCAGAGCAAAAAACTCGAAAAAATTTCAGAAGCCTATAATTTCTGGGTGGGCACGGTTGACCGGGTTGTCGAAGCAAGACAGTACGGATCGGAACAAGAAGCGGTTGCACAAGTGAAAGATTCCCAGGCATCCGGCTATATGAAAAATTTGAAAAGCAGCATCAATGATTTACTCGCAAGCACCACACAAGCATCGGAAAGCCGGATCGGCGAATTGCATCGTTCCGTCCTGATTGCGCGGATCGCAACCGTCACCCTTTCCTTGCTTGCAATCGTTCTGGCCGTCATTCTCAGCATCAGCCTGACGAAAAACATCAAATCGAGCACGAGAAAAATCAGCCGGTCGATTTTGGGGATCGCAAATGCCGGCGGGGATTTGACAAGGCGGATTGAAGTGTCGTCCAATGACGAACTGGCAAAACTGGCAAAAGATACAAACCAGCTGATAGACGGCATTGCCCGGCTTGTAAAAGAAGTATCCGCAATGGCGGAAAGTGTCTCCGCCTCAAGCGAAGAACTGCTCGCTTCATCGGAAGAAACATCGAAAACGATCCACTCAATTGCGGAAACAGCCAATGAAATCGCGGCAGACAGCGAACAAACTTCTGCCAAGATGGATACATCCTTATCAAAAATGAAGTCGCTTGAAGAAGTGGTCGATACGCTTTTCCGGCAGGCGGAAACAGTAAAACAGGCTTCGCTCCATATGAAAGAATCCGCAGAAAAAGGCAGCCGGTCCATCATGGAAACGTCCGGCAAAATGAAGAGCATTGAAGCGATCATGACGAATACGAGCAAAACGGTAGAAGCGCTCGGCGAAAAATCGGATGATATTACGAAGATCATTATGACGATCACCGGGATTGCCAAACAAACCAATTTGCTTGCATTAAACGCGGCAATCGAGGCAGCCAGGGCCGGGGAGCACGGGCGCGGCTTTGCCGTTGTTGCAGATGAGGTCAGAAAACTGGCCGAACAATCCCAGTCCGCCGCCCAGGAAGTCACAAATATTGTGCGTGCGATCCAAAAAGAAATCAGCACCATTATCGGCCAAAATCAGGAAGGCGTAGAAGCGGTTGCTTGCGGCGTGCAAATTTCCAATGAAACAATGCACTCGCTCGAAGTCATTCAAAAACAAACGAATGAAACGACAAATGTCATTATTGATATGGCCGCCCAAATGGAAAAAACGCAGAAACTTGCTGTCGATGTCGCCGGTTCGTTCGATGCCGTCAGCAAAATTGCCATGAATACCGCGGCAAATACGGAAATGACCGCGGCAAGTACCGAAGAAGGGTCTGCATCGATGGAAGAAGTCACAGCCGCAGCCTCGGAGTTGTCAAAACAAGCAGAAAACCTGCGCAAGCTGATCGGAAACTTTAAAATATAAATGACACACGAAAAAGCCCGAGCATGGCCCGGGCTTTTTCCGCTTTTTAATTAGGGCCGATCCAGCATGCGCCGATAATGATCAGCAAAATAAACAGCACAACAATTAAAGCAAAGCCGTTTCTGTGCCCTGCATAGCCCCAGCCGTAACCGGAACCGTATCCATAACCGTATCCGTAGCCGCAGCAGGAGTCATATGCAGGGTAAGCACCTTCATGGCCGTAATACATCCCATTCACTCCTCAAAAAAACTGTTTTTCTGTACAGTGCATCGTATGGGATACGGGCCCGTTTTGTATGTGCATCCGCCCAGTCGGCTTATTCTTTTTCTTCAAAGAGCGCAAGATACTCCCCATATCCTTCTTCCTCAAGCTTTTCTTTCGGAATAAAACGCATCGCGGCTGAATTCATGCAGTACCGGAGATGCGTGGGGCCCGGGCCGTCCGGAAACACGTGGCCCAAATGCGCGTCAGACGCCTTGCTCCTCACTTCCGTACGGATCATGCCATGGCTCGTATCAAGCTGTTCGTTGAGTTCACTGGCATCGATCGGCTTTGTAAAACTCGGCCAGCCGCAGCCTGCGTCATATTTATCTTTTGAACTGAACAACGGTTTTCCGGAAATAACATCGACATAAATGCCGTCGCGGAACTCGTTCCAGTATTCATTTTGAAACGGCGGTTCCGTTCCGTTTTTCCGCGTCACTTCATATTGTAAAGGGGTCAATTCTTCATCCTTCATGTTCATCCCTCCAATGGTTGCTTAAATAAGCGGCCCTGCCTGAACCTTGCCGGTAAGCTTCGTAATGGGCCGGGTTTTTCCGGTAATAGTCCTGGTGGTAACTTTCCGCCGGATAAAAGGCGGAAGCCGGTTCAATTGTGACAGCAATCGGCTTTTTAAACCGCCCGCTCTCTTCCAGCCGTTTTTTTGAAGCTTCCGCCGCCTGCCGCTGGGCTTCGTTCCGATAGAAAATAACCGGCCGGTAAGAGGCCCCCCTGTCGTAAAACTGCCCGCCTGCATCTGTCGGGTCAATTTGCCGCCAATAAATGTCAAGCAGCTTTTCATAAGGGAAAATTTCCGGATCAAACGTAATTTCAACAGCTTCTGTATGCCCGGTCGCACCGGAGCACACTTCCTCATATGTCGGGTTTGGTTTTGTTCCGCCCGTGTACCCGGAAACGACTTTTTGAATGCCGGGCAACTGGTCAAAAGGATGGACCATACACCAGAAGCATCCGCCGGCAAAAATCGCGGTTTCCTCTGCCATGCGGCTCCCCCCTTTATCATAGATTATTTTTTATTTTACCTGTTGGTGTTGTTTTCATCCAGTTTCGTGACTGCAATCCCATAATTCATTATAATGGATCATAGTGGCGATTTTAACGGAAAGGGGTCTCATAATTGGAATTACCTGAAACTTTTATGGAAAAGATGGGGCAGCTGCTCGGAAAGGAAGCCGCTGATTTTTTCCGTTCCTATGAGGAACCGCGGGCATCCGGATTGCGCCTGAATCCGGCAAAAATCAGCGAAACGGAATGGCATGCGCACAACCCTTTCCAATTGGAAAAAATTCCTTTTGCCTCCGGTTATTATTTTGATGAGGAAAAAGACAAGCCTGGAAAACACCCGTACCATGCCGCCGGGCTCTATTATATCCAGGAGCCGAGCGCGATGTTTATCGCCGGGCAGCTCGGGCTTGAAAAAGGCGATAAAGTGCTTGATTTATGCGCCGCGCCGGGCGGCAAATCGACGCAAATTGCATCCGGAATCGGCGAGAACGGATTTCTGCTTGCAAATGAAATCCATCCGAAGCGGGCGCGCGCGCTTTCTGAAAATATCGAACGGCTTGGGTTCTCCAATACCGTTGTAACAAACGAAACGCCAGAAAAACTAAGCCGGCATTTCGAAAACTATTTCGATAAAATTTTGGTTGACGCCCCCTGCTCGGGGGAAGGCATGTTCAGAAAAGATCCCGAAGCAGCGCGTCTCTGGAGCCAGGAACATGTCGAAGCGTGCGCGGCAAAACAGCGCGCGATTTTGGAGCACGCCTGGAAGATGTTAAAGCCCGGAGGCACCCTTGTTTATTCGACCTGCACCTTTTCTCCGGAAGAAAACGAACAGACGATTGAAGCTTTTTTGGCGCGGCATGAAGACATGGCACTGGTGCCGATTCCCCATGAACACGGCGTCGGACCGGGAAAGCCGGAATGGGCAACGGAAAAGCGTAAAGATTTGTCCAATACGGCGCGTTTATGGCCGCACCGCTTAAAAGGCGAAGGCCATTTTGCCGCAAAAATGCGCAAACACCCGGGGGAAGCGGGGCAAACGGCTCCGCCTGAAAAGACAACAAAGCTTTCAAAGCAACAGGAAAAAGACTGGACAACCTTTGCAGAAAACACCCTCCAGCACTTTGATCCCGGCAGGCGCTCCTTTTTTCTGTATAAAAACGAGCTTTTCCTGCTGCCTTTTAACTGCCCGCAGTTAAAAGGGCTCCGCCTTGTCCGGTGCGGTCTGCATCTCGGCGCTTTTAAAAAAAACCGGTTTGAACCGAATCACGCGCTCGCGCTTTCCCTGAAAGCCGGACAATGCAAACACCGGACAGACCTCGGCGCCGGAAGCAGCGAATGCATCCGCTATTTAAAAGGGGAAACCCTCCCCGGAACAAAGGAGAACCGCGGCTGGGTCCTTATCACGGTGGACGGTTTTCCGCTCGGCTGGAGCAAAGAAGTGGGCGGCATTCTGAAAAACTTTTATCCGAAAGGGTTAAGAATCGTTTAAACCTATGTAACGTTAACAGGCGGCGAAACCTTCCGGCATATTGAAAAGCCGGCTTTTAAAGGCCGGCTTTTTTCGTTATTTTGGAAAACCAAGTGTAAACGAGATGTCATCATGCTGCAAATCAAATTGGTTGACTTTCACTTTGGCGCCGTTTTCCAGCTTCATATTTTGCAGCTGGACATACACCAGTTTTTCGCCCGGCTGGATGATCACCCACCTGGGCAGATGGTAAGTCGTTTTGACGAATTTTAAAATATAGGATACCGGGAGATGGACGGAACCGAGGGATACCGATTTTTGCTTTAAAACGAGATCCCCGTTCTTTAACGCTTTCGGCTTAAAAGTCATCTTATACTGCATTTTTTCGGAAAAGACCCCGACAGTTCCATAGTAGACGACTTCATCATTTAAAAACACTTTCCCCTTTATTTTTTCTTCCCGCAAATAGCGGTTAATGAGCGCCGTTAAATCCGCCTTGTTTGTCTCTACCCGCAAATCAACCGTTTTTCCGGTTTTTTCCGGTTCCGGCACGCGGCCATCCGGCACAAAAAGAAAAAAGGAAAGCACAAGTACAAAGGCCACAACCACTGAAGCCAGTGCAAAAAAAGCGATTTTCCATGGGTTTCTTTTCACGCAAGCATCATTCCTTTACCATTTTGCTATTTTGGAATCCCCAAAAAATTCCCTTTCAGGAGATACCGGTAAATCCGTTTCGACATCCGTTTATACCCTTCATCGTTCGGATGGAAATGATCGTCATAAAGCAATGCATCTTCGTTATTCTCAAAAATATCCGCAACCGGGATAAAAACGGTATTTTTATAGCGAGATGCCACCGCTTTGCCGGCATTATTCCAGGCTGCAAGCATTTGGTCCATTTCCTTTATATCGGTCAGCCACTTTGAAAAAGGGTTATAGAGACCGACGAGCGCGATCTTTGCATCCGGATTGACCGCGCGGACGCGGCGGAAAATTTGATCGAGCCGTTGTTTGTACCCCGGAATGGCCGCCTCAAATTCCTGCTTGTTTAAGTTGGAAATATTTTCACGAAACACTTTCATCATATCATTGCCGCCGATGGTAATAATAACAACATCTGAATCCTTGATGGACTTCCGGATTTTTTCATTCTGGAGCCGGGCAAGCAATTGGTCGGTCCTGTTCCCTTTTACGCCATAATTGGCAATGGTGGTTTTTTTCACACCCTTTAAGGCGTCTAGTTCATTTTTCAAATAATAGGTGTAGCCGCCGCGCCCCTTGCTGTCGCCTACGCCTTCAGTCAGGGAGTCCCCGATCGAGACGATGTGCAGCGGAACGGGCACCATCTTTTTTTCATTGCTTGCCGATTTAAACAACAGGCCGGTTATGCCGTGTGAACAGCCCGATAAGGCAAGCGCAACGGAGATGAGAAGAGGAATGAACCATTTTTTCATTTTTGACACCACTTTTCAAGCCTTTCTGAATTTACAATGTACCCATTATAACATGAAAAACGGGATCTTCTGCTGATTTACGCATAAAATTGCACCCGCTTAAAGCGCAAGATGTTTCCATTGCAGATTGGCCCGCCAAACACTATAATAAAGAGAAGCCCAAAGACAAAGGTGGTTTAAATTTTTGACAACTTCAACACTGCTTTCATCCTGGAAACAGGAACTGGCCAATGCCGTTACGCATGGCATCGGTTTTCTGCTCAGCATTCCGGCGATGGTCGTGCTCGTCGTTTTCGCCGCAGAAAAGAATAACCCGCTCTATCTGGCAAGTTTTCTCGTTTTCGGGATTTCCATGCTGCTTCTGTATTTGTTTTCCACACTGCTGCACAGCTTTTACTGGACGAAAGTGAAAACATTTCTCGCCATTCTGGACCATTCTGCCATTTACCTGTTAATTGCAGGAACCTATACGCCGATTGTGCTGATTACGCTGCATGGCACTTTGGGATGGGTGCTGTTTTCGGTCGTGTGGGGAGTGTCTGCTATTGGCATTGCTGGAAAATGTTTTCTCATTCACCGTCTTAAATTATTGTCCACGATGCTTTACTTAGTCATGGGTTGGCTGATCCTCATTGCAATTGAGCCTTTGTATAAAGGGCTTTCAGCTCCGGGATTCTGGCTCCTTTTTTCAGGCGGGATCTGCTACTCGGTAGGCGCCGTGTTCTACACATGGAAAAATCTTCCTTACTCCCATGCGATCTGGCATATTTTTGTCATTGCCGGCAGTGCATTTATGTACTTCACTATTTTATTTTATGTCTGATGGCACATAGAAAAACCATGGGAATGTTTCCATGGTTTTTTTTACCTTTTCCGTACAAATACTTGAAATTCGTAGTCATAAGGATTTTTTTCGTTTTTTATCCCCTTTGTGCTGGAAGCCATTTCCCACTTCTCCCAGTCAACGGGCGGAAAATAGGTATCGCCTTCCATGTCAGCGTGTATTTTCGTCCGGTACAATTTTTCCGCTTCCTCGAGCAGCAGGGCAAAAATCTCCGCGCCGCCGGTGACAAAAATCTCGCCGCCATGTGCATCCGCCCATTTTAACAATTCTGTTTTGCCGGCGACAATGACGCAGTCTTCCACTTGAAAATCCGGGTCTCTCGTCATCACAATATTCGTTCTGCCGGGAAGCGGCTTTCCGATCGATTCAAACGTCCGCCTCCCCATGACGACCGGATGGCCCATTGTTACATTTTTAAAATACTTCAGATCTTCGGGAAGATGCCACGGAAGCGCGTTGTTCTTTCCGATTACGCCTTTTTCATCTTCCGCCCATAAAAAGGAAATCATACACTCACCCTCCCCGGAATGTGCGGATACGGATTGTAATCTTTTAATGTAAAATCTTCGTACCGGAAGGAGAAAATGTCTTTTACTTCAGGATTCAAAACCATTTTCGGCAGCTTGCGGGGCTCCCGTTCCAGCTGCAGCTTCACTTGTTCGATATGGTTCAAGTAAATATGGGCATCGCCAAGCGTATGGACAAAATCCCCTGGTTCCAGACCCGTGACTTGCGCAATCATCATCGTAAGCAGCGCGTAAGAAGCAATGTTAAACGGTACGCCGAGGAAAATATCGGCCGAACGCTGGTACAGCTGGCATGACAGCTTGCCGTTTGCCACATAGAACTGGAAAAAGCAATGGCACGGCGGCAGGGCCATCCTGTCAATCTCCCCGACATTCCAAGCGTTAACGATCAGGCGCCTGGAATCCGGATTGGTTTTAATTTGTTCAATGACCTGGGTGATCTGGTCAATTGTCCGCCCGTCCCGGGTTTGCCATGAACGCCATTGTTGCCCGTAAACCGGGCCGAGGTCGCCGTTTTCATCTGCCCACTCATTCCAAATGCGGACGCCGTTTTCCTGGAGGTATTTTACATTCGTATCTCCTTTCAGCATCCAGAGCAGTTCATAAATAATCGATTTCAAATGCAGTTTCTTTGTTGTCAGAAGCGGGAAACCGTCCTGCAAATGAAACCGCATTTGATGGCCGAAAACGCTGATCGTTCCGGTACCGGTCCGATCATCTTTTTTGACGCCGTTTTCGAGCACTTCGCGGCAAAGATCCAAATATTGTTTCATCATGATTCCATCCTTTGTCATTCAAATATCCGGGTTTCTATCCCGAAAAATTGCGCTGTAGAATATGAACCTCGGGGCAAAGCGATCCATTTGCATGATTATTCTTTGTTGCAGCCGGCAACAAAGCAGCCATGTTTCGCTCATTTTATATCCTTCTGCTGGTACTGCATTCACTGCGTTTGCAAAAAGCACATGAAATATCCGGCTGGAGGTTGGGGTTGCCCGTCTTCCACCCTGCTTTAGCCTTTTATCCGTTAAGGCGTTGTTTGTTTACAGCTGCCGCCGCGGCAGGCATTCATCCCGCCTTTACCCTTTCATCCATTGCGGCGGCATGTTTTTGCCCCAGTAAATGGTGCCAAGATGGCGGTGCGTTTGGAAATGGTCAAAGGCCACATGGTAATGGAAATTAAAATAGTAGCCGTCGCCGGGCGGATGGTCGCGCCGGACATGGAAACGGATAATGTCTTTATTTGTTTCCGTATTGTATATATGAAACATTTTTTCACCGGTTCCCGCACTCGGCTGGTCTGAAACAGCGAGCAGCGGCAGTTTGTCCTGCGGGTATTCCTGCAGCATTTCCGCGATGGCGGTTTGAATATTTGGCAAAACGGCAGCACGGAACTCGTCTTCAATAACAGGCCTGATCCTTTCCCCAAATTTCAGATAAGCCCGTTTTTCTGCATCTTCAACGAACGACCGGGCAAGCGCGGCACGGTCAATTTTGCGGCTTGTGGCAGCCGTCCGGTTGGAATAAGCAGCAGTCGTTTCCGCCGTTTCATTTCCTGTTTTATAAAGATGATTCCAGATGACATGGGAAGGGGGGACAAGGCCGAATGTTAAAACAGAAACAAGGATGACCATTGATTTTTTCAGCCAGTTTTTCACGCGATCCCCTCCATATCCCGACAGTTTGAATATGTATTTATTATATAATATTTACACAGAAAAAACAGGCCCCATTTTGCACCCGGAATGATGCAAACGGGGCCGCTATTTTACGCGCAGTATTGGTCAAAAGCGGCATGCAGATTTTCGATGATTTCTTCGACTTCATGCCCTTCGATATCGCTCCTCGGGATAAAATGGGCTACTTCTTTTCCTTGAAGAAGCGCTACGGAAGGGGAGGATGGTTCGATGCCGGTAAAATATTCACGCATTTTTGTCGTTGCTTCTTTGTCCTGACCGGCAAATACCGTGACAAGATGGTCTGGCTTCTTTTCAGCCGTCCGGATCGCTTCGACAATTGCCGGACGCGCAAGCCCGGCTGCGCAGCCGCAAACCGAATTCACGACAACCAGCGTGGTGCCTTCCGCTTTTTCCATATAGGCCTCGACTTCTTCCGGTGTGCGCAGTTCCGTAAACCCGTTTGCCGTCAATTCTTCCCTCATCGGGGTAATAAGCGCCCGCATGTATTCTTCATATGCCATTGACATGTTGATGTCCTCCTTTAATTATGGCTGGATTTGCCTTGCTTCTGTCATCTGCTTCCAGACCGAGCCTTTTGCTTCTTCACCCTTTGTAATCCGCTCAATCGCCATTCTGACCTGGAGCCTGACTTCAAATTCAGGGTCGTTTTCCGCTTCCCTTAAGGCCGGGAGAGAAGCCTCGTCGCCCGCTTCGTATAAAAACATGGCGGCGCGCCACCTGACAATTTTGCTTTTATCTTTAAGCGCTTTTGCCATTTCCCCGCATGCCTCTTTGAACCCGAGGTCGCTAAGGCAGTCGCCTGCCGTCCGCCGCACGCTTGCATTCGGATCGTGCAGGCCGCGGTATAATAGCGGCAGCACCCGCTTGTCTTTCACCATGCCCAAATAAACAACGGCAAGCCGCCTGATCGATGGTTTTTCATCTTCCAGGGCTTTCTCCAGGACAGGCAGGTCGGAAAGATCAGGGTCTTCCATTTGTTCAAGGAGCCGGTACCTTTTGCGCCAGTCATCCGTTTCCAGCATGCCGGGCGTTAATTTCAGCCTTTTTTTGGCGGCTTGAACCTGCTCCGGATGCTGCGCTTCATTGACAAGCCGGTTTAGCCTTTCTTTCGGATAAGCGGCAATGATTTCTTCTGTGACTTCCGCACCGATTTCTTGCATCTCCCCGTACCGAACGCCGAAGTCTTTCCATTTTCGCAAGAAAACATAATTGTCGCCTTCCAATTGCGCAGCGGCAAGCGCCTCGGCAAAATAAGCCGGCAGCCCGAAACGTTTTTCCTGTTCCCCGTCCGCCAGTTTAACCTGGAGCGGAATGCCTTTAAACATCTGGACAAACACCTGGACTTCCCCGAAATGCTCATTGGCACGGGGGCTGTTTCCGGTTTCTGCTTCCGCTTCCCCGAACACCTCACGCACTTTCGGCAGAATGTCCTGCCAGTCTGTTTTGCCATGCCGCTCCACCGCGAGAAAGTCCGCAACATGGTATACGCCTTTCACGCCTTCGATATCGAGGATACGGCGGATCAGCGGCGGCACGCCTTCTTCCTGCCCTTTCTTATAATTGCTGCGGGCGCCGTCCGACAGTGCTTCCGTCAATACGACTTTCATCGTATTCGGGCTCGGCGTTGGTTCAATCGCTTTAATTTTCATCTCCACACCGCCTTTCCCATCAAGTCTACTTGCATTTTAACATAATCACAGTGGATACACGAATGAGTTGATTCTTTTCATAAATATCAAGCGTACCTTGAAAATCAGAAACATCTTTCGTGCGTTCGCCGGCGCAACATTTTTTCCTTTCAAAAAACTTCCGGCTGCCGCCCATTCCTTCCCGTAGCCCGGAAAGCGGCGAGACATGCTACACTTCCGGGCAAAACAGGACTCCTTCCCCAAAAATGTTTACTTGTCTTTTCCTTCCTGCAGCTCGGAAAGATAGCTCCAACGTTCAATGAGGCCTTCCAGCCGACCGTTTTCTTCCTCGAGCGCTTTTGAAATGTCCAGGGCCCTGACAAAATCGGAGCCGGCTTGTTCCAATTGTTCGTTCAGTGCGGCAATGGCTTGCTCGCACGCTTCAATCTTTTCGTCTATTTCTTCCCATTCCCGCTGCTCGTGGTAAGACAATTTTTTCCGTTTCGGTTCCCGTTTAGGCTTCGGCACATCCATTTTTTCCTCCTGTGCCGGCGTTTCATGCGCGATTTCGAGGTAGTCGCTGTAACGGCCGAAAAAGCGGCTGATTTTGCCGCCGCCTTCAAAAATGAGCAGCTGCTCCGCAGTTTTATCAAGAAAATAGCGGTCGTGTGAAACCGAGATGACGACGCCCGGAAACTCACCAATATAATCTTCAAGCACGGTAAGCGTCTCCGTATCGAGATCATTCGTCGGTTCGTCCAAAAGCAGGACATTCGGCCGCGACATTAGGAGCCTGAGCAAATACAGCCTGCGCTTTTCGCCGCCCGACAGTTTCCTGACCGGGGTGCCGTGCGTGTGCATGCCAAAAAGAAATCTTTCCAGCATTTGCGCGGCGGAAATCGTTTCCCCGTCTTTTGTTGTCACCGTCTCCCCCGCTTCCCGTATATATTCGATCATCCGCTTATTTTCATCCATGCCTGGTGTTTCCTGGCGGTAATACGCGATCTTGACGGTCTGCCCGGTGAGGCGTTCCCCGGAATCAAGCGGAATCCTGCCTGCGAGAATGTTCATCAAAGTGGATTTTCCGCTTCCGTTTTTCCCGACGATGCCGATCCGGTCACCCGGCTTTACGAGCAAATTGAAATCCTTTAAAATCGTCTCCGATCCGAACGCCTTATTCGCATGCTGCAGTTCAAAAACCTGTTTGCCAAGGCGGCTTCCGGACAAAGCGATATCGGCTTCCTGCTGCCGGGGGCTTTTACTGAGGCTGGATTCCAGTTCTTCAAAACGGCCGATCCTTGCTTTTTGTTTTGTCGAACGCGCCTTTGCCCCGCGCTTCATCCAGGCAAGTTCCCGCCTGTACAAATTTTTCCGTTTTTCCTCCTGCTGCAGTTGCGCTTCTTCCCGCCGTGCTTTTGCTTCAATAAAATCCTGGTAATTCCCTATGTAACTGTACAGTTTTCCGCCGCTCAGCTCGAAAATCCGGTTTGCCGCCCGGTCGAGAAAATAGCGGTCATGCGTCACGAACAGGACAGAACGGGGATATTTTGCAATAAACTCTTCCAGCCACTTGACAGCCGGATAATCGAGATGGTTGGTCGGTTCATCCAAAATCAACAAATCGGGTGTTTCCATTAATACCCGGGCAAGGGCGACCCGTTTTTTCTGCCCGCCTGACAATCCCGAAATTTTTCTGTTCAAATCGCGGATGCCGAGTTTGGAAAGGACCGTCTGCGCATTGGCGCCGGCTTCCCATGCACCGGCGGCATCCATTTCTTTTTGCAGCCGGAACAATCGATCCTGTTTGCCTGCATTTCCCGGATCCTTCCCGACTTCAAGCAGCGCCTCTTCATAGGAACGCAAAAGCGCCATAACCGGGGACCCGCTATTATACACCTGTTCAAGAACCGTAAAGGCCGGATCCAGTTCAGGCTCCTGCGGCAAATAACCAATGGTATAATCGTTCGGCGCGCTCAGTTCCCCGCTATCCGCTTCGTCCTGTCCCGCGATGATTTTGAGCAGGCTCGATTTTCCGGTGCCGTTGACGCCGACAAGGCCGATCCGTTCCTGTTCGCCGATATGGAAAGAAAGATTGTCAAACAGCACTTTTTCCCCGTAAGATTTTGTCAACCCTTGGGCTTGAAATATTTTCATAATTCAACATCCATTCTTTGAAAAATTGCCGTCAAAACTGAAGAAGCGGCGTTCTCCTGCAAAGATAATCCCGCATAAGTGTTCCCTTCTTTGCCATTTTATCATGTTTTTGGACAAGGAAAGCCAAAAGCTGCACGGCGGGGCGTGCAGCTTTTGTTAGAACCTCATCCGGCGCAAAGTCTTCACGGCATCTGCGGGCATCTCAAACAAATCATCCATTAAATCTTCCGTTATCAGCCGGGCAAAATCGATGGCAACTTCTTCGGTTACACCCGAGCGTGATGAATGAACAGTCCTTTCCTCGATGCGGCGCCGGTTGCCGTTTCCCCATGCGGAAAGGATCATCTGTTTATAATCAGCGGACCGGCCACTGTTTTTCCAGGAAAAAGTTACGGCGGCACTGGCACCCGCTTTGGCGCCGGGCGCGGGATCCAGTATTTCCGCCGCCAGCTGCCCGAGCGAAGCCGAAAGACAGATCATCACGCTTGCTTCCTGCCATTCCGGAAGCTGAAGCGTAATGCGGTATTCCCGGGACATTTCCGCCAGGTCGACCAGGTCTTTTCTTCCGGTGATGGATGCTTCCCCTCTTAAATCAAGATCATAGGCAGCGCCTTCGAATACAGTCTTCATATTTTCAAAAGCAGTCGGGTCAAACATCGCCTGTCCCCCGTTTAAAAGAGCCCGGATGCGCGGCCTTCCGCATCAACATCCATCCGGTAAGCGGCCGGTTCTTTCGGAAGGCCCGGCATGGTCAGAACGTCTCCTGTCAGGGCAACAATAAACCCGGCGCCAAGCTTCGGAACGAGTTCGCGGACATGGATCGCAAAATCATGCGGGCGGCCCGTTTTGTGCGGGTCATCGGATAAGGAATACTGCGTTTTTGCAATGCAAACAGGGAGATGCCCCCATCCGAGCTGTTCAAATTCGCGGATTTGTTTTTGCGCTTTCGCGGAAAATTCGGCGCCGCGGCCGCCATACACCTGGCGCACAATCGCCTCTATCTTTTCTTCAATGGTTGATTCAAGCGGGTAAACCGGCCTGAATGTATGCGGCTGTTTGGCGGCTTCCAGCAGTTTGGCCGCAAGATCCATGCCGCCTGCGCCCCCTTTTTCCCACACTTCCGTAAGCGACACGGGAATGCCGCGTTCACTGCACCAATGTTCTAAGACAGCGATTTCCGCATTGCTGTCCGATATAAACCGGTTGATGGCAACCACAAACGGCAAACCGAATGAAGCGATCGTTTCAACATGTTTTTGCAGGTTTAAAAGCCCGGCTTCAAGAGCCGCAATATTTTCTGCCGCCAAATCTTCCTTGCGCACCCCGCCGTGCATTTTCAAGGCTCGGATGGTGGCGACAATCACGACGCCGTCCGGTTTCAGGCCGGCCGCCCGCGCTTTAATGTCGAGAAATTTTTCAGCGCCGAGGTCGGCACCAAAGCCGGCTTCCGTGACGACATAATCGGCCAGTTTCAAAGCGGTTTTGGTCGCCATAACACTGTTGCAGCCGTGCGCAATATTGGCAAACGGGCCGCCGTGGACAAGGGCCGGCGTATGTTCGATCGTCTGGACAAGATTCGGTTTCAAGGCATCTTTCAGCAATAAAGCAATCGCGCCTTCGATCCCGAGGTCACCGACGGTTACGGGTTTCTTTTCGTAATTGTAGGCTACAACGATGTTCGCAATCCGCCTTTTTAAATCTTCGAGATCTTCCGCCAGGCATAAAACGGCCATCAGTTCAGAAGCCACGGTAATGTCAAATCCGTCTTCACGGGGCACGCCCTGGCCGGGACCGCCGAGGCCGACGACGACATGGCGCAGCGCCCGGTCATTTAAATCGACCGCCCGCTTCCAGACAATGCGGCGTGGGTCAATCTGCAATGGATTTCCCTGGTGGATATGGTTGTCCAGCAAAGCAGAAATGGCATTATTGGCAGCGGTAATCGCATGAAAATCGCCTGTGAAATGAAGATTGATCTCTTCCATCGGCAAGACTTGTGCATAACCGCCGCCCGTTGCGCCCCCTTTCAGCCCCATGACCGGCCCGAGCGATGGCTCCCTTAAGGCAATCATGGTTTTATGGCCCAGCTGTTTTAATGCATCGCCGAGCCCGATGGTGACGGTTGACTTGCCTTCCCCCGCCGGCGTCGGATTGATGGAAGTGACAAGAAATAATTTTCCGTCTTTTTTGGTTTGGAGCTGCTTGATTTTTTCATATGTAATTTTCGCCTTGTATTTCCCGTAATATTCCAGGTCTTCTTCTGCAAGCTGCACGGTTTCCGCAATTTCCTTGACCGGTTTCAGCGAAGCATGCTGCGCGATATCAATATCAGTCTTTCCAATCGAATGGCTTGGCAATGTCAAATCCTCCGCTTCATCAAAAATCTGCTTCCATCTTCTATTCTACATACCCCTGCAGCCCAATGCACCTGAAAAAAGCATTTTTCGCCCGCACCGGGAAATCGTTTGGCTTTATCCCTGATTTTCTACATGAAGGCTGCCATGCGGATTTTGTCTTCCGGCTGGCGGGGAAAAGCCCTGCTTGCATCATGCAGGGAGGACACTAAAATCCTGATGCGTGCCGGCAGACAGGCTTCCAGGCACCTATGCCCCATCATCCGGCAACAGCCGACGCATAAAAGGAATCAGCCCCATTTCATGGGCAGGCAGGCCGGAAAATTCAATCCTCGTTTTGTGCCTGCAGCCGGTTCAGGTCGTCCACCCGGCCCGGATCTTCCTCAAAGTACTGGACAAGGTCTCCGATCCGGTCAATGGAATTCCAGCTCAGGTGATGTTCAATCCCTTCTACATCTCTATAAATATTTTCTTCGTCGACCCCGATGATCCTTAAAAACTGTTCAAGCAAATGATGGCGGTCGACAAGCCGTTTTCCAATTTTCTTGCCTTTTGGGGTGAGGACCAGTCCGCGGTATTTTTCATAAACAAGATAATCATCCTTATCCAGCTTCTGTACCATTTTCGTAACGGATGAAGGATGAACGGAAAGCGCTTCGGCAATATCCGAAACACGCGCATATCCTTTGCTTTCAATCAGAATAAAAATCTGTTCAATGTAGTCTTCCATACTAGGTGTCGGCATCCACGGGCCCCCATTCTTACAACAAATATTGAGTCTGCCGGTACAATACCATCAGTTTACTATAATCACGGATGATGTACAAGAATTCATAATAAATGTGCGCCGATTTTAAACCGCTTGCAAATTTAAGAATTCACAACAATTTTCCATCATTTTTGCTTCCTTTGTCTTGACTATCCATACCGGTTGGAGTATATTAATTATAACATTAAACAAGTGATTTCCCAGACCTTGATGGCGGTTTTTCATCTGTTTAATGCAACATTTTTTGGCACGAACGTGCTTTTGATTTAGGAGGATTAAGAAATGCAAAACGGTAAAGTAAAATGGTTCAATAACGAAAAAGGCTACGGATTCATTGAAGTTGAGGGCGGAGACGATGTTTTCGTTCATTTCACCGCTATTCAAGGTGAAGGGTTCAAAACTTTGGAAGAAGGCCAGGCTGTTTCTTTCGACATCGTTGAAGGCAACCGCGGACCTCAGGCAGCGAATGTAACAAAACTTTCATAAATCATAGAATGCAACCAGGCTGGCTTTTATGCCAGCCTTTTATTTTTGTGCAAACCGCCACAATACCGGGTTCCCCATTTTCCCTCGTTTTTGCATCACTAGGCATGCTGTTTGCAGCCCGATGGCAATCATCAGCCGCCTGTTTCCCGGGACGGCATTGTTGCGGTTTAATACCGGCAAGACGAACAGCTTTCGGGTGCCGCCTGTTTCCTGGGACGGCATTGTTGCGGTTGTGAAAACCGTCATGATAACCGGTCGCCGTATTTTTTCAGCTGTTCGCCTACCGTGCATTGCCGGATGCAAAACTGGTGGGCATATTTTTTCCCGCGTGTTTTCCGGAAATGCGATTTTAAAAAACAGCCTTCACAATACGTCTTTAATATTTTATCCACTTCCCGGATGAGTTGTTTTCTTTCCATTTTTATCCCTTCTTTCTCTCCGCTAGCTTTCCCATCCGCATTGCGCGTGCATTTATTCCATTGGATACGCCGGGTTTGCCCGGGGATCATCCCTTTATCAAAATTTCCCCCGAATTGGGGCATGCTATAACAAGGGGTGATCAGGATGGCTAAAAAAGACAATACAAACCGCGGCAAAGCGGCAAATTCCGTTACGACGCAAGGAATTGCACAGGATGCGGCATTCGCGCCGGATCCAAAGACAACCCTTGAAAACCGCGCGAAAAAATCCAATACAAAAATCTGACAATCGCAAAACGGAGAAGAAAAACAGCATTCTTATCCTGAATGCTGTTTTTCCACTTTCCGTGCCGTTTAAACCGGGCAAAGCGGTTAAGAAATGAAGCTTGCGTTTATCCGGGCTGTAACCAAATGGCGTTTTACCATTTTTAATTCCAGTTCTTCCATCAGTTCCATAAACGTTTCCGGAATCTGGCCAAACCGCGCTTTTTCCAAAGAAAAAGCCACCGGCACATCACAACGGATTTCGGCAAGTTTTCTGCTCAGATGTAGCATCTCCAGCCCCGCTTCGATTTTTTTCTGCTGCGACGGCGTGAGCTCCCCGAGATGCTCCAAAATGCCGCTGAGGTTTCCATACCGGCTGACGAGCTTAAACGCTGTTTTTTCACCGATCCCCTTCACGCCCGGATACCCGTCGCTTGCATCGCCCATCAGCGCTTTTACATCGATGAACTGCCGCGGCGTCACCCCGTATTCGTCCATAAATGCCGCTTTTGTATAGGTTTTATAATTTCCGAACCCTTTCTGGAGGAGATGGACTTCCACATGGTCATCCAAAAGCTGCAAAATGTCGCGGTCGCCGGTCAAAATGGAAATATCCGCCTCGTCTTTGAACCGGCAGCTAAGGGTGCCGAGACAGTCGTCCGCTTCATACCCGGCCACTCCGACATTTGGAATTTCAAAAGCTTCCACTGTTTCTTTCGCCAGACCAAATTGCGGAATCATCTCAACCGGCGGGACGTCCCGGTTTGCTTTATATTCACCGTACAAGTCGTTGCGGAACGTTTTGCTCCCCATATCCCAGCAAACGGCCACATGCGTCGGTTTTTTGTTCTCAGCCGCCAAAAGCAAATGGCGCAAAAAGCCCTGCACGCCGTTTGTCGGCATTCCTTTGGAATTCACCATAAACTGCCCCGTCACGGCGGTGGCATAAAACGCCCGGAAAAGAAGCGCCATCCCGTCAATTAAAAGCAAATGCGGCCTCTTATTCATGCGATCACCTCATCAAATATCATCCTGTTATTATAACACAACCGGCAAACCGGCCGCATTAGAAAAAGGCGTCCCTGCACGGGCGGAACATGGTGCCCGGTTAACATCCAGCCGGCCGTGGATCAAAGTAGGGAAAAATTCAATTGGGATCGACAAGGTTTTCTTCAATCAGCCGGTCGAGCGCGAGCAGGACGGCCATTTTGACATGCGCATACGTAAGGCCGCCCTGAACATAGGCGGTGTAAGGCGGGCGGAGCGGGCCGTCGGCGGAAAGCTCGATGCTTGCCCCCTGGATAAATGTGCCGGCTGCCATGATGACATCGTCCGCATAACCGGGCATATCACTCGGATATGGCGTCACATAAGAATTCACCGGTGAAGCAAACTGGATCGCCTGGCAAAAAGCGACCATGCTGTCCGGGTCGCCAAATTCAACGGACTGGATAAGGTCCGTCCTGGGCGCATCCCATTTCGGATAAGTATGCATCCCGGATTTTTCCAGGATTGCCGATGTAAACACCGCACCTTTTAATGCCTCTGCCACAACATGCGGCGCCAGAAAGAAGCCCTGGTACATCTCAAGAAGGCTGTAAAGCGATGCTCCTGCTTCCGCGCCGATTCCGGGGGATGTCATCCTGTAAGCGCAGCTTTCCACCCATTTTTTCTTCCCGCAAATGTAGCCGCCTGTTTTAGCAAGCCCGCCACCCGGATTTTTGATAAGCGAACCGGCCATTAAATCCGCGCCAACATGGCACGGCTCCTTCTCCTCTACAAATTCGCCGTAGCAGTTGTCGACAAACACAACTGTATCCGGCTTGATTTCTTTTACAAAGCGGATCATTTCCCCGATCTCATCCACTGTAAACGAAGGCCTTGACGCATACCCTTTTGAGCGCTGGATCGCAACCATTTTTGTATGGGGATGGATCGCTTTTCTCACCGCTTCAAAATCGACTGTGCCATCTTCCTTTAAGTTTACATAATTGTACGTTATGTTAAACTCCTGCAGCGAACCGTTGCCGCTGCCGTGCGCCCCTGTAATTTCATCAAGCGTATCGTACGGCTTCCCGGTTATGTATAACAATTCATCCCCCGGGCGGAGGACGCCGAAAAGCGCAATCGTAATCGCATGTGTCCCGGAAATGATTTGCGGGCGGACAAGCCCAGCTTCCGCGCCGAAAACATCGGCATATATGCGCTCAAGCGTTTCCCTGCCTGTGTCATCATAGCCGTATCCGGTCGACGGATAAAAATGCGACTCGCTCACTTTATGCTTTTGAAAGCTTTGCAATACGCGGAACTGGTTCGTTTCCGCCCGTTTTTCTATTGCACTGTGGACCGGGCGGATTTGGCGCTCGGCCTCCTCTGCCATTTGCCTGAGTTTGGCACCGTGAGTCAAATACTGGTACATCTTCTACACCTTTCCGTTCAAAATGTCGGGTGCATGCAACAAGGGAACCCGCTGTATGCACCCGCGCACAAGGTTTTTATTCAGCATATGGTTGTAACGCCCCCAAAACTGGATGGCCCGGAAGCGCATATCCCTTGCACTGGTATGCCTCATTTTCTTCCTTGAAAATCAGTTCTCTTAAAATGGTATCACTTTTTAAAACCGAAAGCAGCTTTCCTTCCGTTTGCGGGACAAGCGCGCTGTACGGCACCATTTCGGCCAGCACCTGTTTTTCAATTTCCAACAGCAGCCGGTGGATATCTTTTTCGTCTTTCGCGCTGATCATGATGCTGTTTTGTGCATTGGGCATGAAATGGCTGTCTTTTATATCCATTTTATTGTAAATGGCAAGCTGCGGCAGATGGTTCATTTCCAGTTCGGAAAGCAGGCGCTGCACCGTTTTTTGATGGTTGTCATAATCCGGGTTGGAACTGTCAATGACATGCAAAAGCAAATCGGCTTCCCGCACTTCTTCCAAGGTCGAGCGGAACGCCGCAATCAGCGTCGTCGGCAAGTCCTGGATAAATCCGACCGTATCCGTCAGCAAAGCCGTGTAACCGCTTGGCAGCACAACTTTTCTTGTCATCGGATCAAGCGTGGCAAACAGCTGGTTTTCTTCATAAGAATCTGCGGCAGACAGGCGGTTAAACAATGTCGATTTTCCGGCGTTGGTATAGCCGACAAGCGCAATTTGAAACACATGGTTCTTTTTCCGCCTTTCGCGGTAACGCTCCCGGTGGCGGACAACCGTTTCAAGCTGCGCCTTAATTTCAGAAATGCGGCGGCGGATATGGCGGCGGTCCGTTTCAAGCTGGGTTTCCCCCGGCCCCCTCGTACCGATTCCGCCACCGAGCCGTGACAGCTCCGTACCGCGCCCGCCAAGACGCGGCAGCAAATACTCAAGCTGCGCCAGTTCCACCTGGAGCTTCCCTTCTTTTGAGCGGGCACGCGTCGCAAAAATATCAAGGATAAGCTGTGTCCTGTCCAGCACGCGGCAATCCACTGCAGCCTGGAGATTGCGGAGCTGGCTCGGCGAAAGTTCCGCGTTAAAAACGATCAGATCGGCTTGCAATTCTGAAACAAGCGCCTTTAGTTCCGCCACCTTGCCTTTTCCGATATACGTGGCGGCATCTGCCCTGTCCCGTTTTTGTACGACTTCAAGCACCACTTCCCCCTGCGCCGTTTCGACAAGCCGCCTCAGCTCTTCCATTGAATAAGCAAAACGGCTGTGGCTGCCGCCGCTCAATTCGCATCCGGCAAGAATCGCTCTTTCTTTATTATTTTCCATTTCATCACCTGTTCCGTCCAGTATACCTGTTATCTTACCAAAAAACGCACAAAGATAACATGTCCGGGCGCCTTTTTTGGAAAACAGGGCATGGCTTCGTGCGATATGGCTTTTTTTCCGCCCGCATTAAAAAAGGCCGGGCACTGTTATGCCCGGGCCCGCATGACTTGAAAATGTATCCCCAAGCTGCTTATTTTCCGGGCGAAACAGCTAGCCGGCAAAACCGTCTTAAGCTTTCGGACGGAAAATAAGCGCCTGCGGAAAACCGCAGAGGGCGCAGGGGCGTCAGTCCGGAAAAACAAGGTCACTGCTACGCAGCGTGACCAGCTCATGGCGGTCATAGCAAGCCTGCATCAACAGCCGCATCGCCTGGGCGCGCACTGATTTTTCAATTACATTCCGCACATACCGGCCGTTTGAAAAACTGGCAGGGTTGCTCGTTGTTTTGACAAAAGCCAGATGGTCGCGGAGCTTCCGTTCTGCATCCAAACTGAGCGTATACTCTTTTTCAGTCAGCATCCTTTTCCCGATATCCATGAGCTCCTCTACCGAGTAATCGGGAAAGTTGAACACAATCGGGAACCGGGAATGCAGCCCCGGATTCAGGCTCAGGAAATAATCCATTTCGTTTGAATAGCCGGCCAAAATTAAAATAAATTCGTGCTGTTTGTCTTCCATATGCTTTACAAGCGTATCGATTGCTTCTTTCCCGAAATCTTTCTCGCCGCCGCGGCCGAGAGAGTACGCTTCATCAATAAATAAAATGCCGCCGATCGCTTTTTTAATCAAATCCCTTGTCTTTTGCGCCGTATGGCCGATGTATTCGCCGACAAGATCGGCCCTTTCCGCTTCAATCAAGTGGCCTTTTGACAATACATTCATTTTATGGAACAATTTCCCGATCAATCGGGCGACAGTTGTTTTGCCTGTGCCGGGATTGCCTTTAAACATCATATGGAGAGCCTGCTTTCCCGTTTTTAACCCGGCGGCTTCCCTTTTCTTGTTAATATAGATCCAGGCATAAACTTCTTTTACCATTTTTTTGATTTCTTCCATTCCGACAAGCGTGCCAAGTTCATCTTCAATTTCTTTTAAAATTTCATGTTCCGCTGATAAATCTTTTTTGCTGGTTTCTATTTTCGGCTGGGGAATAACGGCCTCCCTTTGGCCCGCATGGAGGACAATATTGATCTGGCCGTTATTTTTCATACGAATCGGTTGATCCATCACCGCCACCTCGCATTCTACAGACAATATACGCGGATTGGGCCGGGAGTGTGACAAATGCCCACGTACAAAAACTTGTTGTTCGGCATAAGAAAACCGGTTGTTTTTCAAATCCGCACCGGCCAAAAATCAGCATCATCCAAAATGGCGGGGGAATTTGTCGGTTTTTGCGCTTTCCCGAGAAATAATTATCTGTATCAGTTTATGTTTCGGGGTCGGATAACAGTACACCATATTTAAAATGCCCGGCAAGTTGCCGGGCATTTTGTTTTAATTTTCCTCAAAATTGATTTGAACATTTTTTTGCGGCTGGAACGTTGAAATCGCATGTTTGAAAACGAGTTGCTGTTTGCCGTCTGTTTCAATCAGCACGGTGAAGTTATCAAAGCCTTTTACCTGGCCGCGAAGCTGGAAGCCGTTCATCAAAAAGACTGTGACAACCGTACCGTCTTTCCGCAATTGGTTTAAATACTGGTCCTGAATATTGATGGCTTTGTTCATTACAAATCCTCCTCTTTCTCTCTATTTTAACCTGCTCATGACTAAAGCCGCGAGATTCCTGCAAACGCCGGTGGATCTCCGGTGATTTTTGGCAGGCAGCCCCCGCAGTTTCTGCGGTTCGGTGCCCGGAGCATCTCATGACTGAAGTCACGCGTGTTCCCGGCTATACTCTATATTATAAACTATTCGATTTTAATTGTAGCTTTCCTGCTATGAAAGCGGAAATTTCTTCAAATTTTTTTTCCTTTTCTTCCTCTTTTGTCATGTCAAACCACTCTATTTCCAACTTATTGCGGAACCAGGTGAGCTGCCTTTTGGCAAAACGCCTTGTATTTTGTTTTAAGCGGGAAACAGCCTCATCAAGGGTCGTGCGCCCGTCAAAGTAATCGTACAGTTCTTTGTAGCCGATCGCCTGGATGGACTGGACACCACGCAAATGTTTGTCATACAACTTTCTCGCTTCCTCGATTAAACCGCGTTCCATCATTTGATCGACCCGTTCGTTAATGCATTGATACAGCTTCTCCCTCTCCATCACAAGCCCCACCAGCGCCGCACAATAAAGCGGTTCATGCTGTTGCTGTTTCTGGTAGTCTTGCATCGTCCTGCCGGAAAAATGGCATACTTCCAGCGCCCGGATCACCCTTCTCACATTATGCGGATGAATCTTTGCGGCACTTTCCGGATCGGTTTTTTCCAGTAATTTGTAAAGCAGGCCGGGCCCTTCCCGCTTTGCGATCTTTTCAAGTTCCGCGCGGTATGCCGGGTCTCCGGCAATGTCCGAAAAACGGTAATCGTATAAGACAGATTGTATGTAAAGCCCCGTGCCGCCTACGATCATGGGCAACTTGCCGCGGGAAGCAATATCGCTTATTTTTTCCCGTACCAGTTGCTGGAATTCAGCAACCGAAAAAGACTCATCCGGATTTTTAATATCGATCAGGTGATGGGGAACCCCTTCCATTTCATCCTGCGTAATTTTTGCTGTGCCGATATCCATGCCTCTGTATACTTGCATCGAATCGCCGCTGATAATTTCAGCATCGAATCTTTTCGCGAGGCGGATGCTAAGCGCCGTTTTTCCTGATGCTGTCGGGCCGATCAGTACGATCAGTTTTTGTTTTGCCATTCGTACCCTACCTTTTATGCTGGAGATTGCAGCATTCTTTAAATCCCCGGATTTTTCTGTCTCTATCGTACCATAAAACAGCAAACAGAACATCTATACAGTTTCCCTTTTTTCGGGATTTTATTCATCATTGAAAATTCGCTTACAAAAAAATATTTAAAAAATGCATATAGGTCTAAAGTCCTGCTTCACATCCAATCCATTTATACTATATAATAAGGATAATGATTATGATCCATGTAAGGCAGGTTTTTGGTATGGTCAAAAATGACGAGCGTTTCTTTTTTATTATTGAATTAGGGCGGCTTTTGGATGAATACCACAAATGCCCGTATAAGGCTGTGAAAAAAAGCATATATGAAGATATCGTATTGCTCAGGCATGCCATTGGCCCTGATTCAAATGATATGCCTGCCGGCTCCGCTAAAAGGCCATCTTAAGCACAACCGCCTCCGAAACACGCTTATGTTGCCTTTTCTTCAAAACTGTTTTTCTAATCTTCTTATATTTCTCCGAAAGGGATGTTTGCATGGAAAAAATGAATCAGTATCCCACACTTGCCTCTGCCCATCTGCCCCGTATTATTTTGATCCTCCGCGAACAATTGATGCAGTGTGCCAAACAAAATGGCATGAACCACCCGGAAACGATCCGCCAAAGCCAATTATTGGACAAACTGATTTATGAATACCAGCTGGGCATGCTCGCACAAAGCAAGGGCGGCTCATTCCGTGATTAATTCCTTCCATCCGCCATTTCCTTTAAAACAAATGCCGGCCGCTGCCTTTTTTGCTTGCCGTAGTCATGATGGCCCGTCAGGCGTTGCATCCTGGAAGAAGTGTACTCTGGCACGGCGTTTGCAATGAACGAGGAAACAAAAGGACTTCTACGGCCCGTGATATGACTGAAAGCAATCTTCGTCTTGCAAAACAAATGAGATGCCCATGCCGCACTGAATGCGGCACCACCGGAAGATGAGAATCTTGCGGCGCATATTTTCAGGACAGAGATGAATTCCTATGGATTGGATTAAAAATGCAATATATAATGGATGGTGATAGAAATTTACCCCGAAGAAGAAGATCATCAAAACAATTTGGAAGGAGATTGACAATGGATCAGAAGCTGGATCTTATCCTTAAGAAGCTAAGCTCACTGGAATCAGGCCAAAAAGAACTGAACCAAAAGTTTGAAGCCTTAGAATCAGGCCAAAAAGAACTGAACCAAAAGTTTGAAGCCTTAGAATCCGGCCAAAAAGAACTGAACAATAAGTTTGAAGTCTTAGAATCGGGCCAAAAAGAACTGGGACAAATTGTCAGAGCCATACGCGACCGCCAGGAAGAAACAGATGCAAAGATTGATGCCCTATCAATGGATGTCCACCATGTCCACGGTGAGATTGCAGGCGTCAAAGAGGAAATCAAAGATCTTCGGAATGGTGTCATTTTTGTAAATAGAAAAGTTGCAGACGCAGAATTCGAAATTAATATGATGAAGCAAAATAAAAATCAGTGACCAAATCGTATATGTAAAGGAAGTTGCCCCTCTGTAAAGTCATTTGCAGATGAAAATCGGATGAATGCATGGAAACCTCAGTCTATTTGATAGATATGTATTCTATATTCTTTAACACGATGGTATCCAATTGCTCATACCGAAGTTGTTCCGTCCACTACAAGAATTAGGTATATATGGAAGTTATAACATCTTTTTCATTGGTGACTATATAAAATCATTTAAGTGAACTTGGAGGAGAATTATAGTGAGAAAAATCATTTCAGTCGCAGTTGCTTCCGGCCTAATTTTCGGAGTATCGTTTGCTGCTTCTCATGATGTTGATGCGGCAAAGGCAAAGACTTATGCCAACTGTAAAGCCTTGAATAAAGATTACAAAGGCGGCGTTGCAAGAAGTAAAAGCGCAAAAAACAAAGGTGGAAAGACACACTATAAGCCATACGTTTCAAAAGCATTGTATGACAAAAATAAAACAAAAGACAGGGACCATGATAGTATCGCTTGTGAAAGATAGGAAAAGGCCCTCTAGGCTTTTTCTTAGAATCAAAGACGGAACCTATATGGCGTGAACAGCGATTCTAAACAAGGCGTCATCACAATGAATGACAAAAGTCAAGAATCAGAACAAAAAACTGCACCCCCTCTCGTATTATCCAAAGCACTTATCGTTAACGGGCTGATGGGCCTTTAGTGGAAGATGGTATCGATACGCTAGTAAAAGGTTGAACAATACAACGATCTCAAACATGTTTGAAATGTGGTCAAATTGTGGTCAAACACCCGTTAAAAAGATTGAAACCCCTTGATCATCAAGGGGTTTCGCGATCCGGGAGTTACATGACCCGTTTAAACATTTTTTCGAGTTCGTATACCGAATAGTGGATGATGATCGGGCGGCCGTGCGGGCATGTAAACGGGTCGGATGCCATTCGGAGCGCATCAAGCAGCGCCTGGATTTCGTCATTGCGCAAATGCCGGTTCGCCTTGATGGACCCTCTGCAGCTCATCATAATCGCCGCTTTTTCACGCAATTTTTTTACATCGACTTTTTTTATGGAAAGGACATGCTCGATCATTTCCTCAATGACTTCTTTTTCCTCATTTTTCGGGAACCATGTCGGATGGGAACGGACAATAAAGCTGTTATGCCCGAATGGTTCAAGGAAAACGCCGACCTCTTTCAGCGCTTCAAGGTTCTCCTGAATTTTAATCGCTTCATCCGTCGCGTATTCCAAAGTCAGCGGCACAAGCATTTCCTGCACCTCTTTTTTCACTTCGCCGACTTTTTCGCGGAAAAATTCATACTTGACCCGCTCCTGGGCAGCGTGCTGGTCAATGATATACAGGCCGTTTTCATTTTGTGCAAAAATATACGTGCCGTGCATCTGGCCGATCGGATACATCGGCGGAATGCGGGATGCCGGCTGCTGTGCCGCCAGCTGCCCCTTTGCCTCTTTAACATCCAATGCAGCACGCACCGGTTCGCGGATCTCTTCCGGTAAAACGGGATCCGAATTTCCTCCTGAAAATGGCGGGAAATCAGCGGTCGGCTGTTCCGCATCCGGGCTTTTATAAGGCTGCCCCGTTTTCGCTTCCTCCGGCCGGGGCGATGGGTGCGGCGCAACCGGCGCAGAGAAAGCTTTCGGGGTTTCCGGTTCCGTTTTTTCCGGCAAATGGTCAAGCTGGAACGACACCTGTTCCTGTTTTGGTTTTTCTGCCTGCCGCACCATGCCGGACGGAATCAATTCCTGCTTTTTGAAAGCAGCTTTAATCGCGCCCGTAATCGCCCGGCACAGTTCCTTTTCTTTGCTGAACCGCACTTCCAGCTTGGCCGGGTGGACATTCGCATCGACTAACACCGGATCCATTTTCAGCGATAGCAGCACAATCGGGTAGCGGCCGATCGGGAGCAGTGTATGGTACCCTTCCAATATGGCTTTTACAAGCGCGTAATTTTTAATAAACCGGCCATTTACCATCGTGGAAATATAATTGCGCGAAGCCCGCGTAATTTCCGGCAAAGCGATAAACCCGTTGATTTCAAAATCAAGCGTTTGGCTGTGTACCGGAATCATTTTTTTGGCAATGTTCACGCCGTAAATGGCGGCAAGCACCTGGCGCACGTCGCCGTTCCCGCTTGTCTGAAGCAGCATCTTTCCGCCGTGGCGGAGGCGGAAAGACACCTCGGGATGGCTGAGCGCGAGGCGGTTCACCACATCGGTAATATTGCCGAGCTCGGTATGGATCGACTTCATATATTTTAACCGCGCAGGCGTGTTAAAAAATAAATCGGTGACCGTAATTTCGGTTCCTCTCCGGCTCGGCGCCTGTTCGCGGGCCACCCATTTCCCGCCTTCAATGACCGCTTTTGTCCCGGGCCCGTTTCCGGTTGAGGTGACCATCTCAACACGGGCAACAGCCGCAATGCTCGGCAGCGCTTCGCCGCGGAATCCGAGCGAACGGATCCGGAACAGATCATGTTCGTTTTTAATTTTGCTTGTGGCGTGGCGTGAGAAAGCAAGCTCAACATCTTCAGGCTCGATGCCGGTTCCATTATCAATCATACGGATTTTTTCCATTCCGGCTTCCCAGACATCAATTTCGATGACCGTGCTTTCCGCGTCAATGGCATTTTCCGCCAGTTCCTTCACGACAGATGCCGGCCGTTCAACCACTTCACCGGCTGCAATCCTGTTCGAAAGCGACTCGTCCAGTTGTGCAATTTTTCCCATCGCGGACAACACCACCTATTTTTTTAATTTTTTCTGGATTTCATAGAGTGCATTCATGGCCGCAAGCGGCGTCATCTCAAGCAGATCGAGTTCCCTGATTTGCTTGAGCACCTTTCTTTCCTTTGCTTCAACGGTTTTCTGGCGCGGCGTTTCTGGCTCTTCAAAAAAGGACAGTTGCGCGGGTTCGCTGGTAGCAGCCGCTTCCGGGGGGTTCATTTGCGTCTCGCCATTATCCTGGTTTTCAAGCGCATGGAGGATTTTTTCGGCGCGACGAATGACTTGTTCCGGCAGGCCGGCCAGTTTTGCCACATGGATCCCGTAACTTTTATCTGCAGGGCCTTCTTTGATTTTATGGAGGAAAACAACTTTGCCGTTTTGCTCCATGGCGGTGACATGGATGTTTTGCAGCTTGCCCAGATCTGCAGAAAGCGCCGTCAGCTCATGATAATGGGTGGAAAAAAGCGTTTTGGCCCCGATTTCATCATGGATGTATTCGATCATCGCCTGGGCAAGTGCCATCCCGTCATATGTAGACGTTCCGCGCCCGATTTCATCAAATAAAATCAGGCTTCGTTCCGTTGCGTTTGCAATCGCGTTTTTCGCTTCCAGCATTTCGACCATGAACGTACTCTGACCGGAAATGAGATCATCAGCTGCGCCAATCCGTGTAAAAATCCGGTCAAAAACCGGTAGCTCCGCCTCGCGTGCCGGCACAAAGCAGCCGATTTGCGCAAGGATTACCGTCAGTGCAATTTGCCGCATATACGTGCTTTTCCCGGACATGTTCGGCCCGGTAATCAGCAGAATCTCCCGGTTTTCATCCATCAGGCAGTCGTTTGGCACATAGCTTTGCGAATCGAGCACTTTTTCAACAACCGGATGGCGCCCTTCCGTAATCTTCAGCACGCCGTCTGTCCGGAATACCGGCTTTGTGTAGTGGCGTTTTTCGCTTACGACGGCAAAGCTTTGCAGCACATCAATCATGCTGACCGCTTTTGCGAGGCGCTGCAGCCGTGGAATAAATTCTTTTACATGTGCCCGGATTTCCGTAAACAGCTCGTATTCCAGGTCGATCATTCTTTCTTCCGCCTGCAAAATAAGCGCTTCTTTTTCTTTCAATTCCGGTGTAATGAACCGCTCGGCATTCGCCAGCGTCTGTTTCCGTTCATACCGGCCTTCTTCGAGCAGGTGGAGGTTTGCCTTCGTCACTTCGATATAGTAGCCGAACACGCGGTTGTATCCGACTTTCAGCGACTTGATCCCGGTCCGCTCGCGCTCTTCGCGTTCGAGGCTTGCAATCCACTGCTTGCCGTTTTTGCTTGCGTCGCGGTAACGGTCCAGCTCTTCGTTATAGCCGTCACGGATCATCCCGCCTTCCTTCACGGAAACCGGGGGACTGTCCTCAATGGCGCGTTCGAGCAAATCTGTCAGCTCTTCGCACGGGTCAAGAAGCGCCGCCAGTTTTTTGCTTTCCGGGCTTTCCATGCTCTCCATGACCGCCCGGATGCCCGGGATTTGCTGCAGCGAGCATTTCAGCTGGATCAGGTCGCGCGCATTCACATTGCCGAATGCCACCCGGCCGGCAAGCCTTTCGAGGTCATATACTTCCTTCAGGCGCCCGCGAATATCCTCCCGTTCAAAGTAATGGTTTAAAAAGGTTTCCACCATTTGAAGCCGCGCTTCAATTTTTTCTTGCTTAAGAAGCGGCCGGCCGATCCACTGTTTTAAAAGCCGTCCGCCCATGGCCGTCATCGTTTCATCGAGCAGCCATAAAAGCGATCCTTTTTTTCCTTGCCCGCGGATCGTCTCTGTCAGTTCGAGATTGCGCTTGGAATAATAATCGATGTTTAAAAACCGGCGGACTTCATACATTTCAACCGGCTGTAGATGGTCGAGGCTCCTTTTTTGCGTGCGGAATAAATAGTTTAACAGCCTTGCCGCAGCCAGCTGCAAAAGCTCCGGTTTAAGCTGGGGCAAAAGTTTTTCAAAGCCTTCCTTGACGGCGGTATCCGTTTCGAAGGAAATGGTGACATTTCCTGTATTTTTCATCAGCCGCGCGTACTCATCCGGAAATTCCGGATCTACCACAGCTTCTTTTGCGCCGATTGACGCCAGTTCATTCAGCACTTCTTCAAACGGGCCTTCCAACAGGCAACCCTTGCCCTCCCCTGTTGACAAATCAATATAGGCAATCGCGAAATGCCCGTCCGCCAGGGATGCAACAGACGCAATATAGTGGTTTTCTTTTTCTGCGAGCGATTTGCCCTCCATCAGGGTGCCGGGGGTAATCAGCTGGATGACTTCCCGCTTGACAACGCCCTTTGCCAGTTTCGGGTCTTCCATCTGTTCACATATTGCCACTTTATAGCCTTTATCAATCAGCTGTTCAATATAAGTGCTGGCGGAATGGTACGGTACCCCGCACATCGGGATTTTTTCGTCGCCGCCGCCGTCCCTGCTCGTTAATGTAATTTCAAGTTCCTGGGACGCTTTAATGGCATCTTCGAAAAACATTTCATAGAAATCGCCGAGGCGGAAAAATAAAAAGGCATCCTGATATTCCGCCTTCACTTGCAAATATTGCTGGATCATTGGGGTATACGCAGCCATTCTTACCAAATTCCTTTCCTGCTTATCAATCATTCTTCAATCCTGTTTATTATAACATATTTGCATAAAGGCCTTCATAAATTGAAATACGGATCATTTTACAAAAACCGGGCCTTGTCTGTTGATTTTCAATGCCTCCTCCGGGGTGCCGGGTTTTTTCTTTCCTGTGGCAAAGCCCGCTGTGGGGATCCGGGAAAAACTTTAATCGCATTCTAAGCGGCACAAGCGTTTTGGTGGTGAAATCCGCCGCGCCCAGAAAAAAACTAGGAGTGTATGCCTCCTAGTTTGCGGCTTCTATTCTTCTTCACTTCCCACTAAAAAGTCAGGGTTTAATTCTTCAAACTCGTCGCTGCTTTCTTCCCATTCATCATCATCGCTGCACCCTTCAGGTGAGATGGCAACACAAACTTTTGTTTCACCGATGACTTCCACGAGAAACTCTCTTTCGACACTGACAATGATTTTATTGCCGTTTGGCGAAATGACCGCTTCAATGCAATTCGGCTGCTGCAGGACGCTTGCGATGACTTCTTTGTCGTCCAGGCAATCCGGATCCCTGTAATGCAATTTAACGGTATCGGTATACTCGACTTTTTCCGTCATGACCGATGTCTTCGTATTGTCATTATGGGAGTACCAGATGTTCACATCATAAGAGCCGCGGATTTTAACTTCTTTATCTATTTTCCTGGCTTCGTACTTATGGTTGATAATCCAGCAGCCTAAAATGCTCGAAGGATGCTGCGGCGGGCAAATCGTATGATTGGACTGCGTAAATTTGCGCCCTTTCGCAACGACTGCTTTTGTAATGATTTCTCTATATTCTGCCATTCGAGCGAACCCTCCTCATCTATTTTCAATTCATCCTATGCTTTTACCCAGGCCGGTGTGCCAATTCTTTTTCCCGCCACCTCCGGGTAATCCTAACATATGCCGCGGCTCTGAAGGAGTGCCCGTACCCGGGAATGGATTTGCCTTGGGCGTGCAAAAAAAACGGTGTGCACCCGGGTGCACACCGTTTTTTTCAGTGGAGGGTGCCGGAAGAATATTTCACCTGGGATCCGGTTTGGCCTTTTAAAAGATCGCCGCCGGTGGATTTGATGATTTCATCCGTAACCGTATTGGAAATGGTGTTTGTTACAAGCTGGAGCAGGTCGTTTACGTCCATCTGCGACTGCTTGAACTCCTGGACGACCGGGATGCCGTCCAGTTCTTCTTCCAGTTCGTCTATTTTGGCTTCCACTTGTTTTAACGCTTCTTTTTTTCCATAATGCTGCAAATTGACAGCCTGCTTTTGCAAAGCTTTGATATTGGCAATTAAATTGCGGACTCTCTCATTTTCATTGATTTGCGCTTCCGCCCGTTTAAAAAAATCCACTTCTTCCGTTTCCGCAATCATTTTCGCCAGTTCGGCAGCTTTTGCGACAATATCATCTTTTGTAAACTTCTGCATCACGCTTCCACCCCGGCCGGGTCAAGCACAGCCACCATTTCCCCGTCCAGTGACCATGTTTTCGCCTTCGTAATTTTTACCTGCACGAGTTTTCCAATCGCTGATTTCGGGCCTTTGAAGTTGACAAGTTTGTTTTTGCGTGTGTAACCGGCTAAAATTTCCGGATTGTTTTTGCTTTCGCCTTCTACAAGCACTTCCACAACCTGGCCTTCGTATTTTTCCATGGCTGCTTTTGAATAGGCATTGACGAGTTCATTCAGGCGCTGCAGCCTTTCCTTTTTCACTTCCATCGGGATATTGTCTTTCATTCTCGCTGCCGGCGTGCCTTCGCGTGGGGAATAAATAAACGTATAGGCCGTTTCGAACCCGACTTCTTTATAAAGGGACAATGTTTCTTCAAACTGCTCTTCGGTTTCGTTCGGGAAACCGACAATAATATCGGTGGACAGCGCCACATCCGGAATCGCGGCTTTGATTTTTCTGACGAGTTCCAAATATTGTTCCCGCGTATATTTGCGGCCCATAATTTTTAAAATTTCGCTTGAACCGGACTGGACCGGAAGATGGATATGCTCGACGAGGTTTCCTTTTTTCGCCAGCACTTCGATCAGGCGGTCGTCGAAATCGCGCGGATGGCTCGTGGTAAAGCGGATGCGCGGGATGTTGATTTTGCGCAGATCATCCATCAAATCACCAAGGCCGTATTCAAGGTCGTCAAAATCTTTTCCGTAGGCATTGACGTTCTGGCCGAGCAACGTGATTTCCTTGTAGCCTTTGGCGGCCAGTTCGCGCACTTCCTGGATGATGTCTTCCGGGCGCCTTGAACGCTCTTTTCCGCGCGTATACGGCACAATGCAGTACGTGCAGAATTTATCGCATCCGTACATGATGTTCACCCATGCCTTGATGTTGCCTTTGCGCACTTTCGGCAGGCTTTCGATCACGTCGCCTTCTTTGGACCATACTTCCACAACCATTGCCTTGGACATATACGCTTCTTTTAAAATGTACGGCAGGCGGTGAATGTTGTGGGTGCCGAAAACCATATCGACATGCGGGTGTTTTTGCAAAATTTTATTGACGACGGATTCTTCCTGCGACATACAGCCGCAAACCCCGATCAGCATGTCCGGTTTTTCCGTTTTCAACGGTTTCAGGTGGCCGATTTCGCCAAACACTTTATTTTCGGCGTTTTCACGGATGGCGCATGTATTCAGCAGAACCACATCCGCATCTTCCACCGTTTCGGTCGGCGTGTAGCCAAGCTGCATAAAAATGCCGGCCATCACTTCCGTGTCATGTTCGTTCATTTGGCAGCCGTAAGTCCGGATGTAAAATTTCAATCCGTCGCCCATGCCTTTTAAGTCTTCATCGATTTCAAAGTCTTTAAAATACTGGACCGGTTTCCGGCTGCGTTTTCTTGCTTCTTTTAAATTTGGCGGAATATAAACCGATTGGAAATATTTGCTGTAGTCCTTTTCGGATTTTTTGTCCGCAGGCTCTACAGGGTTCACTTGCTGCTGTTCCAAACGCTGTTTCTCGTTCATGGCAATCCCCTTTCTGTTTGCACCATGCCGCGCTATTGCGGCAACCATATAAAAATCATGCGTATAACCAGTATAAATGGTTTTTTCTCCTATTACAACAAACCTCGTGCCCGGCTTGTGCCAAGTTTTTCACGATCTAGGAACAACCGGGCTTCAAATCCCGGTTGTTTAACCAATTAACACGGATCTGTTCGCGGTTTGTGCCGGAGTCGCATTTGGCAAAACGCCGGGGATTTGCGCTTTACCGGAAAAAAGGGGGCTTACCTCCGCGCCCGGCGCAAAAAGCCTCTTCCTGTATCAGGCAGAGGCTTTTTGCGTTTCTCATCCGTTTTGGATTTTATGCCTTTACTTGCGATAAAACATGTTTAAACGTGCGGATAACCTGGTCGACTTCTTCATAGCTGATCGTAAGCGCCGGTTCAAAGCGCAAGGTTTTTGAATTAATCAATGTTCCCGCAACAAGCACACCCCCGTCAAACATGCCTTTTGCCACTTCATAACCGAGTTCATCCGAGTGGAATTCTACTCCGATCATTAATCCTTTCCCGCGGACTTCCTGGACAATGTCTTCGTGGCCTTTTGCCGCCTCTTTTAAGCCGTTTAAGAAATATTCCCCGCAAGCAGCCGCGCGTTCCGGCAGTTTTCCCTCGATGAGGACGCCGATCGTGGCAATTGCCGCTGCACAGGCAAGCGGATTTCCGCCGAAAGTGGTGGTATGCATGAACGGATTCGGGAACCAGCTTTTGAACACTTCTTCTTTCGCGACCACCGCGCCGGCCGGCATCACCAGGTAAGAAAACACATCTTTTGCCGTTTTATAGCGCTTTTTCCGGAAGACAAAGAAGGCAACAACAGATAAATTGACGAATGTAAAAGCAATAAGAGCGCCAAAGTTGATAAACGAGGAAATGAGCTCCAGGCTGGGCGTGATCGCAAGCAGCGACACCAGGCCGACAAGGATTACATTCCAAGCGGGGGTCCGGAATTTTGGATGCACGTATCCAAACCATCGCTTCGGCAGGACACCGTTTCTCCCCATCACATATAACAGCCGTGAAACACTGGCATGGGAAGCAAGGCCGGACGCAACCGTGGCGGCAAATGCACCGGAAATAAACAATAACTTAAACAGCGTTCCGCCCACGTACAATCCGATTTCGGGCAATGTGTCATCCGTGTTTTTAAAATGAGAAACGTCCGGAAACAAGGCTTGCGCGAAATAACTGGCGATAAAAAAGACCGCTCCGCCGATAAAAACCGTCAGCATGATCGCTTTCGGCATGATTTTGGGATCTTTCGCTTCCTCCGCATACATCGTCACCGCATCAAAGCCGATAAACGAGAAACATACGACTGTCGCACCGGTCAGGACCGCGCTCAAACGGACACCGGAGTGGTAAAGCGGATCGAAAGTGATAACCGTGCCTTTTCCCATCCCGTGCGAAAATTGTACAATGGCCAGCACAAGAAAAGCGGCGATCAGCACCAATTCAAAAGCAACAAGAATGGTGTTCATATTGGACGTTTTCCCCATGCTCCATACATTGATGCCCGTCACGGCGGCTACATACGCCACCACCCAGATCCAGGAGGGCACGTTTGGAAAGACGGATACCATATAAATCCGGATAATTAAAGCATTCACCATGGGCAACAGCAAATAGTCGAGCAACGCCGCCCATCCGACAAGGAACCCGAGATGGGGGTTCATCGTTTCCCTTGTATACGTGTAGGCAGATCCGGCGTTCGGGAAAACTTTTACCATCTTCCCGTAACTGATAGCGGTAAACAGCATGACAATCAAAGCTGTGATATAGGCAAGCGGCACCACCCCGTTGGTTTCCTTTGATACGATGCCAAAAGTATCAAACACAATGGTAGGCGTCATATACCCTAACCCGAGTCCGACGATGGCCCATAAACCGAGTGAACGCTTTAATGTCACATTCTCCAATTTTATCATCCTCCCTCTCTATTCCACAAATCAAAGATGTTTGCTTTTTGGTACGCCAATAAGGCAGATCCGCTTCCATCCACATGGAGGCCTATTGTTCTACATCTTTGCAATTTTCATACCAATTGCCGGAAAAACAAGAGGAGGATTTGAAAAACTCGGAATTTGGGAAAAGCAGCCGCAGGGTTTCGGAGGGAAAGGCGAGAAAAAGGAAAACTTCTTATGCAAAAATGCATAGCATAATCTATTTTGCATACCATTGGAAGGCAAATTGACGAAAGCCGGGGATGAAAAACGGCGGGGACATGTTTTGATATCCCGCCGTTTTGAGGTAAATTTTCATTCACTTGGAGCCTGAACAGGGAAGTTTGAAAAGCGCGCCGTACTCACCGGCATTTTGCGTATCCGCATCAAATCATAAGGTTTTACAGGATGGTCGGTGATTGTTTTCACGGTCATCAGCGCATTCGGGGCACGTTCAATGCATTTGCCGTCTTCATCCCAAAGCTTGCGGATGGTTTGTGTGAAACGGGAAAATCCCGGCCCGTAAAACTCCACTTCTTCCCCTGCCGCAAAATGGTTGCGCTGTTCAAGCGTGGCGATTTTTGTAGCCGGGTCGTAATCCAAAACGCGGGCAGCGAAAGTATATTTCGGGATTTTGCGGGGGCGCCCGAACAGTTGCTGGCGGGCATCCGGTTCCCCAAAGTAAAAACCGGTTGCCAGTTCCCGTTGTGCCACTTTCCAAATTTCTTCCTCCCACGCCGGGTCAAAAACAAAATGGCCTGGATCTATGCAATAGGCATCGACAATCGCCCGGTACACATTCGCCACAGTCGAAACATAGTGGATCGACTTCATTCTGCCTTCAATTTTAAAACTTCCCACACCCGCTTCAATCAATTCCGGCACGTGATGGATCATCGTAAGGTCCACCGCACTCATGGAAAACGGCTCGCCGCCGGCTGTTAAGATGTCGGCCCCATCATTTTCAAACAAGTCATATTTCCAACGGCACGACTGGGCGCATCCGCCCCGGTTTGCGTCGCGGTTTGCCATATGGTTGGACAGCACGCAACGCCCGGAATACGAAATGCACATCGCTCCCTGTACAAACGCTTCTATTTCCATACCGGTATTTTTCCGGATTTCGCGGATTTCTTCAAGGCTGACTTCGCGGGCCAGAACCACCCTTTCGACCCCTTCCTGCTCCCAGAACTGAAGCGCTTTGTAATTTGTTGCAGAAGCCTGGGTCGACAAGTGGACGGCAAGTCCGGGCGCCTCTTCCATACAAATGGTGATAAAGCCCGGGTCGGAGATGATGACAGCGTCAATCCCGATCTCCTTTAGTGTGCGGAAAAAATCCCCTGCCCCTTCATCATCGCCTTCATGGCTGACCATATTTGCAGCTACATACACTTTTGCGCCGCGGGCATGCGCAAAGCGGACCCCTTCCTTCATCTCTCCGTACGTAAAATTGCCGGCTCTCGAACGCAAGCCGTAAGCCTGTCCGCCAATATATACGGCATCCGCGCCATAGCGGACGGCGATTTCCAGTTTTTCAAGATTTCCGGCCGGCGCAAGTACTTCCGGTTTTTTGATGATGTTTCGCATATTCTCCCTCCTACTGTACTTCATCCGGCTGCCGCAGGAAAAACCCCGTGCCAAGCTTCCGCGTTTCCGGCTGCAATTGCAAAAGCTCAGCTGAAAAACGCGCCGCATCAAATGTGCCGGACAGCACCGCTTCTTTTGCCCGGACATAAAGGGCGGCAATGTCCGTAAAGGTTTCCCCTTCGGCCAAAATGCCGTCGATTTTCCACGTATCCAGCCCGGCCCTGTGCAGATCCGGCAAATACCGAATGAGCGCAATGTCTTCTGCGGAAAAAATATGGGTGCCATTTTCATCCTCAAAAAGCGGATACTGCTTTTCCCGGTCTTTCTTCTCGCTGATGCTGAGCCTGTCATGGACAGTTGTGCCGGCATCAAGATGCGCAAATTGGGTGTAATTCGAAAGCAAACGGCGCTTCGAATGGTGGATGCATGTCGGGCCGTATACTTGTACCTCGACGGGCTGCCTGATTTGCGCCTGTATTTCTTTTAATTCAATAAAAGTACATTCGCGCGCCGCCACGGCACCTATTGCCCCGCGTTTGAGCCAGAACTTTATCTGGTTTGCCGATGTGACAAGCGTCTGTGCATCGTAAATATAAGGCAGATTCAGTTTCATTTCTTTTAAGAGCTGTATCACGCCCGGATCCCCGGCAGTGATCGCATCCACTCCCGCTTTTTCAAGCGATGACAAATATTCCGGAAGCGCCTCTATATGTCCGTTATGCATCAATCCGTTAACGGCTGTATACACTTTCCTGTTCTGCCGGTGTACAAACTTTGTAATGTCGCCTATTTCTTCAAGCGTGATATGGCCGGGCATGCGCAGGCCGAAACGGTTCCCCCCGATATAGAGGGTATCCACTCCGGCCGCAATCAGCGCTTCAGCCTGCCCGGCCGATTCAGCGGTAGCAACGATATGGATCAACTTCCACCCCTCCTTCAGCCGCTTTTTCAGGCTGCAGTAAAAAAAACGCCAAAAAGGCGCAAAGATAAAGCGTGCCACGATTTTACTTTATCATGGGTACGGGTCTTTTTTGCCGGCAAAGTATGACAGTTTCCGCAAACCTTTTTTCCATGCAAAAAAAGCTGCCTGCTTCTGCAAACAGCGTTTCTTTCCAATCTATATCAGCGGGGTTCAACGATGAGTTTAATAGCGGTTCTTTCTTCTCCTTCAATCTGAATGTCCGTGAAAGCCGGGATGCAAATTAAATCCACACCGCTTGGGGCCACAAACCCTCTTGCAATGGCAACGGCTTTTACAGCCTGGTTAATGGCGCCCGCCCCGATCGCCTGGATTTCCGCCCCCCCTCTTTCACGAAGAACACCGGCAAGTGCACCAGCTACAGAATTAGGATTAGATTTTGCTGAAACTTTTAATATTTCCATTCCTTCTCCTCCTTGTCTCCTTCCGTTAACCGAATGTCCGTTCAGAGTGACGATTCATATTCGAACGTGAAGTATCTCTTGCCCGTTTCCAGCCCGGCCTTTTGTAGCTTCGCTGGAAATGGGGCGGCTGCCTTAAAATCCGGCAGCCGCCCCGCATATCAGGCTGCTGATTCTCCTGCTTGTCGTGCGGGCTTTCATGAACGTCTCTTGCTCAAAAAACTCCGGGGAGCTGCCCCCGCACAGCGGGAAAAATCATTTCACTGCTACTATATTCCTTTGTTTTGCGAGTTATGCCATCCTTCATAAGCGCCGGTACATAAAAAGAGGCGCTCTTGTGCCCGGCATCCATCCGGAAACAGAAAAAACCCGTTTATTCAGAGATAAACGGGCGGTCTTCATTGATTAAAATATTTTGGATTGTTGCAGCTTTGCCTGTTTTTTTATCAAGGCTGATGATGCATCCGCTTAATATTTTCCTTCCCGACTTTGGTACTTCGAAACGGACGGGAAGCGAAGTCAGAAATTTTTTCATTACTGCTTCTTTGTCCATACCGAGAATGGCATCGTACGGACCGGTCATGCCGGCATCGGTCAGATAGGCAGTACCGTTTGGCAAAATTCTTGCATCGGCGGTTTGCACATGCGTATGGGTCCCGATCACGGCCGACACTTTGCCGTCCAGAAACCAGCCCATTGCCTGTTTTTCGCTTGTCGTTTCGGCATGGAAATCAACAAAGATAAAATGGGTTCTTTTTCTTGCCAGCGCCACCATCTCTTCTGCTTTCCGGAACGGGTCATCGAGCGCATTCATAAACGTTCTGCCCTGCAGGTTGATGACTGCAAACTCCGTTCCTTCCGCTTTGATCAGCGCCATCCCTTTTCCTGGGGTCCCGTCCGGAAAATTGGCCGGACGCACCATCCATTTTGCTTCCTCAATAAAGTCAAAAATCTCTTTGTTGTCCCATGCATGGTTTCCGAGCGTGATGATATCCGCACCTGCATCCAGCAGACCACGGTAAATGTTTTTGGTAATCCCGCGCCCGCCGGCTGCATTTTCCCCGTTTACGATGGTCAAATGCGGCCTGTATTTCGCCTTTAACTTCGGCAAATATTCGTTCACCATCTCACGCCCTAATGACCCGACAACATCCCCTATAAATAGAATCTCCATGCAATAAATCCTTTCTTTGCTTTATAAAACCATCTTCATTTTCTTTCAAAACGTTTAAAGAAAATAAGCGGTGAGCACGTCACCGCTTATTTTGCATATTCAACAGCCCGCGTTTCCCGAATGACCGTTACTTTAATATGGCCCGGATAATCCAGCTCATTTTCAATTTTTTTGCGGATATCACGTGCCAGGCGGTGGGCTTCCAGGTCGTCGATCTGTTCCGGTTTCACCATAATGCGTACTTCTCTCCCCGCCTGGATAGCGAACGATTTTTCAACGCCTTCATACGATTCGGCGATTTCCTCCAGCTTTTCAAGCCGCCTGATGTAATGTTCAAGCGTTTCGCTGCGCGCCCCAGGCCGTGCAGCGGATAAAGCATCAGCGGCAGCGACAAGCACCGCGATAATAGAGGTCGGTTCCGTATCGCCATGGTGGGAAGCAATACTGTTAATGACCACCGGATGTTCCTTGTATTTGGTTGCGAGTTCGACGCCAATTTGCACATGGCTTCCTTCTACTTCATGGTCTACCGCTTTTCCCATATCATGAAGCAGGCCGGCACGGCGGGCAAGGATTTCATCTTCCCCGAGTTCGGCAGCCAGCAATCCGGAAAGGAATGCGACTTCTATCGAGTGCTTGAGGACATTTTGCCCGTAGCTCGTGCGGAATTTTAACCGGCCAAGAATTTTGATTAAGTCCGGATGAAGGCCATGGACACCGACTTCAAAAGTGGTTTGTTCCCCCACTTCGCGTATATGTTCATCCACTTCCCGCCTTGCTTTTTCAACCATTTCTTCAATGCGGGCCGGATGGATGCGGCCGTCTTGAACCAGTTTTTCCAGTGCAATGCGTGCCGTTTCCCGGCGCACCGGATCGAATCCCGAAAGAATCACCGCTTCCGGCGTATCATCGATGATCAGGTCAATCCCGGTCAGCGTTTCAAGCGTCCGGATATTGCGCCCTTCCCTTCCGATGATGCGGCCTTTCATTTCATCATTCGGCAAATTGACAACCGATACCGTTGTTTCAGCAACATGCTCGGCTGCACACCGCTGAATGGCTAGCGAAAGAATGCTTTTCGCCTTTTTGTCGGCTTCTTCTTTTGCCCTTGTTTCCGCTTCCTTTACCTTAACGGCAATGTCATGGGAAAGCTCGTTTTCCAGTTTTTCAATAATAATGGCTTTCGCCTGTTCGCGATTGAGGCCCGAGATTCTTTCCAGCTCAGACTCCTGCTCGTTAACCATCTCCTCCAATTTGCTTTCCATCTCTTCAATATGTTGTTGTCTCAGGTTTAAAGAATCCTCTTTCTTTTTAAGCATCGATTCACGCTTATCGAGCGATTCATCTTTGCGGTCGAGGTTCTCTTCCTTTTGCAATAAGCGGTTTTCCTGTCTTTGCAATTCATTTCTTCGTTCACGCAATTCCCGTTCCATATCCGTACGAAGTTTATGATTTTCATCCTTCGCTTCAAGCAGGGCTTCTTTTTTCAGGCGGTCAGCTTCGCGTTTTGCTTCATCGACGATCTGATCCGCCGCATTTTTCGCCCCTGCAATTTTTGCTTCATAAATTGATCTCCGGATGAAATAGCCAACAACTACACCGACGATAAGGACAAGCAAAAGGGAGATGATCCATATGAGAGACTCCATCAATCTCACCTCCTCTTGCTATGAACTTCTTCCACGTTAAAAAATGTCGGCTGTTACATTAATCCTTAGGTTTACAGTATACAGCGCCTGGCTTAAAAAGTAAAACGTCGATCCCGGGGCAATCCCCTCCGGTGCATAGGCATGAAAACATCATGCGTTTCGTCCCGGTCCGGCTGAAGACAAGGATGTTCTGTCAGCCGTACGCGGAAAAGCTGCCGGATTAAAAACCGGCTCCCTTCCGGAAACTTCCGGGAGGGTTTGCTTTCCGTACAGGAGAAAGTCGTTTTTAGAAAAATAAAATATACATATTAATTTTAAAGGTGGGAATTTTTATTGTCAAGTGAAGCGGAAAGATTGCCATCGTAATTTGTGTTGATCCCTTTCAGCCATGCAGCTTTTGCGGCGCAAAAAAGCCCGGTGGAAAAGGACGGCAAAAAGCGCCTGGATGCGGTCAGCATTTCAGGCGCTTATAGGTTACTCCAAATTCAATTCTTCCTGTCCTTCCACAGCTTCCTTTTCATCTGCAGCATTTTCGGTTTCATGGGAACCGGCATCTTCCGCCAGGTCATAATGTTCCCGGATTTTTGCGGCAATCTCGTTTTTCAAATCCGCATTTTCCTTTAAAAACTGTTTCGCATTTTCACGCCCCTGGCCGAGCCGCTCGCCGTTATAAGCATACCAGGCCCCGCTTTTTTGGATGATGTCAAGGTCGCTTCCCATATCGACGATCTCGCCTTCTTTTGAGATCCCTTCGCCGTACATAATATCCACTTCTGCCGTTTTAAACGGAGGCGCTACTTTGTTTTTGACAACCTTGATTTTCGTTTTGTTGCCGACAATGTCGCTCCCTTGTTTGATCTGTTCGGCACGGCGCACTTCAAGGCGTACGGACGAGTAAAACTTGAGCGCGCGTCCGCCCGGTGTGACTTCAGGATTGCCGAACATCACGCCGACTTTTTCCCGGATTTGGTTAATGAAAATCGCAATCGTGTTTGATTTGTTGATCGCACCCGATAATTTCCGCAGCGCCTGGGACATCAGCCGTGCCTGGAGGCCGACATGGGAATCGCCCATTTCCCCTTCAATTTCCGCTCTCGGCACAAGCGCAGCAACGGAGTCAATGACAACAATGTCCACTGCGCCGCTGCGGACGAGCGCTTCTGCAATTTCCAGCGCCTGTTCGCCCGTATCCGGCTGGGACAGGAGCAGTTCATCAATGTTGACACCGAGCTTTTGGGCATAAACCGGGTCAAGTGCGTGTTCCGCATCAATAAAGGCAGCCTGTCCGCCCTGTGCCTGGACTTCCGCAATCGCATGCAGGGCAACCGTTGTTTTACCGGAACTTTCAGGGCCATATATTTCAATGACGCGGCCGCGCGGGTAGCCGCCGACACCAAGGGCAATATCAAGCGCAAGCGAACCGGTCGGGATCGTGGAGACAACCCGGTCGGTCTGCTCGCCCAGCCGCATAATGGAGCCCTTGCCAAATTGCTTTTCTATTTGTTTCAGAGCCTGGTCTAAGGCTTGTTGACGATCATTCACAAAATTTCCTCCTTTTATTCATCACGGACTCTTGAAAGCAATAAATCTATATCTATACTATACCCGTTTTTTCCGTGTTTGCCAAGCAAAATGTCGAACGCCTATTCGTCTCTTTTTTGCAAAAATCCGGCAAAAAAAATGGGGTTTTTCCCCTGCAAAAATGGAAATTTCCCCGGCAAAAAGGGCCGAAAATTGAATTTTTGGCAAACAAATTTTTTTCGTAAAAAGGCCGCTTCCGCCATTTGCAATGAGCAGAAGCGGCTTTCGGACTAAAGCAGTTTCAGCAAATGCCAGCAGCCGTATTTCACTGATCTCGTGCGGACGTTGTTCCGGGATCCGGAAAGTTCCAACAGATAGGCGGCCGTTTCTTTCCCTTTTATGGCAATGCCGATCCACACGGTTCCCGGCGGATGGCCTTCAAGGGGGTCCGGGCCGGCCACACCTGTAAAACTGATGCCAATGTCGGCATCCATGATGCTGCGGATATTTTCCGCCAGTTCTTTTGCACACTGGCTGCTGACGGCGCCGTACTTGTCAAGTGTTTCTTTTTTCACTTTGGCAAGCTTCATCTTCGCTTCGTTCGTATAGACAACAACGCCGCCTTTCAGCATCGTGCTGACACCCTGGATGGACGCCATTTCCGCTGCAAATTTGCCGGCAGTCAGGCTTTCCGCGCAGGCCAGCGTCAGCTGTTTTTCTGAAAGTTTTTCAAGCAGGGCCTCCATTAACGTCGTATCGTTATAACCGTAAAAATACGATCCGGCAATTTGCAAAATCTCTTTTTCCACTTGATCGATCATTTGGTTCGCCGTTGCCACCGACTGGTGTTTCGCCGTAATCCTGAGTGTCACTTCCCCTTCTTTCGCAAGCGGAGCAACAGTCGGATTGCTCTGGGTTTCCAATATTTGGCGGATTTCTGTTTCCAGTTGGGATTCGCCGATCCCGAAGAAACGGAGAACGCGCGATTCGATTTTTTCGATCGTTTCCAGTTCATCCTGGATCGCGGGACTGGCATAATGGATAAACATCGGTTCCAGTTCATGCGGCGGGCCGGGGAGCAGCAAGTAATAGTGGTTTCGACTTTTGGCCAGCATGCCCGGCGCCATGCCGTGGTCATTCGGAAACACTTTCGAGCCTTCAATGACAAGCGCCTGCTTTTTGTTGTTTTCCGTCATTTTTCGTTTTGTACGGATAAAAAACTGTTCGATGGAACGCATGGCATCTTCGTCTGTGACCAGTTTTTTTTCGATATGCGATGCAATCGTTTCTTTTGTTAAATCATCCTTTGTCGGACCGAGCCCGCCAGTAAAAATCAATAAATCGGCGCGGTCCTCCGCTGTACGGATTGCCGCTTCGAGCCGCTCTGCGTTATCGCCGACAACGGTCTGATAATACACATCCACGCCGATTTCCGCCAATTGCGCAGCAATAAATGTGGCGTTTGTATTGGTGATCTGGCCAAGCAAAAGTTCCGAACCGACTGCAATTATTTCGGCATTCACTTTCCATTCCTCCCTCTCTTTTAAAGCAAAAAACGAACACATGGCGGCACCAATCCAGAAGACCCGAAATCCGCCCCGCAATGCCGCCTTTTCCCGGAAATCCTGCGGCCCGTGCCGGGTTAGCATCAGCGCCGGCGGGCAAAAAAGCAGTGAGAGGCTCTCACTGCTTGGTTATTTCGAGCGGGCAAATACGCCCCGGTTTAAATAGAAATAATCAGCGCCTGACCAGATGGTAAAGATGAGCGCCACCCACAAAGCGACCAGATCCATGCGGAATGAGAGTGCCGAAAACGGGAAGTTATGCAACAGCAATAAAAGGATGGCAATGATTTGCGTCCATGTTTTGATTTTTCCAAGCATATTGGCTGCTGCAACTTCCCCGCCCTCTGCCAAAATTAGCCGCAAACCCGTCACGGCAAACTCGCGGGCAATGATCACGACAACAATCCATGCCGGCGCCAGCTTGAGCCCGACGAGCAAAATAAACGCCGTTGAAACAAGCAGTTTGTCCGCAAGCGGATCGAGGAATTTCCCGAAGTTGGTAACGAGATTGTATTTGCGGGCATAATGGCCGTCGATCCAGTCTGTCATGGATGCAACTGCAAAAATCACCGCACCGGCAAAATGGGTGACCGGAATTTCGGCTCCCAGCCATTCAAAGGTGCCCCAATCGAACGGCACCGCCATGATGAGTAAAAAAACAGGGATTAAACATACGCGTGATACAGTAATTTTATTCGGCAAATTCACTGGATTTTCCTCCAACTGTCCATATATTTTCCAAAGAAAAAGCCTTAAACAAGGCTTATTCCGTTTGTGGGCCGTTAAACTGGATGATCATATCCTGGCGTACTTCTTTGGATGCCGGAATATGGTATTTTAGTTCTTTGCCATTGATATACACTTCCGTATTGACGGTGTTTCCGATCGTAATCGTGACTTGTTTTTGATTTGACAGATCCGCTGTCCGGCTGTCCCCATCATTCAGCAATTGTTGAAAGTTGGTTGAACCGTCGCTGTTTTTCACCTGTACCCATGATCGGCCGCCGTTTGCTTTCAGTTCAAGTTTGAACTGGCTGGTGCCGGCCAGTTTATAGGTGGTCGTGTACCCGCTTGAAGACACGGTTTCCAGTTTTTGGGCTGTTTTCTTCGTTTCCGATGCCGGTTTTTTTGGCGTTTTCGCCGCATTTTTTTCGGAAGAGCTACCGGTATTTCTGCCGGATGACACCTTTTCAGCCGATTTTATGCTTTCTTTTTGCACGCTTACATTGCCGGAAGCCCCGCTGTTTAATTTTTCCTTCGTGTTGTGGCCGGCAAGCTTATATACAACAAACCAAAGCAAAAATAAAATCGCGATGATGGCGGCGACGACAAGAATCCTCGGCAGCACGTTCATCATCTTGACGGTATCCGGTGCAGCCCTTTTGTTGGACGTCTGCACCCGCGAAAGTTGCTCGGGAAATTCTTCCTGTTCCGTACGGGGGATGTCGCTTTCATACTCTTCAAATAAAGTTTCCGGGTCAAGCCCGACTGCCTCGGCATACTGCTTAATAAATGCCCGGACGTAAAATTTTCCAGGCATTGAATCATAATTTCCTTCTTCAATGTTTTTCAAATATCTTTTTTGGATCTTGGTCATCTCCTGCAAATCATCCAGGCTGATGCCCTTTTCTTTCCTCGCTTCTTTTAAACGATTCCCTAATTCCGTCATGGTAACACCTGCCAATCTAGTAATCAAATCCTCCAAATCCGCCTTGAAACATCCGGTTTTGCTGGAGCAAGTCGTATGTAATTTCCTGTGACGGGTCTTCTCTCAACTCAATAATGTAATCAAAATCATCGAGCGTGTATTCCGAACGCTGCACGAAAATATCCGGGTGTTCCACCACTTTTACAGCCGGGAGCCGCATGATTTCACGGATCATCTGCCAGTGCCGTTCGTTTCCCCTCTCAGCGGATACGATGCCATCCAGGATAAAAATATTGTTTGGATTATATTCATCCTCAATCAGGCTGCTTCTCACCGTCTGTTTGATCATCGTGGAGGAAAGAAAAATCCACTTTTTATTGGCACACACGCTTGCCGCCACAATTGACTCTGTTTTTCCGACGCGCGGCATCCCGCGAATGCCAATCAGCTTATGGCCTTCCTGTTTAAAATGCTCGGCCATAAAATCGACCAGAATCCCGAGATCATCGCGCACAAAGCGGAATGTTTTCCGGTCGTCATGATCGCGCTGGATATACCTTCCGTGCCGGACCGCAAGTCTGTCCCTGAGCTTGGATTCCCTGATTTTCGTTACTTTTATCGTTTCCACTGTTTGCAATATCGATTCGAGCCGGCCGATCTGTTCTTCATTTTTGACAAGCAGCAGCAAGCCCCGTTTTTTATGGTCAACGCCGTTAATGCTTCTGATATTGATCGCTAACATACCCAAGAGGGAGGAAACATCACCCAAAAGCCCCGGCCGGTTGATCGTGATTTCATATTCCAAGTACCACTCTTTCCTGTCATCCACTCAAACCCCCTCCCGAAATCCGGATTCCAACGAACATATCTAGGTTATATGATATATGATTTTTCAGCAATAAGGAAGTGAAAGCTCTAAAAATCGTGAATTTTGTCGGGACATGAAAAAAACCGGCGGCATCACCAAACAGCCGGCTTTTAAAAAGCCGCCAATTGTTATTGTGATGCGCCGGTATTTCTTTATGACTGGGTACCGTTATTTTGAACGAGTTTTACCATTACATTGGCAATGGCTTGCTGCTCTTCCTGCGATGCCACTGACCATAAATCGGCAAGAACGCGTTCCTGTTCATTTTTCGGATCTACTTGTGCGGCCAAATAATCGCCGACCTGCTCAGCAAGTTTGTTAATCGTTTCCTGGGGCATCCCCTGTTGCTTTGCCTGGTTGAGGCGGTCCCCCAAAAAGTTTTTCCATTGGTCCCAGTTTTCAAATACGTTCATGTCACAGCCTCCTTTCAAGTTGTTCAACCTTAGCTTGTGACCCGGCTTGGAAGGCTATGCATGGAAAATGGAACCCGTGCTTCTTTCAAGGCACCGGCCGGGCGGAACGGTGCTGCGGTTGGCAAATTTGCCCGTTTTTTGGTTAACCCGCGTGAAAAAACAATGCGGATTCCTTTGCATCTTTTGCCGGGCGGGGCTACATATACCAGCCCCCGTTGACGCCAATCGTCTGGCCGGTGATGTAAATGCTTTTTCCCGAGAGCAGGAAAGAAACTGCGCCGGCAATTTCTTCCGGTTTGGCAAGCCGGCCAAGCGGGATGTCCGCTTCGAGATCTGAAATTTCTTCCGGCGCAAACCTGGCAAGCATGTTGGTGCCAACCGCCCCGGGTGCGACTGCATTCACGCGTACGCCGCTTCTTGCCGTTTCTTTAGCGAGCGCTTTTACAAATGCGATCTGTGCGCCTTTCATCGCCGAATATACGGCCTCGCACGCCGCGCCTGCCTGCCCCCAGATTGAACTGACAAGCACAATGTGCGAAACCTCATTTTGCCGCAATTTGGGCAACAACTGCCTGATAATCAGAAGCGGCGCCTTTACATGAATCCGGTAAAGCTTGTCAATGGCTTCGTCATCGATATCTGAAAGTAGCCCGTAATGGGAAATGCCGGCCGCATGGATGATCGCATCGAGATGAAAAACATTTTCTGCTATCGTTTTCACGGTGCCGTCTGTTGTGAGGTCGGCGCGGATCGGGATCGCTTCCGCCCCGAATTGCCGGCAGATGGAAAGCAGTTCTTTGATCGCCGCTTCATTTTGGTGGTAATGCAAATACAGATTCCACCCTTCTTTTGCCAGCATTTCAGCTGTGGCCTTTCCGATTCCGCCGCTCGCACCCGTAATCAACGCAAACTTTTTCAATTTTCTCCCCCATTTAAAAACCCGGGGCTACCCCGGGTTATTTCGGTAAAACCTGGCAAACGGTAAACCGTTCTTCATCAAAAAAAGCTTCCGCCGTTTCCAGCACATCGCTGAACCGGATTTGTTCAAGCACAGGGACAACGTCAAATAAATTCATATCATTAAACGCGTATCTTGTAAACTGGTTGGCGATAAATTCAGGTGAATTCAGCTGGCGCAGAAATCCCCCGATCTTTTTCTTTTTCGTCCGTTCAAGCGCTTCTTCTGCCAACCCTTTTCCTTCTTTTGCCCCAACCATCACCTCTTTCAGCCGCTTTGCCAAAAGATCCGGATCTTTCGTATCCCCTCCGGCCATCGCAAATCCGAATCCCTGCTCCTGGGAATAGTCAAAAGAAAAACTGGTGTCGATCAGGCCGTCATTGTACAACGCATTGTACGCATCTGAACTGCGGCCGAACAGCATGTCAAGGAGAAGATTGACCACCAGTTCGTTCTTTTGCATTTCAGCGCCGCGCTGGCTCGTATGAAGCGCCTTTACGCCAACAAGGCATTTTGGTATCTGCACATTCATATGCAATTTTTGCTCTTTTTCGGCCGCCTGTGCCGGTTCTTCCGGAAAACGCCTTTTAATCTCCGGTGCTTTTTCGTACTTTTTCTTCGCCTGGTTTTCTCTCATAAAAGAAAGCACCTCATCCGGCGATACATTTCCGACGGCAAACAGCAGCATATTGCTCGGATGATAAAATGTATGGTAACACTCGTATAATTGCGCTGCGGTGATTTTTGCGATCGAGTCAACCGTGCCGGCAATGTCAATTTTTACCGGGTGGTGTGCATATAAATTTTCAATCAGGCCGTAATACAGCCGCCAGTCCGGGTTGTCATTGTACATCATGATTTCCTGGCCGATAATCCCCTTTTCTTTTTCAACCGTCTGTGCGGTAAAATACGGCGTTTGCACCATATCCACCAGCGTTTCCAGGTTTTTCATCACCTGATCGGTGCTTGAAAACAGGTAGGCCGTCCGGTTAAAACTCGTGAAAGCATTGGCCGATGCGCCCTGCCGGCTGAATTGCTGAAACACATCCCCGTCTTCTTTTTCAAACATTTTATGTTCAAGAAAATGGGCAATGCCATCCGGGACCCGCACAAAATCGCTTTTCCCAAGCGGGACAAACGTGTTGTCAACTGAACCGTATTTTGTCGTAAACGTAACAAATGTTTTGTTAAACCCGCGCTTCGGGAGCACATATACTTTTAATCCGTTATCAAGTGTTTCACCGTAAAGCGTTTCGCCAAGCTGACTGAATTGTTGGGTTTCCATTTATTTCCCCTCCATTCCGGACAAGAAGTAGATCGTATCGGGTTCAATTTTTGCGGCCACTTTCACAATTTCCCCTTTTTCGACTGCCTTGATTTCCCTTATCCAATCTTCCACGCCGGTTTCGGTGCCGGCAATGACGTTATGGTACAAAATTTCAACGAGGCCGCGGGATGTATCCGTTGACTCAAGCAGCTGGTTGCGGATAACGGCTTTCGTTTGCCCGATTTCCTGTTCGCTGAAATCCCCGTTTTTCATTGCTTCCAGCTGTTTTTCAATAATGGAGACGGCCTTGTCAAAATTCGCGGATTCGATGCCGCTCATCACCATCATCAGCCCTTTATGGCTCTCGATCTGGCTCGCGACATAATAGCAAAGGCTTTCTTTCTCCCGTACATTCAGGAAAAGCTTGGAGTGGGAAAAACCGCCGAAAATGCCGTTAAACATCTGAAGCGGAAAATAATCGCTGTCCCCGAACGTAATATTGGTGCGGTAGCCGATATTGAGCTTGCCCTGGCGGATATCCTGGGATTCCTTGATTTTTTTGACGCCGGAGACCTTTTGGAGCGTTCTTGAGGCAGCCCGTTTCGGCTCGCGGTCCGGAAAACGCAGGCATTCGCAAATGGCCGCAAGACGGTCTTCATCGACATCGCCCGTCACAAACAAGTCCAGTTCATCTTCCCGGATCGCTTTTTGATAATATTGATAAAGCGAAGCGGGCGTGATGGCGTCCACATCATCAAGAACGCCGTTTGCCTGCAGTGCGTACGGCTCTTCTTTGCACATTTCTTCAATCAGCCGCATGCTTGCATACCGCATTTTATCATCGTATACAGACTGGATCCGCTGTTTCAGCACCCGTTTTTCCTTCTCCACCGTTTGGCTGTCAAACTGCCCGCCGTCTGCATGCGGGTTCAGCAAAACTTCCGCCAAAAATTCAACTCCCCGTTGGAGCAGCGGTTCTGCATCCTGCAAAAATTTTTCGTTCGCAATTTCAATCGTAAAGGTCAGAATATGGTATTCCCCTTTTTTGGCCGTATCGACATAAAAATGAGCGCCGTACAAATCATCGAGATACGCCCTTAATTTTGCGGTCGTCTTCAATCGCCCCGTGCTGCTTTGAAGAACATTCGGGAGCAGAGCCCGCAGCGTAACCGTGTCTTTTTCAAGTGGCGCTTTCATTTTCCATACAAGCGTATTCGTTTTGTATTTGTCCGTTTTGATGGTATGTAGTGTGTACCCTTTCATTTTGCGAACCGTCTCTTTTGAAATGGCCATATGGATCCTCCTTTTTCAACGAGCTTCGTGCCAATAGTAAAAGTATGCCTGACTGCGGGGTTGTTTAACCTGTAAATGCATTAATTTTACTATACAGGGGAGACAGGTGTCCCGGCAAGTTTTACGGCACATAAAAAGAACCGGCACCAGACGGGGAAAGCAGCCTGATGCCGGATGGAATAAATTAGCGTTCACCCTTGATATAAGGGACACCGTCCGCTTTCGGGGCTTCCGCACGCCCGATGAACCCGGCAAGTGCCAGAATGGTCAGGACATACGGCGCAATGAGCAAATAAACGTTCGGAATTTCTTTCAAATACGGAATGCTGTTGCCGACGATGCTGAGGCTCTGCGCAAATCCGAAAAATAAAGCGGCCCCCATCGCGCCAAGCGGATTCCATTTGCCGAAAATCATCGCAGCGAGCGCCATATACCCTTGCCCTGAAATCGTCGAGGAACTGAAATTCAGGGTAATCGACTGCGCGTACACGGCCCCGCCGATCCCGCCGAATACACCGGATAAAAAGACGGCAAAGTAACGCATTTTTACAACATTGATGCCCATCGTATCGGCCGCCATCGGATGTTCTCCGACCGAGCGGAGGCGCAGGCCGAACGGCGTTTTATAAAGGATAAACCAGACGAGAATCGCAATCAGAATGGCGATGTACGAAGGGTATGTGATCCCCTGGAAAAACAGTTTGCCGATCCCGGGAATATGGCTGAGGCCGGGAACATCCACCTGTTGGAAATATTCGCTGATCGTATTGGTCTGGCCTTTTCCGTAAATGTTTTTGATGAGAAACATGGCGACGCCGAGCGCAAGAAAGTTGATCGCGACGCCGCTGACTGTCTGGTCGGCGCGGAAAGAAATGGATGCAGCCGCATGGATCAGGGCAAATAATCCGCCGACAAGCATCGCCACCAGCACCGCGATCCACGGCGTCCAGGCGCCCAGGGCATGCGAAAACGTTAAGTTAAAGACAATCGATATAAAAGCCCCCATGATCATTAGCCCTTCAAGGCCGATGTTCACCACGCCGGAACGTTCGGAGAAAACGCCTCCCAAAGCAGTAAAAATAAGTGGCGCTGCAGATAGTAAAGATGCCGAAATCATGATTTCCAAAGCGGTCATGAAATGCATTTTATTTCGCCTCCCTTTTCAAACGGGCCAGAGACCATTTGATGATATAGCCGGATGCGACAAAAAGAATAATCAAAGCAATGACAATGTTGACCAGCTCATTCGGCACATTGGCATCGACCGGCATGTTCAGCGAGCCGACTTTTAAAGCACCGAATAAAACAGCTGCGATCAAAACGCCGGGCGCCGTATTCCCGCCGAGCAGTGCCACCGCAATGCCGTCAAACCCGATGCCGGAGAAAGAAGATTGCAAAAAGGCAAAGCCGTAATTCCCGAGCCCCTCCATTGCGCCGCCGAGCCCGGCAAAAGCGCCGGAGATGACCATGGAAAGGATAATGCTGCGATTCACACTCATGCCGGCGTATTCGGATGCGCTCTGGTTAAACCCGACCGATTTCAGTTCAAAGCCGAGCGTGGTCTTTTCAATGATAAACCACATCACCACAACAGCAACCAAAGCAAGGTAAATGCCATTGTGCAAGGTGGAAAAGTCGGTAATCTTCTGAAAAAAAGGAGACGAAAGGGATGCCGAATGATGAATATGCGGTGTCGTATCCTGCTGCTTTGAAAGCACATTCCGGATTAAATAGTTGGATGTGTGCAGCGCAATATAATTCATCATAATGGTCACAATGACTTCGTGCACCCTGAGCCGCGCTTTCAAAAGGCCGGGAATGAATCCCCAAAATGCCCCGGCGCAGCAGGCGGCAAGTATTGCGAGCGGCAAGTGGATTACTTTTGGCAGATCAAAAGCAACGCCGACCCAGACAGCCGCAATCCATCCGACGATCAGCTGGCCTTCAGCCCCGATATTAAACAACCCGGTCCGGAATGCAAATGCAATCGCAAGCCCCGTAAAAATATAGGGCGTTGCAAGCCGCAGCGTTTCGCCGACGTAAAAAACCTGGCCGAAAGCGCCGTTCCAGAGTGCAATATATCCATTCACCGGGTTATAGCCGCTGACAAGCATAATCAATGCGCCTGCCAAAAGGCCGAGAATGACAGACACGACAGGGATCAGAAGGTTCAATGTTCGGTTAGACATTGGTTTGTTCACCTTCCCTTTCTTTTTTGGAACCGGCCATCAAGAGCCCAAGCTCCTGTTCTGTCGTCTGCTTCGGATCGACAATATCAATGATGGCCCCTTCGTAGATGACGGCAATCCGGTCACTTAAGTTCATAATTTCATCCAGTTCAAACGATACAAGCAGGACAGCCTTTCCGTGGTCCCGCTGTTCAATCAGCCGCCTGTGGATAAACTCAATTGCCCCGACATCAAGCCCGCGGGTCGGCTGTGCCGCAATCAAAAGATCCGGATCGCGGTCCACTTCACGCCCGATGATCGCTTTCTGCTGGTTTCCCCCTGAGAGCGCCCGCGCTTTTGTAAATTCGCTCGGGGTGCGCACATCGAATTCTGCAATGATCGATTTTGCCTTTTTATAAATTTCTTTGTAATTTAAGATGCCGTTACGGGACATCGGCTTTTTGTAATACGTTTGCAGCACCATGTTTTCCCCGATCGTATAATCGAGTACAAGCCCGTATTTATGCCTGTCCTCGGGAATATGGGCGACGCCCGCTTCCGTTACTTTGCGCGGCCTTAAGTTCGTAATGTTTTTGCCGTTCAGGCGGACTGTGCCGCTGTCCGCTTTTCTGAGCCCTGTAATCGCTTCAATCAGCTCTGACTGCCCATTACCGTCCACACCGGCAATGCCGACAATTTCACCGGCTCTGACGGTTAAATCCAGCCCTCTGACCGCTTCCACCCCGCGTGAATCTTTCACATGCAGTTGCTCGATTTCAAGCACATTTTGCCCCGGGTGGCCCTCCGTTTTTTCCGTCTTGAAAAGAACATCCCGCCCGACCATTAAATGGGCGAGTTCCTGCGGGTTTGTATCTTGGACATTAAGCGTCCCGATGCCCTTCCCTTTGCGGATGACGGTGACCCGGTCGCATACTTCCATAATTTCTTTCAATTTGTGGGTAATTAAAATGATGGATTTTCCTTCTCGGATTAGCGTCTTCATAATGCCGATCAGTTCATGGATCTCCTGCGGCGTAAGCACGGCCGTCGGTTCGTCAAAAATAAGGATTTCTGCGCCCCGGTACAGCGTTTTTAAAATTTCCACCCGCTGCTGCATGCCGACGGAAATATCTGAAATTTTCGCTTGCGGATCCACATCCAGCCCGTAACGGTCGGAAATTTCACGGACTTGCTGTTCCGCTTTTTTGACATCGATGGTAACGGATTTTTTCGGTTCCTTGCCGAGTATAATATTTTCAGTCACCGTAAACTTATCAATGAGCATAAAATGCTGATGAACCATGCCGATGCCGAGATCATTTGCCACATTCGGATCTGTAATGTTCACTTTCTGGCCGTTTACACGGATTTCTCCCTTTTCCGGCTGATACAGCCCGAAAAGTACATTCATTAACGTCGACTTTCCGGCGCCGTTTTCTCCAAGCAGCGCGTGGATTTCTCCTTTTTTTACCTGCAGGGTGATGTCATCGTTCGCAACAATTCCCGGAAATTCTTTGCGAATATGGAGCATTTCAATTACGTAATCCACCCTTTATCACTCCTTACCATTGGGGTCTAAAGAAAGCAATCGTCATGGCGTCTTCAGACGGCAGCTTCGGGGAATCCGCCCTGCCTTTGTGGATGGCTAAAATTGTTTCATTTCTTAAACATTTTTAACACGGGACCGGCAAAAACCAGTCCCGTGAGATGGATCGATTATTTTAATTTTGACGGAATGTTTACTTTCCCGTTTATGATCTTTTGTTTCCAGTCTTTCACGGCCGATTTCATTTCAGGCGTTAAATTGTCCTGTGTCGGCGCAATCCCGATGGCATCTTCTTTCAAGCCGTAAACAATGTTTTTCCCGCCCGGAAATTTGCCGTCTTTCGCTTTGGTCGATAAATCGATGACTGCCTTATCAACCCGTTTGACCATTGAAGTCAGTGTTACATTGTATTCCTTTCCTTTAACCGTTACCTTTCCTTCATCTGCCTGGTCGCGGTCCACACCGATGACCCAGACGTTTTTGTTTGGATCATTCTGTTTAATATTTTTCGCTTCTGTAAAGACGCCTTTCCCGCTGCCGCCGGCTGCATGGTAAATCACGTCGATGCCGGATTTATACATTGCTGAAGCCATCGACTGCCCTTTGCTTGCATCATCAAACGAGCCGACATACTGGATTTGCACATTTGCTTTCGGATTAGCAGCTTTGACGCCCGCACGGAACCCGGCTGCGAATTTATTGATCAAATCGCTGTCTGTCCCGCCGATAAATCCGATTTTATTGGTTTTTGTCGCCATACCTGCCACGACCCCGACAAGGAAGGAACCTTCTTGTTCTTTAAACGTAATGCTCGCCACATTTTTCTTTCCGGTAATGACATCGTCAATGATTGCGAAATTGGTATTTTTACGCTGATCCGCAATTTTTTCAATGGCCGGCTTCAGCTTGTAGCCGACACCGTAAACGAGGTCAAACTGTTTCCGGACGGCCGTGTTCAGATTCGTTGTGTAATCTGCATCCGATTTGGATTGCAGATAGTCAAAGCCGTCTTTGCCTTTTGACAAGTGATTGTCCTTCCCGAACTGCTGCAGGCCTTCCCATGCCGACTGGTTAAAAGAACGATCGTCAATTCCGCCCGTATCGGTTACGAGTGCAACGGTAAACTTGTCCTTACCTTTGCTGCCGGAATTGTCGCTCTTTGTGCCGCATGCGCCGAGAAGCGTCCCTGCTGCCAGGACAGCGGCAAGAGCCAAACCAAATTTACGCTTTTTCACTTTTGTTCCCCCCGGGAAAGTTATTTTTGGATAACGGCTTTTCAAAAGAAACCGAATCCAGCTTACCGACATAAATATATCATTTTTTAATTGCGAAAGAAACATAAATTTATATTTTTGTCGAAAATAGTAAAAACTGCGCGCACCGCGGCGTTTTGCGGCCGCTGCGGTGCGCGCAGGCTTTTTCTTTGGCGTACTACGAGCTCTGTTCTTCCGACGGTTTCGGGATCAAAACCGCACGCGGCTTGCTGCCTTCATACGGCCCGACAACCCCTCTTGCTTCCATTGCATCAATTAGCCGCGCCGCCCTTGTATAGCCAATCCGGAAACGGCGCTGCAACATGGAGACGGAAGCAGTCTGCATTTCCGAGATTAAGAGAACTGCTTCATCATATAATTCGTCGTCGAAATCCGGCTGGTCCTGGGGCTCTTCCGGAATCATCTCTTCCTGGTACTGGGCTTTTTGCTGGGAAATGACGAAATCAACGACTTCTTCCACTTCTTCATCGGAAAGATAAGCGCCCTGGACGCGGACCGGTTTGGAAGCCCCGACCGGCAAAAACAGCATGTCCCCCCGGCCAAGCAGTTTTTCCGCGCCGCCCGTATCCAAAATCGTTCTCGAGTCAGTCGCCGAAGATACGGCAAAAGCGATTCTTGACGGGATGTTGGCTTTAATGACACCGGTAATGACATCAACGGACGGCCGCTGCGTGGCAATGATCAGATGAATGCCTGCCGCCCGCGCCATTTGCGACAGCCGCGTAATGGAATCTTCCACATCGCCGCTTGCCACCATCATTAAATCGGCAAGCTCATCAATAATGACAACGATATAAGGCAAAAGCGGCTGCTTGTCCCCTGTTTCGATATTGCTTTTTTTAATATGGTCGTTGTATCCTTCGATATTGCGCGTGCCGGTATGGGAAAAAAGCTCATACCTCCGTTCCATCTCATTCACGACTTTTTTCAGCGCCTGGGAAGCTTTTTTCGGATTGGTCACAACCGGCGCAAGCAAATGCGGGACACCGTTATAAACATTCAATTCGACCATTTTCGGGTCAATCATCATCATTTTCACTTCATGCGGTTTGGCGCGCATTAAGATGCTCGTAATGATGCCGTTAATGCACACGCTTTTCCCGCTCCCCGTTGCGCCGGCCACAAGCAGGTGGGGCATTTTATTCAGCTCCGCGAGCACTGCCTGCCCTGTAATATCCCGGCCAAGCCCGATCTGCAGTTTTGCCTGCGGGTTATTTTCCTTTCCTTCGAGCACTTCCCTGAGCGATACGACCGCGATTTCCTTATTCGGGACTTCGATGCCGATCGCTGATTTCCCCGGGATCGGCGCTTCCATCCGGATATCTTTCGCCGCCAGCGCAAGGGCAATGTCGTCACTTAAACTGACAATCTTGCTGACTTTCACGCCGACATCGGGGTGCACTTCGTATTTTGTAACGGCAGGCCCTAAATGCACCTGTGTCACACGTGCCTTGACCCCGAAGCTTTGGAAAGTCCGTTCGAGTTTTGCCGCATTGGCATGGATCGCTTTATATTCGCTGCTCTGGTCCGCTGCCCGCGGCCTTTTTAACAGCGTCAGGGGCGGCAATTGATAATCTTCATTTTCATATTCCGTAAACTGGATCGGAGGCGTATGGTCCTCTTCCGCTTCTGTATCCGGCGTTTCCGGCTGCGCCTCTTCCGCTTGCGGAGCCGCGCCGGCATATTGCTCCGTAAAGCTGGAAATAATCGGGGGAGGCGTTTCCCCGCTTGCCGGCCCGGCATCCCCGTCATGGCCTTCCCCATCTGCGGAGGCGGATTGCGGCTGCAACGGCGCTTTCTGCCGTTTCTTTTCCTGTTTTTCTTTTTTGGCTTCCCGCCATGCCCCAAACTCTGTTTTCATCTGGTTCCATTGCTTTTTTAAAAACAGCCAGAGCCCTTCCAGTGCCTTATCCACATACGGGCTTACGGGCTTGCCCGTTAAAAGCATCAGGGCGATGAGCGCGAGTAAAACGCAAATGATTTTCGTACCCGCCGAGTCAAATAAAAAATGGGAAGCCGCATATAAAACCGCACCTGCCATGCCGCCGCCGATCTGCGTGTTGAAAATATTGCCGTGCACATCCCCGCCGAGCACAAGCTTCCACCAGATCTGCTCCTCCTGATGCCAGATCCTGATCGTATTGACGACCGCACTGTTGCCGGACAGTTCATGCGCTTTTGCCAATGACCCGATAAGCCGCTCATGGCAGTAAAGGAGGGCGCTCGCAAATAAAAGATAAAATCCGGTCATGCGGACAGTGAAAAATGCAGGCCATGCCCGTTTGATCATGAGAAACACGCTGAGCACGACCAGAGAGGCAACCGCAACCCAGTACAGCCGGCCGAAGAAAAACCGGAAGAACAGAATCAGGGTTGTGCCCGTTTTGCCGATATGGTAAAGGGTAAAAATGCTGAGCGTAAGCAGGATAATACCGAGCAACTCAAACTTTAAATCTATCTTAATTTGTTCAGCAGCTTTTTTTCTTCTGCGCCGCTTTTTTTTCGCCATATAACCACCTTCGATAGTGAAAACGTATTTTTCAGCTTTGCCTGCCGGAACAGGATGCAAGAAAGCAGCCTGTGTGGCTGCTTGTTTTAACATATTATAGCATATTTGCGGCCCGGGTGGTTTACGGCCCGAAATGGCGGATCACATTTCCGGGTGCAAGCTCCGGGTTCAGATAGTCAAAAGGATTGGAGCTGAGAATACGGGTAATCCGGTATCCTTCATCAAGCTGCTCCGCCAGTACCGGCACGCCTTTTACGTTTAACATTTCAATTTTATTCCAGGCGTTTGCATCTTCAGGAAAAATCAGCTCCTGCGGCATCATCGTGTAGAGAATCATTGGATCAGCCCCTCTTTCCCTTTTTCATCCCGGTATTTTTCAATGAGGCTGTTTAATTTGCCAAGCGCTTTGCCAATCCCGCCCACTTCATCAATCAGACCGTACTCAACGGCTTCTTGGCCAACAATATTGGTGCCGATATCCCTTGTCAAATTCCCTTTCGCAAACATTAAGTCTTTAAAAACCTCTTCTTCTACATGCGAATGCCGTGTCACAAACTTGATCACCCGTTCCTGCATTTTATCCAGATATTCAAATGTTTGCGGGACGCCAATGACAAGGCCTGTGAGCCGGATCGGGTGAATCGTCATCGTCGCGGTTTCAGCAATAAAGGAATACGAACAGGATACAGCGATCGGCACGCCGATAGAATGCCCCCCGCCGAGCACAATCGAAACAGTGGGTTTGGAAAGGGATGCAAGCATTTCGGAAATGGCAAGCCCGGCTTCCACATCCCCTCCGACCGTGTTCAGAATGACGAGCACCCCTTCAATTTTCGGATTTTGTTCAATCGCGACAAGCTGGGGGATCATATGCTCATACTTTGTCGTTTTATTTTGGGGCGGCAGCTGCAGATGCCCTTCAATCTGGCCGACGATGGCCAGGCAGTGGATATTGGAGTCCTGCGCGAGCTGCGGCACATTTGTTTGGCCGAGCTGCTGGATTTTCTCTACAAGCGCGGATGCCGCATTTCCTTCTTTCGGTTCTTCTTTATTCGGTTGCTGTTCGCTCATTTTTCTAAAACCCCTTTTGCCTGTAATGTAAGGGCTTAATGCCTTTACGCCTTATTATTTGCACGGAAGGGGTTTTCATACGGAAGCCCCGCGGTTTCCGGAACCGGAAGCGGGGCTTTGCCTTGCATTTTTAATGGTGCACCAGGCGGGCCTTGTGCCACAAAGAGGGCGGGCACGCGGGAACCCCCGCCCCGCCCTCTGTCCGGCATGGGCATCAAACTTCCATAATAATTGGCAGGATCATCGGGTGCCTTTTCGTCTGCTCATATAAAAAGGAGCTGAGATGGTCGCGGATCCCCTGTTTAATACTCGTCCAGTCAAAAGCATCTTGTGACGTGTTCTGTTCCACCACTTCTTTTACGATGTTGGATGAATGGCTGATCAACTTTTCGGATTCGCGGACATAGACAAACCCGCGCGAGATAATTTCAGGACCGGCAGCCAGTTTTTTATGCTTTTTATCAAGCGTGACGACGACAACCAATATTCCGTCCTGGCTTAAAAGTTTGCGGTCCCGCAACACAATATTGCCGACATCGCCAACGCCGATTCCGTCAATGAGAATATTGCCGGAAGCAACCCGGCCGCTCGCCTGGAATTTGCCGTGCTTGTATTCCAATACTTCCCCGTTGCTTGAGATGATGACCGATTCTTTCGGCATCCCCGTTTTGTACGCCAGTTTTGCATGGGCATACAGGCTCCTGTATTCCCCCTGGATCGGGACAAAGTATTTTGGCCTCATTAAATCAAGCATCAGCTTTAAATCTTCCTGGCAGCCGTGGCCGGTCACGTGGATTTTCCGGTTGCCCGCGTAAACATCGGCTCCTGCACGGTAAAGCATGTCAATCGTTTTCGCCATGAACAGTTCCAGCCCCGGAGACGGCGTTGTGGCAAGGATGACCGTATCCCCTTTTTGAATATTGACCTGCTTATGGTTCTTTTTCGCCATTTTTTGAAGGACGAGAAACGGTTCCCCCTGACTCCCTGTTGTCAAAATCGCCAGTTCTTCGTCCCGGTATTTTGAAATTTGCTGCAGTGGGATAATGAGGTCATCTGTCCGGGCCTGCAAGTATCCCAATTTTAATGCGATTTTAAATACTTTTTCAAGATAATTTCCGACAAACGCAACTTTGCGGCCGGTAGTAGAAGCCGCATCGAGCACTTGCTGCACTCTGATTAAGTTCGAGGCAAAGCTCGCGATAATAATCCGGCCCTTTGCATCGTAGAAAGCATCCGTAATTTCTTCCGCCACAACAGACTCATGGGTCGTATATCCCGGATGTTCCGCTTCCGTGCTGTCGGATAGTAACAGGAGCACGCCTTCTTCGCCGATTTTTGACATTTTTCCGATTTCCGAACGATAATGCCCGCCCATTTCCTGGTCAAATTTAAAATCGCCGGTATACACAATATTGCCTTCCGATGTGGAAATGCAAATGCCGATCGAGTCGGGAATGCTGTGTGTTGTTTTGAAAAAGTAAATATCTGCAGCATCAAAATGGAGAACCGTATCGGCATCAATTTCCTTAAAGCGGATATGCTTTTTCACTTTTAGTTCCTTCAATTTTTCTTTCGCCAGCGCGATGGTAAACTTTGTGGCAAACACCGGCACGTTGAGTTTCATCAGGATATATGGCAGGGCGCCGATCGCGTCCTCATGCCCGTGTGTCAGGAAAATTCCCTTTATCCGCTGCCTGTTTTCCATTAAATAAGTAAAATCCGGGATGACAATATCGATCCCGAGCATTTCGTCTTCCGGCAGCATCAGCCCGGCATCAAGCACAAACAGGTCTTCTCCGGTTTCCACAACGTACATATTCTTTCCGATTTCACCAATTCCTCCTAAAGGAATGACCTTAATGGTTTCGTTTTTTTCCTTACGCAAAATTCTTTTCCTCCTGTGTTGTTTGAAATTCTAGAGCAGGAATCACGTTTCTTTTTGATAGATCGCAAGGGGTTGCCGGATTCCATCCGATACGGCCTTACGCATATCCAAGTTCCCGGCATAAAAAATAAGCGGCCGGCTCTTCCGCCGCATCCCTTTTAAAACGCCATGCCTGGCACCAGGCGCCCGCACGTCCACTTGCACCGTCCCGGTTCTATCGAAAAAGACTTTCCGAGCCTGTAAAAATAAATTGCTGTCCGTTCCTTTCTCTTATGTATAGCTTAACCGAAAAGGGTATATCCGGTCAATGAAGAGAGCGTGATATTTCCATCGACAAATGCTGCCTATTTCCGCCAATCTGCTGTTTGCCAGCAGATTGGCGGGAGAGGGCCTGCTTTTTTTCCCTGGAGCCGGCATGGGGGCTTTCTTCAAAACCCGCTTAAGCAAAAAAACGACCCTGTCCGTTTTTCCGGAAGGGCCGTTTTTTTGCTTAAAGATCGCCAAGCAGGTGGTGAATGGTTTCCCGTTCTTCTTTTGTTAACGGAACGAGTGGGAGGCGGACGCCGCCGGCATCCATCCCTTTTAATTGCAAAGCGGTTTTGACCGGTGCCGGATTAGGCGCCATAAACAAACCGCGCATTAATGGAAGCAGCTTTTGGTGCAGCCTTGCCGCTTTTGTTACATCCCCGGCAAAAAAGGCTTGCACCATTTCCTGTATGGCCGGGCCGGCAACATGGGAAGCAACCGAAATCACACCCGCCCCGCCGATTGAAAGCACGGGAATCGTCAGGCCGTCATCCCCGCAGTATAATTCAAAATCATCCGGCGTACGGGCAATGATTTGCGCCATCGCATCCAAATTCCCGCTTGCTTCTTTTACCGCAACAATATTCGGGATTTTGGAAAGTTCGATGATCGTTTCCGGTTCAATATTGACAGCCGACCGGCCCGGGATATTATAAATGACAACCGGGAGGCTGGTGGATTCCGCAATCGCTTTGAAATGGGCGTACATGCCGGCCTGGTTCGGTTTGTTGTAATACGGGCCGACAGCCATGACGGCATCAACGCCGCATGATTCCGCACGCTTCGTCAATTCGATCGAAGCATACGTGTTATTGCTCCCTGTTCCAGCAATGACCGGCACCCGCCCGTTTGACGTTTTCACAACCTGCTTGAACAGCGCGGTTTTTTCTTCAGGCGAAAGTGTCGGGGATTCCCCCGTTGTTCCCGCAACGACCAAAGATTCTGTCCCGTTTTCAATTAAATAATCAACCAGCTTTGCCACCTTTTGCAAATCTAGATTCCCTTTATGGTCAAAAGGCGTCACCATTGCCGTTGAAACTTTTCCGAAACGACTCATACTTACACTCCTCATCCTGCCGGGTTTTGCAAGATGAAAAATAAAAACACCCGGCAGAAAATCTTTCATTTTTTACGCATGAATATCATACGTTTCCGTTTCGCTTTCTAAACTAAAGGCATCATGAAGGGCATTGACCGCTGTAACGAGATCTTCCTGCTTCACCAGCACCCAGATGGTCGTGTGGCTGTCAGCAGACTGTAAAATCCGGATCCCTTTTTCGGAAAGCGCCGACACGATTTTATACGTAATGCCCGGCACGCCCGCAATCCCGGCACCGACAATTGATACTTTGGCGCAGTTCCGTTCAATTGCCGGTTCATGCCCCAGTTTTTTCAGCACTGCTTCAGCCCGGTTTGCCACTTCTCCGGAAACCGTGTAGACAACGCTTGTCGGGGAAATATTGATAAAATCGACACTGATATTTTCAGCTGCCATCGCTTTAAACACAACCGTCTGCAAATCATACTGCCCGTCTTTTGCATATACTTTGATCTGCGAAACATTCGGTACATGCGCAATCCCGGTAACGGTGCGTTCTTTTATATCGGTCCCGAGTTTCTGGCGGTGGCTTAAAGATGTGACAAGCGTACCGATATCGTCGGAATAAGTGGACCGGATGCGGATTGGCACTTTTGACTGCATCGCGATTTCAACGGCGCGCGGGTGGATCACTTTTGCGCCCTGGTAAGCCATATTGCAGACCTCGTTATACGTGACCACCTGAAGCTTCCGCGCATTTTCGGCAATCCGCGGGTCAGCTGTCATGATGCCTTCCACATCGGTAAAAATATCAATCCACTCCGCTTGAAGCGCAGCACCGAGCGCTGCAGCGGATGTGTCGCTGCCCCCGCGCCCGAGCGTGGTTACGTCCCCGTTTTTTGCGGCCCCCTGAAATCCTGCAACCACGACAACATCGTGCAGTTTCAGTTCACGCAGGACGCGGTCGCACTTCATGTCCGTAATTTTCGCATTGGTATGCTCCGCGTTCGTGCGGAAACCGGCTTGCGCGCCGGTCAGGGCGCAAGCGCTGATGCCGTGCGCGTTTAACATATTGGCAAACACAAGGCTGGAGATAATTTCGCCGGTTGACAACAGCAAATCCTGCTCTCGTCTGTTTAAACAGGTTTCGGACCCGCCAACGAGCGACAGGAGCGTATCGGTTGCATACGGTTCCCCTTTGCGGCCCATCGCCGAAACGACGGCAACCACCTTATAGCCTTCTTCCAGTGCTTTTTCTACATGATGTTTGGCATGCATTCTTGCATCATGATCCCGTACGGATGTGCCGCCAAATTTTTGGACAACGATTTTCAATGAAGAACACCTCTGTTATAAACTGATAAATAAGAACAGTGATTCCGGTAACGAGCGGGCTTTGCCGGCCGGTTTTTTGCCAAAGCCATGTTTAAAGGGCCGGCCGTTTTTAAACCGTTCCCTTCCCGGCCGGAAAAAGCCGCGGCATATTTTTTGGCATACGTGTCCATAAAATATATCGGGAAATGGAACCCTCTCCGATTACCGGATTCCGGCATAAACTTCGCTTTCCCTATATCTTATCACCAATATTGCAAAAAGGTCAGCCTAAATTGCCCCCCAATCAGATGAGCCCCATCCTAATCAGGCTTTCCGCAATCTGGATGGAATTTGAGGCAGCGCCTTTCAGCAAATTATCGGAAACAACCCACATATGGAATCCGTTGTCTTCATCCGGGTCTTTGCGGATCCGCCCGACAAAAGTGTCATACTTGCCGACCGCATTGACAGCCATCGGGTAAATCTGTTCTTCGGGGCGATCTTCCAGCACAACACCGGGCGCAGACGCGAGCACTTCCCGGATCTGACCGGCACTTGTGCCGCCCTTTTCGGTTTCAAAATAAACAGATTCCGAGTGGCCGGTTGCAACAGGAATCCGGACGCATGTGGCGGAAACTTTTAATTCCGGCATATGCATGATTTTTTTCGTTTCATTGATCATTTTCATTTCTTCAAATGTAAAGCCGTTGTCCGTAAACACATCGATTTGCGGGATGGCATTAAACGCAATCTGGTAATGCTTCTTGTCGCCCTTTACCGGCAGTACCTGCGGCTCGTAAGCCCGCCCTTCAATGAGCGCCTTCGTCTCGTCGTTCAGCTCCCGGATGGCAGCCGCGCCCGAACCGGAGACAGCCTGGTATGTGGAAACGAGCACCCGCTTCAGGCCGAAATTTTTGCGGACGGGTTCCAACGCAACAACCATCTGGATCGTCGAACAGTTCGGATTGGCGATAATGCCGTTATGTTTTTGAATGTCTTCTTCGTTTACTTCCGGGACCACAAGCGGCACTTCCGGGTCCATGCGGAAGGCGCTCGTATTATCGATTACAATTGCCCCGCGTTTCACCGCTTCCGGCGCAAACTTTTTCGACACGCCCCCGCCTGCGCTGAAAAGGGCGATATCCACGCCTTCAAAGCTTTCCGGCACCGCTTCCCGGACCGTGATTTCTTCCCCGTTTACCGTTATTTTTTTGCCGGCGGAACGCGAAGATGACAGCAGCGTCAATTTGTTATACGGAAATTTGCGGTTTACCAAAGTTTTAATCATTTGCTGGCCGACAGCGCCGGTTGCCCCGACAACGGCTACGTGATAACCTGATGTGTTTGCCATTGGCGTATTCCCCTTCCAATTCCAAAACCAAATTCATTTTTATAGCTATTATTGTATCACAAGTCTTCCGGCACCGTGTGTATTTTTTAAATTTTAAATCGTTTTCAAGGCGATTTTCCGTCGCGGAAACGTTCGACAATGACAGGCTGGATTTGTTTCCCCTCGAGTGCAAGCGAAACCGTATCGGCAAGGGCAGTCATTCTCGCCACCATTGAATTTGGTTTGTTGTCCGGGTCGTCCTGCCCGTACGGAATAAAATAAATATTTTTTGTTGCCATCAGCCGCATCAAATTCACGCCGTTTAATCCGAGCGCATCATTGGTCGAAATGCCGAGCACAACCGGTTTCAAATTGCGGAGCGTCGCTTTGGCGGCCATCAGCACCGGGGAATCCGTGAGCGCGTTCGCCAGTTTGCTCATCGTAAATCCGGTCAGGGGCGCAATCACCATGCAGTCGAGCGGGAGGGTTGGCCCGAGCGGCTCGGCCTCGACAATCGAATCAATCGCTTTTTGCCCGGTGCATTTTTCAATTTTTTCCACCCATTCTGAGCCTTTTCCGAATCTTGTATCCGTCGTTTTCACCGTGTGCGTGACCACCGGGATAACTTCCGCCCCCAATGCCACAAGCTTTTCGATTTCAGGAAAAACGGCCGCATAAGTGCAATGGGAGCCGGTTAAGCCGAAGCCGATTCTTTTTCCCTTTACATCCATGGCGATGACCCCTTTCTTTTTAAAACGTCTTCTTCAATCAGCCGGCCGAGCACATTCCCGAGTATCCGCCCGGCTGTTTTCGGCGCGACAATGCCAGGCAGGCTCGGCGCCAGCATTGCTTTAATGCCGCGCTTTTCGGCATACCGGAAATCCGTTCCGCCCGGTTTGGAAGCAATATCCAGAATGAGCGTATGCGAAGGCATCTTTTGGATAACGGATGCGTTCACAATCAGGTGCGGAACCGTATTAATGCAGATGTCAATGTCTTTTACTTCCTGTTCAAGATCGTTTAAATGAAAAGGCACAAGTCCCATCTCCGTTATCCTCGCAAGATGTTCGCTTTTTCTCGCGCCGACTTTCACCTTCGCGCCGAGATGGCGGAAAGCCCGGGCAACGCTCATTCCCACCCTGCCAAGGCCGAGGACGGCAACATTTGAGCCGTGAATCGTAAATTCCGTGTTCTGAATGACCATCATGATCGTTCCTTCGACGGTCGGAATCGAATTATAGATTGCCACATCGTCCCGCTCGAATAGTTTCACAAGGCGGCGGCCCGCTTTTTTAGCAATTTGTTCCAAATACGGATTGCTGATGCCGGTATAGATCGTAAAATAAGGCGGCGTTTCAGCCAGCATATCACCGGTCAGCACAACTTCTTCGTTCGAAAAAATCAAATCGATTTTCCCGTCGTCCGCTGTCCCGGTAATCGGCAAAATGACGCAATCCATTTCCGAAAACCGGATATCTTTAAATTTTTCTTTCGTGACGCCGGAATACACAAAATCGAGCTGTTCAAATCCGATCAATGAAATTTTCGCATCGAGATCCGCAAGTTTCCGGATCACTTCCAGCTGGCGTGCATCTCCGCCTATGATGGCAATTTGGACGCCGGTCAACAAATGCCTCACCTTCTTTTCCATGTGCATGGGGGATTCCCCATATCTTATGGCGGCAGCATGTTTTTTGTGAAAAAAGGCAAAGAAAAATGCCGGGGCACCCGGCATGCTTCTTTGCCTTTTTAATAGCTGTACTGGTTTTCAGGCACTTCCAAAATCATCATATCGGCACCAATCGTTCTGATCCGGTTCCACGGGACACGGATCTCGTTCGCCTGTTTTTTAAACCGCCTTCCGACCGGGATGATCAGGGCCTCCACTTTTCCGCTCGCTTCATCAATTTCAAGGTCCGTGGAGCCCAATACCCCGAGCCGTTCCGCTTTTTTAAAATCAACCATTTCTTTTCCGCTGAGTTCGCTGAGCCGCATATTCCCCCTTCTTTCTCTCATGGACTGATTCCATTTTATGCGGGGGATGGAAAAGATATGCCGTTTTTAAGACAACCGCTCCGGCAATTTTCCGTCCGGGCTGATTAAAGAGGCCGAATACGGTTTGGAGAAAATCTCCCGCGCACAGGCATTGACTTTTTCCACGGTGACGCGGTCGATTTCCTCGAGCATTTCATCAAGCGAACGGTGCTTCTTTAACAGCAGTTCGTTCTTTCCGTTCCGGCTCATGCGGCTGTTTGTGCTCTCCAGGCTGAGCATGAGGCTCCCTTTTAACTGTTCTTTGCAGATTCGCACTTCTTTTTCTGTTACCCCTTTTGCTTTCAACGTCTGCAGCGTCTCCTGTACCGTCTCAAACAGCTCGTCCAATTGGGAGGCGCCCGTTCCGCCGTAAATCGTTAAAATGCCGCTGTCCTTATAGGCGGTATGGTAGGAATACACCGAATATGCAAGCCCCCGCTGTTCCCGCACATTTTGGAAAAGGCGGGAGGACATGCTGCCGCCTAATATATTATTCAGGACAATCAGCTCATAAATATCGTCACTGCCGATTTTCTTCCCCTCAAATCCGAGGCAGAGATGGGCCTGTTCTGTTTCTTTTTTGCGTGCAAGGTCATTCGTATGAAAAACGGCCGTTTCGCCGCCCGTCTCTGCCTTCCCGCCTTCATAGGAGCCGAACAAGGCTTCAATCTCCCTTACGAAAGACGGCGGCACATTGCCGGCAACGGAGACGACAACGCGGTCAGGGGTATACATATCATATACATACTGATGGAGATCGTCGCTCGTAAACGATGCAAGCGTTTCTTCCGTCCCTAAAATCGGATAGCCGAGCGGATGGTTTTCATAAATGGCCTTGCCAAGCAAATCGTGGACAATATCGTCCGGCGTATCTTCATACATTTTGATTTCTTCATTGACAACGCTTTTTTCCCGTTCCATTTCTTCTTCTGAAAAAGTGGAGTGGAAAAACATGTCCGACAGAATGTCAAGCGCGAGCGGCGCGTGCGTGTCGAGCACTTTCGCATAAAAGCATGTATATTCTTTCGACGTAAAAGCATTCACCCGGCCGCCAATGGCATCAAAGGCCTCGGCAATGTCTTTTGCGCTCCTTTTTTCTGTCCCTTTGAAAAACATATGCTCAAGAAAATGGGAAATGCCGTTGTTTTTTTCATTTTCATTTCTCGAACCGGTGCCGATCCAAATGCCGATCGCAACCGAACGGACAGTTGGAATTTCTTCCAGTACAATCCTTAAGCCGTTATTGCAAGTATATTTTTGTATCATGTTGTGCCTCCTCGAAAGTCTCATTTCACTCTGTGCCGTCTTTTGTATCAGCGGGATCCTTTTCGCTGTCTAAAAACGTTCCGTCCTCATTTTTAATGATTCTTTCCTCATCGAGCAATTTTGTAACGGTCCCGATTTGTAAATTTTTCTTTTCCAGCTTGACAATCAACGGTTCCAATGCTTTTGCTGTGGAAGCGGTCGGATGCATTAAAATAAGCGAACCGCCCTGTGCTTTTGCGATTACGCGCTCTACAATCGCCCCTGGGGAGGGGTTTTGCCAGTCGACCGTATCGACCGTCCACATGATCGTTTCCATTCCCATTGATTTTGCGATGCTTACCGCTTCATCCCGGTAACTGCCGCTCGGCGGGGCAAACCACTTCACTTTTTCTTCCGTAATCGCTTCAAGCACCCGGTTTGTCTTCACCAGCTGGCTTTTGATCTTTGATTCCGGCAAAGTGCTAAAATCGGGGTGGGTATAGGAATGGTTCCCGGTTTCATGCCCGCCGCTTATAATCATGCGGGCAAGCTCAGGGTTTTCTTTTGCCCATCGCCCCTCTAAGAAAAAGGTAGCATGAAGATGATGTTTTTTTAAAGTTTTTAGCATATCCGGCAAATATTCATTTCCCCATGCGACATTGATTAAAAAAGCAACCATTGGTTTATCGGGATTTCCCGTATAGACAGGGGCCGGATCCAGATCTCCAAGGTGGACGGCAGGGGGAATTTGTTTAAACACCAGTTTGCGTTCGTCGTAACGGCCGTCCTGTTTCATTTTCAAGTAAGAAGCTTTTTGATCCACTTCCACCCCATTGTAGCCGGGGACCGCCTTCCAAACCCTGTCAATCCGGGCATTTTCCGGCGGGCGGTAAAATCGTTTTGCAGCCTGTTCAATTTTTTCCTGAAGCTCGTTCTCTTGTGTGCTAAAAGCGGCCCGCTCCCTTAAATACCGGGCGGAAAGCGGATTTCCCGCAAGCAACAATGCTAGAATAGCAATCAAGCCAAGCGCAATCAAGCGTTTTGCTTTATTCACGTTATTTTCCCCCTTCTTTAAAAAAAGTATGAAATGGGGAAGGGGCATAGAACGGGCACGCGGGACAAATAAAAAAAGCCAGGGCTCCCTGACTTTCATCACGATTTATTTTCTTTTTTTTGCTGCTCCTTTAAAACGGCTTTGCGGGAAAGGTTGATGCGCCCGTGGCTGTCAATATCCGTCACCTTGACCAGAATTTCATCGCCGATCTTGACAACATCTTCGACTTTCCGGACGCGTTCTTCGGCGAGCTCGGAAATGTGGACGAGGCCGTCTTTGCCGTTAAAGATTTCCACAAAAGCGCCGAATTTTTCGATCCGTTTGACTTTGCCGAGGTAAACCTTGCCGACTTCGACTTCCCGGACGATATCTTCAATCAATTGCTTCGCTTTGTTGTTTGCGTCTTCGTCCGTCGAAGAAATAAAGATGGTGCCGTCCTGTTCAATGTCAATTTTCACGCCGGTTTCGTCAATGATTTTATTGATTTGTTTGCCGCTTGGCCCGATGACGTCGCGGATTTTATCCGGATGGATTGTCATGGTTAAAATCTTCGGCGCATAAACGGACAAATGGTCGCGTGTTTTCGAAATCGTCGACATCATATGGTCGAGAATCTGCATTCTGCCCTTTCTCGCCTGCTGCAGCGCCTCTTCCAGTATCTCCCTCGACAGCCCTGCAATTTTAATATCCATTTGCAGCGCGGTGACGCCTTTGGATGTGCCGGCCACTTTAAAGTCCATATCGCCGAGATGGTCTTCCATGCCCTGGATATCGGTTAAAATCGTATAATGTTCACCGGATTTCACAAGTCCCATCGCAATCCCGGCAACCGGCGCTTTAATCGGAATGCCGGCATCCATCATCGCAAGGGTGGAAGCGCAAATGCTTGCCTGTGAAGTGGATCCGTTCGATTCCAGCACCTCGGATACAAGTCGGATCGTGTACGGAAATTCTTTTTCATCCGGAATGACCGGTTCCAGCGCACGCTCGCCCAGTGCCCCGTGCCCGATTTCGCGGCGGCCCGGCCCTCTCATCGGCCCGGTTTCCCCGACGCTGAACGAAGGGAAATTGTAATGGTGCATAAACCGTTTCGACTCTTCAATGCCGAGCCCGTCCAAAATTTGCACATCGCCTAAAGCGCCTAACGTACAAATGCTTAAAGCCTGTGTTTGCCCGCGAGTAAACAACCCGGAACCGTGCGTGCGTGGCAAAACCCCGACTTCGGAGGAGAGCGGCCGGATTTCATCGATTTTGCGGCCGTCCGGGCGGATTTTATCGACTGTAATCAGCTTGCGGACTTCTTCTTTTTCAATATCGTGCAAAATTTGTTTAACCTGCTTGACCGTTTCTTCATCGGCTTCTTCCGCTTCAAACCGGGTGAGCACTTCATCGCCCACTTCTCTGATCGCTTCTTCGCGCGCTTTCTTTTCATGGACCTGGATGGCTTCGATCATCTCATCCCGGCACATGCCGCTGACTTTTTCCACCAGTTCTTCGTCGAGTTCAAACAATTCGACAGCCATTTTCTCTTTCCCGATTTCAGCCACAATTTTTTCCTGGAAAGCAATCAGGCGCTTGATTTCCTCATGCCCGAACATAATCGCTTCAAGCATCACTTCTTCCGGCACTTCTTTCGCGCCCGCTTCGACCATATTAATGGCGTCTTTTGTGCCTGCGACGGTTAAATGGATATCGCTTTTTTCCATCTGTTCCACAGTCGGGTTAATGAGGAACTTGCCGTCCACCCTTCCGACGATGACGCCGGCAATCGGGCCTTCAAACGGAATATCGGAGACGGAAAGCGCAAGCGAAGACCCGAGCATTGCTGCCATTTCCGGCGTGCAGTCCTGGTCGACGCTCATGACCATGCTGACGACCTGCACTTCATTGCGGAAGCCGTCGGCAAAGAGCGGGCGGATCGGCCTGTCAATCAGCCGGCTTGACAAAATGGCTTTTTCGCTCGGGCGCCCTTCTCTTTTGATAAAACCGCCCGGAATTTTCCCGACAGCGTAAAGCCGTTCCTCATAATTTACGGTCAGTGGAAAAAAGTCCACATTTTTCGGTTCTTTAGAAGCGGTTGCTGTACTGAGGACAGCCGTTTCGCCGTAACGGACGAGCGCAGCACCGTTTGCCTGTTTTGCGAGCTGACCGATTTCCACGGTGAGCGGGCGGCCGGCCCAATCTATCGTATAGGTATGTTTATCCTGTACCATACAGATCAAAATCTCCTTTCTTTTTGCATATATTGTTTCACATTCATGAAAAGATAAGCGCGGGTAATGATTCAAAAACGAACCAACCGTTTGCTATGTATGTACAAGCCGCGCCGGGGCAGTACGGGAAACCCGGCGGCAATTTGAAATACATCTGTCCCAAAATTTGAGGGAGGAAAAACACATTGCAAAAAAGCGGGAATACTCCCGCTTTTTGCATTCTGCATTTTTTTATCGGCGCAAGCCCAGCCGGTTAATCAATTCACGGTAACGATGCACATCTTTATTGCGCAGATAGGTCAACAAATTACGCCGTTTCCCTACCATTTTCATCAAGCCGCGGCGTGAATGGTGGTCTTTTTTATGGACACGCAAATGATCGTTCAATTTGTTGATTTCTTCTGTCAATACAGCAATTTGCACTTCCGGAGAACCGGTATCGTTCTCGTGGATTTTAAATTGGTTGATGATTTCATTTTTACGTTCTTTTGAAATCGCCATCCTGTTCACCTCCTCTGTTTCCTATCCCCTGTTGCCGAGCAGGCGTCGGTGAGTCGCGCTGCCAAGCACAGGTTCCGGTACTGTAATAGAATACTACTTTTTCGCATAAAACTCAAGTGGCAGTTCCCTGTTTTTCAAAGTAACGCCTTGCCGCCGTTTCATCCCGTTTCATTTCTTCAATCAAGTCCTCAACGCGGGCGAACTTTTTCTCTTCGCGGATGCGCGCAAGCCATTTGACAACTACTTCTTCCCCGTAAATGGTGTCGGAAAAATCAAGCAGATACACTTCTGTCGTTTTTTCATATTCTTCCGGATTTTTAAACGTAGGATTGTAGCCGACGCTGCATAAGCCGTTATGCCATGTATCTGCGACTTTCATTTGCACAATGTATACCCCGTTCGGCGGCAGCATATACGGCGCGGTGAGCTGTAGATTTGCCGTCGGGAATCCGAGCTGCCGGCCCCGTTTTTCGCCATGGACGACGATGCCTTTGATCTCGTAATCGCGCCCGAGCAGCGGCTTCACTTCCCCGACTTTTCCTTCCCTGATTTTTGACCGGATCAGGGTGGAGCTGACTTTTTCCCCGGTATTTTCAAGGGCCAGTTTTTCGATCACCGTAATCCCGAACCTGCCGTTTGCATATTCAGGGAGATTCTCCATATTGCCTTTCCCAAATTTGCCGTATGTATAATCGAAACCGGCAACAACATGTTTCACGCCGAGTGCGGCCAGATACTGGTCGACAAATTGCTGCGGCAAAAGAGATGCAAAACGGGAGGTAAAACGGACGACAAACAGGTAATCGACGCCCAGTTTTTCGATTAGCTTGATCTTGTCTTCAAGCGGTGTAATCAGTTCAATGCCATCCTTTTTCTTTCCCAGTACAACGGAAGGATGGGGTTCAAATGTCATGACGGCACTCTTCCATCCGTTTTTTTCAGCGATCCCGCGGGCTGTTTTGATCACTTTCTGATGCCCGAGATGGATGCCGTCAAAATAACCCAATGCGATGGCAAGCGGCGGAAAATCGCCGGGCTTAAAGGAATGGGGATGATGGACCGTTATAGTTTTCAAAATTTCTCACCTTTTCCCTTTTACAAATTGAAGCAGCCGCCTTCCCGTTTTATACCCGGAAGGCTTTTTACAACACTTTCGCCGGTTTGATAAAGCCGGGCCGGCCGGGATACGCCACGTATACCGCGAGCATTTTTCCGCGGAAAAAGACAGCAAGCCTGTCTCCCGTTTCCGGCCAAGTCTCCGGTTTTTTCAACACGGCACCGTTCTTTACTTTCTCTGCTAATGTATCACTAATTTCCCATTTCGGCAAATGGCGGATCCCGGCCTCCAGCGGGAAGAGCAGGCTTTCCTTGATGCCTGTTTCCACGGCTTTTTCGATCTCCTGAAATGTGGCGCATTGTTCCTTTGAAAAACCGCCGGCTTCCGTTCTTGTAAGATTGGACATATGTGCGGGATAGCCGAGCTTTTCCCCGATCATAACAGCAAGCGTGCGGATATACGTCCCTTTGCTGCATGAAGCGCGGAAACGGAACGATACAACCGGCCCTTCAAAACACTCCCGCCCGTCCAATAGTTCAAGGCTGTAGATTTCCACATCCCTTTTAGGGCGTTCCACTTCGATGCCCGCCCGCGCATATTCATACAGCCTTCTCCCGTTCACTTTGACGGCGGAAAACATCGGCGGGATTTGGGTAATATGCCCGGTAAGCGAAGCGAGTGCGGCTAAAATTTCTTCCCGGCTGATCGGACGGCCAATTTCTTTTTTTTCAATGATGTCGCCGGAAGCATCCTCTGTCGTCGTTGAAACCCCGATCGTTGCTTCGCCTTCGTAAGTTTTGCCGGCATCCTGAAGATATTCGGCAATCTTTGTCGCACGCCCGATGCAAACCGGGAGCACCCCTTCCACATCCGGATCAAGCGTGCCGGTATGGCCTGCTTTTTTTGTGCCGAAAAGCTTCCGGATTTTAAAAACACAGTCATGGGAGGTCATCCCCGCCGGTTTCCAGAGCGGTAAAATACCATCCATGGCGCCACTTCCTTTCGCAAATCCAATAAAATCACCCTAAAAAAGGAAACTGACCGGACCGTGTCCCGGCCCCGATCAGTTTCCTGAAACATTCATTCATCCGTGTCATGGATTTTTTTTATCAGCGTCTCAATGCGGTTGCCGTATTCGATGGATTCATCGATTTCAAAAATCAGTTCAGGTGTTTTGCGGAGCCGGATTCTTTTGCCAACTTCCGAGCGGATAAAGCCTTTCGCTTTTTCCAGGCCGTCAAGAGTGTCTTTCTTTTGTTCCTCATCGCCAAGGACGGTCAGATACACTTTTGCCTGCTGAAGATCGCCTGTTACTTCCACATCGGTTACAGTGACAAAGCCGACACGCGGATCTTTCAGTTTTCGTCCGATAATGTCGCTCAGCTCTTTTTTCATTTGCTCGCCAACCCTGTTTGCACGAAGATTCATCACTCACACCTCATTTATAGCCATTCAATATTTGTTTCAAGCCGTTCCCATTCAGGAAAGGAATCCAGAAACTGAATTGCCCGCTGCAATTCTCTTTCAGCCGCCGCCCGGCTCGAAGCAACGGTCACGACTTCAACGAGGGTCCGCTGCCAGATATCCTGGAAATCCATTTCACCGGCTGCAACGTTATATTTTTGCTTCAGCCGCGTCAATATTCTTTGCAGCACTGCCCTTTTTTCTTTCAATGAACGGGCATCGTAAATGCGGAATTCGCAACGGGCGCTCCCAATCATGCTCTTTCAATTTCCTCCATGATAAAGGACTCAATGACATCTCCTTCTTTGATGTCATTAAAGTTTTTAATCGTAATCCCGCATTCATATCCCTGGTTGACTTCTTTCACGTCATCTTTATAGCGTTTCAGCGTATCAATTACACCTTCATAAATGACCACGCCGTCACGGATGACGCGCACACCGCTGTCACGGGTGATTTTTCCGTCTGTGACATAGCCGCCCGCAATCGTGCCGATCCGTGATACTTTAAATGTCTGCCGCACTTCAACCTGGCCGATGATTTTTTCTTTGTATTCCGGATCAAGCATGCCTTTCATCGCAGATTCAATTTCTTCGATCGCTTTATAGATGATGCGGTGCAGGCGGATATCCACTTTTTCCGTTTCGGCTGCGCGTTTGGCGTTGTTATCCGGGCGGACGTTAAAGCCGATAATAATCGCATTGGAAGCGGAAGCAAGCGTCACATCGGATTCATTAATGGCGCCGACGCCTGTATGGATGACGTTAATGTTGACGCCCTCCACATCAATCTTTTGCAAAGCGTCGGTCAATGCTTCCACGGAACCTTGCACATCCGCTTTGACAATCACATTTAATTCTTTCATTTCCCCGTGCTTCATTTGCTCAAACAGCGTGTCGAGGCTGACACGCGCGGTTTCGTTGCGGTGCGCCTGGACAGCCTGTTGTTTCCGTGCTTCCCCGACCTGGCGGGCTGTTTTCTCATCTTCAAAGACAACAAAACGGTCGCCGGCTTCCGGCACATCATTTAAACCGGTAATTTCAACAGGCGTGGACGGCCCTGCTTCTTTTACGCGGCGGCCAAGATCATTGACCATCGCACGGACGCGCCCGTAAGTGTGGCCGACGACAATCGGGTCGCCGATGCGCAAGGTGCCGTTTTGCACGAGCAAAGTGGCAACCGGGCCCCTGCCCTTATCGAGGCGCGCTTCAATGACCGAGCCGAGTGCGCGGCGGTTCGGGTTTGCTTTCAGTTCTTCCACTTCGCTGACAAGCAAAATCATTTCAAGCAGATTGTCAATCCCTTCGCCGGTTAGCGCGGAAATCGGGACAAAAATCGTATCCCCGCCCCAGTCTTCCGGAACCAGATTGTATTCCGTCAGTTCCTGCATGACCCGTTCGGGGTTCGCTGTCGGTTTATCAATTTTATTGACCGCAACAATGATCGGCACGCCGGCTGCTTTTGCGTGGTTAATGGCTTCCACTGTTTGCGGCTTCACGCCGTCATCCGCCGCGACAACAAGCACGGTAATGTCCGTCACCTGCGCCCCCCGCGCACGCATCGTTGTAAATGCTTCATGCCCCGGGGTGTCTAAAAATGTAATCTTTTTGCCGCCTACTTTCACCTGGTATGCACCGATATGCTGGGTAATCCCGCCTGCTTCTCCGGCGGTGACTTTTGTATGGCGGATGAAATCGAGCGTTGTCGTTTTCCCATGGTCAACATGGCCCATAATGGTGACAACCGGCGGGCGGACTTCGAGGTCTTCTTCACGGTCTTCCGTAAAATACGTTTCCAGATCCGTCTGGTCAACGATCACTTCTTCTTCCACTTCAACACCGTATTCCGAAGCAATCAGTTCAATGGCATCTTTGTCAAGCTGCTGGTTGATCGTTGCCACAACGCCGAGCAGGAACAGTTTTTTAATGATTTCGGAAGGTTCCCTGTAGAGCTTCTTCGCAAGTTCCGCAACGGTCAGCGATTCTGTGAACGTAATTTTTTCAGGCAGTTCTTTTACCTTTTGGACCGGTTGCGGCTGCGGTTTGAAGTTTTTATTTTTCCGGTTATTTTTCTTTTGTTTGTTGAACGGCCGTCCATTGTTGCCGCGGTTTCCGTTATTGCCGCGGTTTCCGTTGCCGCCGTTTCGGTTATTCCCGTTGCTCCGGCTGTTTCCGCTGTTCCCGCTATTCCGGTTGTTGCCCGCGGCCTGGCTGTTTCCGTTATTCCGGTTGTTGCCCGCGGCCTGGCCGTTTCCGTTATTCCGGTTGTTGCTTGCGGCCTGGCCGTTCCCGTTACTCCGGTTGTTGCTTGCGGTTTGGCCGTTCCCGTTATTCCGGTTGTTGCTTGCGGTTTGGCCGTTTCCGTTATTCCGGTTGTTGCCGCCCGTGCGGTTATTGCCGCCCGTTCCGCTCCTCCCATCGCTGCGGTTGCTGCCGCCAGCACGGTTATTGCTATTATTTCTGCTGTTTCCACTGTTCCCTTGGTTTTTGCTGTTTTGGCCGTTTCCGTTTGCCCGGTTCTCGCCGGTTCCGCGATTTTGCTTCTGGTTTTCGTGCCGGGTGCGGTTTTCAGGTTTGTTTCCTTGCCGGTCCCCATTTTCGGTCCTGGTACTTCTTTCTTTTCCGTACGGACCGTTTTGCCCGTTTTTCTTGCCATCTTGCTGTTTGTTGCCGCTGTAAACCGAATCCAGCTTCCTTACTGTTTCCCCATCGATCATTGACATATGATTGGATACCTCTATATTCATTTGTTTTAGTTTCGTGATAATTTCCTTGCTTGATGTATGATGAGCTTTCGCATATTCGTAAACACGTATTTTGCTCATGTCGTCACCCCCACCTATGATTCATCGAGCAGTTCAGCAAGTTTTTCCGCAAATCCGCGGTCACTTACTGCAACTGCGACTCTCGCCTCTTTCCCAATGGCTTTTCCTAGCATTTCCCTCGTCTCTATCCACCGTACAGGCACATGATAGAAACGGCATTTGTCTAACATCTTTTTTGACGTATTGGATGAGGCATCTTTTGAAAGCAATACAAGTTTTGCCTGGCCTGCCCGGATTTCTTTCAGGACAGGCTCCTCTCCCGAAACAATCTTTCCTGCCTTGAACGCAAGGCCTAAAAGGGACATCGCCTGCTTCCCGTTCATGATTTTTGTTTATTCTCCTTTTTTTCCTTTTGAATAAACGCCATGATTTCATCGTAAAAAGCATCGTCTATAGCGGCACCAAGATGGGATGAGAGAATATCTTTTTTCTTTGCCAAAAGCACCGCTTCCTCGTCTTTTGAAAGATAGGCGCCTCTTCCTGACTTTTTCCCGGTCGGGTCAATCGAAACATCGCCTTCCTTGGAACGGACGATACGGACCATTTCTTTTTTTGGTTTCATTTCTCCCGTTGCCACGCATTTTCTCATCGGAATTTTCTTACGTGTCGCCATCAGCCCCACTCCTTATTCGATCTCTTCATCTTTCCCGCCGTTTTCAGGCAGATCCGCTTCTTTCGCATCCGGTACGGCCAGTGCTTCGGGAGTACGGCCTGGATCGCCATCTTCAAAAAGCTCCGGTCCTTCTCCGTCGATATCACCGGCAGTTTCAGAACGAGGATAAATGCCTAAACCCCTTGCATCCGTTTCGCTCTTAATATCAATTTTCCAGCCTGTGAGTTTCGCGGCAAGCCGGGCGTTTTGGCCGCGTTTCCCGATTGCAAGCGACAACTGGTAATCCGGAACGATGACCGTTGTAGCCTTATTATTTTCATCAACAAGCACATCAAGCACTTTTGCAGGGCTTAACGCGTTTGCTACAAATTTAGACGGATCATCCGACCATTTTACAATATCAATCTTTTCCCCGTGTAGTTCATTTACAATCGCCTGGACGCGTTGCCCTTTAGGCCCGACGCATGCGCCGACAGGATCAACTTCCGGGCGGTCAGTGTAAACCGAAATTTTCGAACGGTCCCCTGCTTCGCGGGCGATCGAACGGATTTCCACGATGCCATCGTATATTTCCGGCACTTCAAGTTCAAACAGCCGTTTTAAAAGGCCGGGATGGGTGCGCGAGACAAAAATTTGCGGCCCCTTTGTTGTCCGTTCCACTTTTGTAATGTAGACCTTAATCCGGTCATGCGGGTTATACGTTTCATTCGGGGATTGTTCCCCCGGCGGCAGCAGCGCTTCTGTTTTTCCGAGGCTGACATACGTAAAACGCGGATCTTTCCGCTGCACAATCCCGGTCATGACCTCGTCTTCACGGTCGATAAATTCATTGTAAATGATTCCCCGTTCCGCTTCCCGGACGCGCTGCGTGACAACCTGTTTCGCTGTCTGTGCGGCGATCCGGCCAAAATCTTTCGGCGTGACTTCCAATTCGACAACATCGCCGATTTCATAAGACGGATTGATTTTCTGGGCATCTTCAAGCGAGATTTCAAGGCGCGGGTCAAATACTTCTTCAACCACGTCTTTGCGTGCGAATACACGGATCGTCCCGTTCGCCAGATTTAAATCCGTCCTTACATTCTGTGCCTGGTTAAAATTGCGGCGGTATGCCGATACAAGCGCGGCTTCGATGGCTTCAACGAGCACATCCCGCGAAATTCCTTTTTCTTTTTCGAGTATCGTAAGCGCATCTACCAGTTCTGAGCTCATGGAAATTGGATCCCCCTTCATTTTTTGAAAAATGATGCATTTTTAAAATTCAACGGCAAGCCGTGCGTTGGCAACTTTGTCATACGGAATTTCCTTCTCGATTTTCTTCGTTTTCACTTTACATTCTAATGTTAAGTACCCGTTGTGAAAAGCAATCAATTTTCCCTGGAACGTTTTCTCCCCGTCAAGCGGTTCATACGTTTTCACGAGGACGGTCCGGCCGACAGCACGTTCAAAATCACGCGCTTTTTTTAACGGGCGTTCCGCACCCGGAGAGGAAACCTCAAGGAAATAATTATGGGGAATCGGGTCCGCTTCATCGAGCTTTTCCCCGAGCCGTTCGCTGACGAGCCCGCATTCTTCGATATCGACCCCGTTTTCCTTGTCAATATACACGCGAAGAAACCAGTTTTTTCCTTCTTTGACGTATTCGATATCAACAAGTTCAAGGCCGAGCCCTTCCACAACCGGGGATGCCAGTTGTTCCACCACTTCAACGACTTTACTCATGCTGACCTCCTCAAAAATCCGATTTAAAACACGAAAGAGCGGGGTGATGGCCCCACTCTTTCGCACGAGCGTTTATCCGTAGTATTTCCATAAAAAACTATACCATAACAGGCAAAAAAAAGCAAACAGCGGGCTTTAACCCGTATTTAGAAAAGCGACAGCTGGTTCTGCTCCGGCAGCGACTCGAGGCAGCCGTGCCCGTCAAGGTATTCCATAATCGTTTTGGAGACTTTTCCGCGGCGCTGCAAGTCTTCTTTTGAAAGGAATTCGCCTTCTTCGCGCGCTTTGACGATATTGACCGCAGCGTTTGTGCCAAGCCCCGGAATCGCATTAAACGGCGGGATGAGCGAATCGCCGTCAATGACAAACTTGTCTGCTTCCGACCGGTACAAATCAATCGGCTGGAAGCGGAAGCCGCGCGCCGTCATTTCAAGCGCCAGTTCCAGCACGGTCAGCAAACTTTTCTCTTTCGCCGATGCGTCCATCCCTTTTGCATTAATTTCACTGATTTTTGCCTTGATGGAATTCGAGCCGTGGATCATTACATCCAGATCGAAATCCTCCGCGCGCACCGTAAAATACGTCGCATAGTAGATCAGCGGATGGTACACCTTGAAGTAAGCGATCCTTACCGCCATCAGCACATAGGCGGTGGCGTGGGCTTTCGGGAACATGTATTTAATCTTTTTGCACGATTCAATATACCATTTCGGCACGTTTTGCTTGATCATTTCCTCTTCCATTTCAGGCGTGAGCCCTTTCCCCTTCCGTACCGATTCCATAATTTTAAAAGCAAGGGACGGCTCTAAGCCCTGATAGATTAAATAAACCATAATATCGTCGCGGCAGCCGATCACTTCAGGCAGGGTGCAGGTGCCGTTTTGGATCAGTTCCTGGGCGTTGCCGAGCCATACGTCCGTCCCGTGCGAAAGCCCTGAAATCTGAACCAGTTCCGCAAAAGTCGTCGGTTTTGTATCTTCCAGCATCTGGCGCACAAACTTTGTGCCAAATTCCGGGATGCCAAGCGTACCGGTTTTGCACATAATTTGCTCTTCCGTAACCCCGAGCGGTTCCGGCCCGCTGAAAATTTTCATCACTTCCGGGTCATCGGTCGGGATCGTTTTCGGGTCAATCCCGCTTAAGTCCTGGAGCATGCGGATGACGGTCGGATCATCGTGCCCGAGTATATCAAGCTTCAAAATATTATCGTGGATCGAGTGGAAATCAAAATGCGTTGTCCGCCATTCCGAATTGTGATCGTCCGCCGGATACTGGATCGGCGTAAAATCGTATATATCCATATAATCCGGCACGACAATAATGCCGCCCGGATGCTGGCCGGTCGTCCGTTTTACCCCGGTGCAGCCCTGGACAAGCCGGTCAATTTCCGCGCTCCGGAATGTCAAATTGTGGTCCTGGGCATACCCTTTTACATAGCCGTAAGCCGTTTTTTCCGCAACTGTGCCAATCGTGCCGGCGCGGTATACATACTCTTCGCCGAACAGCACTTTTGTATAGGCGTGGGCGCGCGGCTGGTAATCGCCGGAGAAGTTCAGGTCAATATCCGGCACCTTGTCCCCTTTAAATCCAAGGAACGTTTCAAACGGAATATCATGGCCGTCCTTTTTGTATTTTGCCCCGCATTCCGGGCAGTTTTTATCCGGCAGGTCAAAACCGGAACCGACCGAACCGTCATTGAAAAACTCGGAATGCTTGCAGTTCGGGCACACATAATGCGGCGGGAGCGGGTTGACTTCGGTGATTTCCGTCATCGTTGCGACAAGCGAAGAACCGACAGACCCCCGCGAACCGACAAGGTAACCGTCATTCAATGATTTCTTGACAAGTTTATGGGCAATCAGATAAATGACCGCAAATCCGTGGCCGATAATGCTTTTCAGCTCTTTTTCAAGCCGTGCTTCGACAATTTCGGGAAGCGGGTCCCCGTAAATCATCTTCGCGCGCTTATAGCTTTGCTCGCGGATTTCTTCTTCCGCCCCTTCAATTTTCGGCGTGTACAGCTCGTCTTTTACCGGCTTGACGTCCTCGATTAAGCCGGCAATTTTATTTGTGTTTTCAACCACAATTTCTTTTGCCTTTTCGTCGCCTAAAAACGAGAAGCATGCAAGCATTTCATCCGTTGTGCGGAAATGCACGTCAGGCAGCCGGTGCCGATTCAGCGAATTGGCGCCGCCCTGGGAGCTGATCAGGATTTTCCGGTAAATTTTGTCTTCGGGGTTTAAATAATGGACATTGCCTGTTGCGACAACCGGCAGATTCAATTTTTCCCCGAGCCGGACGATTTTCGTAATGATTTCTTCAAGCGCCCTTTCGTCCCTTATCAATTCCTGGTCGATCAGCGGGGCGTACACTTCTTTCGGATGAACTTCAAGGTAATCATAAAAGCGGGCCATCTCCTCTACTTCCGCCGGATCTTTCTGCATCATGCCTTCAAATACTTCGCCTTTGTCACAGCCGGACCCGACGAGAATGCCTTCCCGGTACTTTTGCAGCTCGGAACGCGGAATGCGCGGCACACGGTAAAAGTAATCGATATGGGACAGGGAAATCAGTTTAAATAAATTTTTCAGGCCTTCCTGCGTCCGGACAAGCAACGTACAGTGCGACGGGCGTGCCCGCTTGTACGCGCCGCCTTCGCCCATATACTGGTTCAGTTCGTCATGGTATGTGATCCCCCGGTTGCGGGCGTCATTCAGCATTTTTAAAAAGATATGTCCTGTTGCTTCCGTGTCATAGATCGCGCGGTGGTGCTGGGTCAGTTCCACATTGAACTTTTTCGCGAGCGTGTTCAGCCGGTAGTTTTTGAAATCCGGATATAAAAACCGCCCGAGTTCAAGCGTATCAATGACGGGATTATTGGATTTCGGCAGCCCGGCTTTTTTCAGGCCGACATTTAAAAACCCGGTGTCGAACGAAGCATTGTGGGCAACAAGCACCGCGTCGCCAATCCATTCAATGTATTCTTTCAACACTTCGGAAATGTCCGGCGCATCTTTCAACATATCGTCGGTAATATGGGTCAGCTCAATAATCGTATTGGACAGCGGGTGCCCGGGATTGGCAAACCGTTCAAACGTATCGACCACTTCGCCGTCCCGGATTTTAACCGCGGCGATTTCGATGATCGTATCATAAACAGCAGATAATCCCGTTGTTTCGACGTCAAAGACGACATAAGTCGCTTCATCAAGATGGACGTGCGCATCATTATAGGCAATCGGCACCCCGTCGTCGACAAGATTGGCTTCAACACCGAAGATAACTTTTATGCCATTCTTTTTGCCGGCGCTGTATGCTTCCGGAAAACTTTGCGCAACGGCGTGGTCTGTAATCGCAATCGCCGGATGGCCCCATTTTTTCGCCTGGGCGACAAGGGCAGACGCAGAAGTGACCGCATCCATCTGGCTCATCGGCGTATGGAGATGGAGTTCGACCCGCTTCTCATTTTCCGGCGCATGGTCTTTCCGGACGCGCGGGGCCACTTCAGAAAGATCGTTAGCGATCATGACCAGATCACGGACAAACGTATCATTCTGGATGCTGCCGCGCGCACGGAGCCACATCCCTTTTTTCACGCGGGCAAATTGTGCGGCATCTTCCTTATCCCGCGAAAACATCTTCACGAGAATGGAGCTTGTATAATCGGTGATTTTTAACGTCAAAAGCGTCCGCCCGCTGCGCAGTTCTTTCGTTTCGACATCAAACACATAGCCTTCCACCGTAATCCGCCGTTCTTCATCGACAATCTCGGAAAGGCGGCGGATATCATCATCGGGCGGAATTCTCAGCCCGATCATAAGCGGTCCTGCATCGTGCGTTTCTTCCCCGCCCTGTTGCTCATTCACGTGCTTCTGCATTTCGAGAACGGCCTGTTTTGCCCGTTCTTCATCTTCTTTTTTCTTTTCTTCCATAAATTTGGCGTATGCTTCGCTTGCTTCAGGCGCCGTCGAAATTTCCGTGTCAAACATCAATTTCGGAAAACCGGCCCGTTCGTAAAAACGGATAATCCATTCCCCGTATTTTTGTTTTAGTGCTGCTGCTTCCGGTTCATTGCGGCCGGTTACCACCAGCTTATTGCCGGAAAGTGACGGAACCTGATCCGCAAGCAGGGACAAAAGCATCGGCGACATGCCTTCCAGTTCTCCAAGGCAAGTTTTCCAGTAATCGGCAATCAGTGCCGGCCCAAAAGAAGGGTCTTTCGCCCGGATTGAAAAACGGACGTCGGCAATATGCTGAAAAGCCTGGCGCAAACGGGTTGTAAATGTCAGATATACCTCAAAAGGAAGAATTTTTTCGAGCAAAAAATAAAAATGCCATCGCCTTGACTGGCGTTCCACAACAAGTTTTTCAATTTCCCCATATTTAAAATGCTCGTAAAACCTGTCATCCAGCAGTTCCAGCTGCCGGAGCAAAATCTGGAACCTTTCTTTCTTTCCGGCGGGATTTTCAATCATCTTGTCCTCTCCCATCCTTTTTCATTCAATCTATCTTTATCTTAAAAAACAAGCGTCCTGAATGCAATCTTTCCGGGATTTTTCCCGGTAGTGTTGAAAGGTTCGAGTGCCGGGATTTTCCAAATAAAACATTTTCTGCCTCTTTTTTGCAGGAAAAGAAGAGAAGCACCGGCCGGTCAGCCGATGCCCCTGTCATGAAGCAAGTTCTGCTAAAATATTGGAAAGTGTTTCAGCCAAATCCTCTTTTTTCACTTCGAGCACTTCCCCGGTTTTTCTGATTTTCACTTCGACGATTGCCTCAGCCGCTTTTTTCCCGACGGTTACCCGGACAGGCAGGCCAATCAGGTCGGAATCTGCAAATTTCACACCCGGGCGCTCGTTTCTGTCATCCATCAAGACGGTAAACTGTTTTTCAAGTTCCGCATGGAGCGTTTCTGCAAGGGCGGCTTGTTGGGCATCCTTCATATTTACCGGCACGAGATGCACGTCAAACGGCGCCAGATTGACAGGCCAAACGAGCCCTTTATCATCGTTATGCTGTTCGCACACTGCTGTTAAAGTGCGGGAGACGCCGATCCCGTAACAGCCCATCAGCATGACCTGTTCCCTGCCGTTTTCGTCTAAAAAGGCGGCGTGCATTGCCTCGCTGTATTTTGTGCCGAGTTTGAAAATATGCCCGACTTCTATGCCGCGCGCAAACCGGATCGTTCCCTTTCCGTCCGGGGACGGGTCGCCTTCCTGAATATTGCGGAGATCCCCGTATAAATCGACGCGGTAATCCCTCCCCGGATTCGCATTCACATAGTGGAAGTCATTCTCATTGGCGCCGCAAATGCCGTTTACCACATAACGGACGGCGTTATCGGCCAAAATCCGGATCTTCTCCGGCGCGCCGACAGGGCCGAGCGAACCGGGATCCGCCCCCATGATCGACTTGATGGCTTCCGGATCTGCCATTTCAATCGTTTCAGAACCGAGAAGGTGTTTGACCTTGACTTCATTTACGTCATGATCGCCCCTGACCAGCACGATTACATATTCGTCGTCCGCTTTCAGCACGAGGGTTTTCAGGCATTTTTCAGGATCTGCCTGCAGGAAGTCCGCAATTTGCGCGATCGTTCTTTGCCCAGGGGTCGGAATTTTTTCGAGCGGTTTTTCCGCTTCATCCGGCTTTGTGTAAACGGTCTTCACTTCCGCCATTTCAATATTCGCCGCATAATCGGATGAATCGGAATACGCAATGGTGTCTTCCCCGATTTCAGACAGCACCATGAACTCCTGCGTATCTTTCCCGCCGATCGCGCCCGAGTCCGCCAATACGGCACGAAAATCCAGTTTGCACCGCGAGAAAATATTGGTATAGGCCCGGTACATATCCTTATACGTCTCATCGAGGCTCTCTTGATTGGCGTGGAAAGAATACGCGTCTTTCATGATGAATTCCCGCCCGCGCAGCAAGCCGAAACGCGGGCGCTTTTCATCCCGGAATTTCGTTTGGATTTGGTATAAAGAAAGCGGCAGGCGTTTATACGATTTTACTTCGTTCCGAATTAAACTTGTGATCACTTCTTCATGCGTCGGCCCGAGCGCAAAGTCTCGTTCATGCCGGTCCCTAAGGCGCATCAGATCCGGGCCGTAAGAATACCAGCGCCCCGATTCCTGCCACAATTCCGCCGGCTGGAGGGACGGCATCAGCAATTCCATGGAACCGATGGCTTCCAATTCTTCACGGATAATCGCTTCAATTTTATGTAAGACTTTTTTCGCGAGCGGCAAATACGTATAAACGCCGCTTGCAATTTGCCGTATGTACCCGGCACGGAGCAGCAGCTGATGGCTTTTCACCTCGGCTTCGGCCGGTACGTCCCGCAATGTCGGAATAAACAATTTGCTCTGTTTCATACATCGCACTCCCGTATTCTTTTATTATAGATCAGTTGAGTTTGTAACGTTTATTTGTTTCTATTCCCCGATTCAGCAAACCAGGCCCGGGGTTGGATGATGAGAGATTGTAAATGAAAAGCCAGGCCAGGGTGCGTAAAAATGCAGATTTTAAAAGTAATCCAGCCGCTACAAATTGAACGAAGATTTGGCGCTGCTTGTGAAAACGGGCGGGCCAAACCGGGCTGATGGTGGACCAGCAATTCAAGTCCATTTTATAACCACATCCGTAAAGCAAACAAATTTACGGAGGAAGCAGGCCCTTTTGCAACAGGGCCCGCCGGAACCCCCTGCAAACCGGAAGCTTTACAAGAAAAATCTTTGGATATCATTCCAGGTGACAATGATCATCAACAGCATCAGGAGCGCAAAACCGATAAAATGGACGATGCCTTCTTTTTGCCGGTCAATCGGTTTGCCCCGCAATGCTTCGATTCCGAAAAACAGCAGCCTGCCTCCGTCTAAAGCCGGCAGCGGGAGCAGGTTCATAATCCCGATGTTGATGCTCAACAATCCTGCCCATTTAAACAAATAGATGATGCCCGACTTGGCGACGGTCTCTGTTGATTTATAAATGCCGACAGGGCCTGACAGCATATCAATGGAAAAGCCGCCGCTGATCAGGTGGCCAAGCAGTTTAAAAATTTCCACCGTCCAGACGTATGTCTGTGTAATGCCGTACGTGGCAACTTTCAGCGGGGAATGGTCAACCGGGCTGTTCACGCCGATTCTCCCGAATGTTTTCCCGTCCTCTGAAATGCTTTTTGGCGTCACCGGAATGTCCATTGTTTTGCCGTTCCGTTCCACTGTAAACGTGATTTTTTCATCAGGGTGTTTTTGGATGACGTCGACAATGTCATTCCACGTCGAGATTTCCGCACCGTCAATACTGATCACCGTATCCCCTTTATGGAGCCCGGCCTTTGCCGCAGCACTGTCCTTTACAACGGTTCCGAGCACTGGATCGGTCATCGGCACCCCCTGCACCACCGCCATAAGGGTAAAGACAAGGGCTGCCAGGACGAAATTCATGAGTGGCCCGGCAAAAATCGTGAGCGCCCGCTTCCCAAGCGATTTGGAGGCAAACTGGCGGTCCCACGGCGCGATTTGCATTTCCATCCGGTCTTCGACAAGCACGGCATCCCTTTTCACTTTAAACGTCCGGAGGTGTTCATCATCGCCTTCTTCATAGCCTTTGATTACAAGCGCACGTTCCAGATCTGCAGATTCCGTTTCAATCATGCGCAATCCAGTATACCGGTCTTTTCCGTTCACCACGATTTTTTCAACGGCTTCGTTTTCATCGAAAAGCAGCCCAACCCGCTGGCCTGGCTTCAACTCCGGCATATCCGGGTCTTCCCCCGCCATCCGCACGTATCCGCCGATCGGAAGCAGGCGGATGGTATACTGCGTTTCGTTTTTCTTAAACGAAAGAATCTTCGGGCCGAATCCGATCGCAAATTCGCGGCATAAAATCCCGGCTTTTTTTGCAACAAAGAAATGCCCGGCTTCATGGAAAATGACAAGCGAACCAAAAATCAAAATAAAGGCTATAACTGTCGTCAAATGAATACCACCTTACTTTAAAATAGTCTCCGCCTTTTTCAGGAACTCCGGGGGAAACCCCCCGCTTACATGAGCGAAGCCACATAGTCCCGCGTCTCACGGTCAACGGCCCGGATCGTTTCCAAATCAGGGTGTATAATTACATTATGCCTTGCAAGCGCCTTTTCAATCAACTGATCAATTTGCAAAAACGCGATTTTTTCCTGCAAAAAGGCATGGACCGCCGCTTCATTGGCCGCATTCAGCACGGCCGGCATCGATCCGCCGGCTTTTCCGGCTTCATAGGCAAGTTTCAGGCAGTAAAATCGTTCTTCATCCATTTTTTCAAAATGAAGCCGGCCGATTTCCGCCAAATGGAGCCGCTTTGCATCCGGAAGCGGCAGCCTTTTTGGAAACCCGAGCGCATATTGGATCGGGATGCGCATATCGGGCATTCCAAGCTGCGCCTTCACACTGCTGTCACGGAATTCCACAAGAGAGTGGATGATGCTTTCGCGGTGCAGGATCGTATCAATTTTTTCAAAGGGAAGGCCGAACAGCCAGTGTGCTTCAATGACCTCGAGCCCTTTATTCATCATCGTTGCCGAATCAACCGTGATCTTGGCACCCATCGACCAGTTCGGATGGTTCAGCGCATCTTTTACAGTGACAGTTTCAAGCTGCTCCCTTGTATAATCACGGAAGCTGCCGCCGGATGCGGTAATGATGAGCCGTTCGATTTCATTCCGGTTTTCTCCTTGCAAACATTGAAAAATGGCGGAATGTTCACTGTCAATTGGAAGAATGGCAGTGCCGGCGCGCTTTGCTGCATCCATAACGAGATGTCCAGCTGTGACGAGCGTTTCTTTATTGGCGATTGCCACGGTTTTCCCCGCCCGGATCGCCTCCAAAGTCGGCAACAGCCCGACACTGCCAAGCACCGCATTGACCAAAATATCCGATTCGGCATATACTGCCGTTTCGACCATCCCTTTTTCCCCGCAGAGTACAACCGGGCTGTCCCCGAATTCAGTTTTCAGCCGGGCACAGTCCTCTTTGTCAGCGACAGAGACAAGCGCCGGATGAAACTCCGAAATGATTTTCCTCGTTAAGTTAAGATTTCTCCCTGCTGAAAAAGCAGCGAGCCGGAATACTTCCGGATGGTTCCGGATCACATCCAGCGTTTGCGTGCCGATGGAGCCCGTCGCCCCTAACAGGCTGATTCGCTTCAATGTTTTCCACCTCTTTTTCTATCCCGCCATCATTTTTAAAAAATGGATAAGCGGGAGGACAAACAATAAACTGTCGAAGCGGTCCAAGATGCCGCCGTGACCGGGCAGGATCTTTCCTGCATCTTTTACCCCGTAATGCCGTTTATAGGCGGATTCCACCAAATCCCCGATCTGGCCGAAAACGGAGAGGACGACCGTGGACATCATGAGCCGCCAGAGCCCGAGGCCGATATTGGAGAAGAAAAAAAACAGCACAGCAACAACGGCAGCACACAGCACGCCGCCAAGCGCGCCTTCAACCGTTTTATTCGGGCTGATCTCCGGCCACAGCTTATGCTTTCCAAAAGCCCGCCCGATGAAATAAGCGCCGGAATCCGTAGCCCAAATGAGAAACAGGGCGTAAAGAATATAGGTAATGCCCACATCCGGCGCATTTCTCGTTTCAATAAAATAATAAAAACCGATGCCAACATAGATGGCGGACAAAATGTGGAAACTCGCCTGTTCAAATGTAAACCGGTTTTTCGTCACCACCATATAGGCGAGAAAAAGCAGCACGATCATATACACCAATTCAAGCTTGGAAAAGCCTGTTTGTGCGATGACATGCATATACTTTGATGGAAATAAAATCAGCCAGAGCAGCAGGACGGAAAGGATGCCGCCAAAGGAAAACAATGGCTGTTTTCCCATCCGCAACAGCTCGTACAGCGCGACGGTCGCCATGGCATACACGAGCAGGACAAACGGCCATTTCCCGTATATCACAAAAGGAATAAAAAAAGCTGCTGCCACGATGGCTGTGATGATTCTTTGTTTCATTCAGACTTCTCCTCACTTTTTAAACCGCCGTATCTTCGGGAACGTTTTTGATACTCTTCAATTGCACTTAAAAAATGTTCCTCATCAAAATCCGGCCATAACACATCTGTAAATACAAACTCCGTATATGCCAGCTGCCATAACATAAAATTGCTGAGCCGGATTTCCCCGCTCGTCCGGATTAAAAGGTCGGGGTCCTGCAGGCCGTGCGTCATTAAGTACTGGTGGAACACTTCCTCTGTCAGCTCGTTTTCATTCATTATACCATTTTTTACATCCATTAAAATATTTTTCACGGCGCGCATAATTTCATCCCTGCTCCCGTAATTCAACGCAAAATTGAGAATCAGCCCGTCGTTTTGCGCCGTTTCACTGATCGCTTTATTGATGGCCCTTTGGGTATGGGGCGGAATTTTTTCTTTGCACCCCATCATCTGCACTTTCACATTTTCCGCTTTCAGCTCGGGAAGATAAGTGGATAAAAATTCTTCCGGCAGCTTCATTAAGTATTCCACTTCCAATTTTGGCCTTTTCCAGTTTTCTGTTGAAAAAGCATAAAGCGTCAATACTTTGATCCCGAGCCGGTTGGCGGTACGGGTAATTTTCCGGACGGTTTTCATGCCTTCGTGATGGCCGGCCACCCGCGGCAAATGGCGTTTTTTCGCCCATCTTCCGTTGCCGTCCATGATGATGGCGACGTGTTCCGGGATGGCGGCAGCTTTCACTTTTTCGCCGCGGGCGATCGTGCCGCGGCCTTCTTTATCGAAAGATTTCCATCTTTTTAAATTCATATGCACATTTGCCCTCCAAATGGTATCCGCCTGCATCTCCATGCACGGTACCGCGGCCATACGGTGTTCAGTCGTTTCCGGCAAAAGTGGTATGGCCTTTATATTCCATTTGCCAACCTCTATTATAGAGAAAATGGATGCGTTTGTGTAGTTCTGTTTTTAAATGGTCCGGCCATTTGGTTTTGTGGCGTATGGAAAACCGGCTTTGTATCCCATTTTAAAGCGCGTGTGAAGCCCGTTTTCCCGGCAGTATGGCAAAGGTCTTTTGGAGCCGGAACTTTCCATGCTCCCGTGAAAACGCGCATTCCTGTTAACATAAAAAAACTTCCATTGGCCGCTTGCCAACGGAAGTTTTTTGTCCGGCAGTCAGACTTCCATGATTTCCTGCTCTTTTGTTTTTGTCATTTTATCGATTTTTTGGATGTGCTGGTCGGTGATTTTCTGGACGTCTTCCGCAAAGCCGCGGTGCTCGTCTTCAGTAATCTCGCCGTTTTTTTCCTGCTTTTTCAGCTCATCATTGGCATCGCGGCGCACATTGCGGATCGCAACTTTTGCTTCTTCTGCTTCTTTTTTGATGAGCTTCACCAGTTCTTTTCTCCGTTCTTCCGTTAAAGGCGGGATGGAAAGGCGGATCACGGATCCGTCATTATTCGGCGTAAGGCCGAGATCCGATTTTAAAATGGCCTTTTCAATTTCACCCAGCACCGTTTTATCATACGGCTGGATCACCATAAGGCGCGCTTCCGGCACGGAAATGGACGCAAGCTGGTTTACAGGTGTCCTGGCGCCGTAGTAATCTATCGTGATTTTATCGAGCAGGGCCGCGTTTGCACGCCCCGCCCGGATGGAGCCGAGTTCGCGCTGAAAAGCTTGGATTGCTTTTGCCATTTTATCTTTTGCAGTGTCAATGACCTGATTTGCCATCATATTTTCCCCCTAACGATTGTCCCAATGGTTTCGCCCAAGACGGCGCGTTTGATGTTTCCTTCCTCCATAATTGAGAATACTATAAGCGGGATGTCATTGTCCATACATAAAGAGGACGCAGTGGAGTCCATGACAGCGAGGCCATCTTTGATGACATCCAGATATGAAAGCTCTTCATATTTAACAGCGTCTTTGTCCAGTTTCGGATCAGCAGAATAAACACCATCCACATTATTTTTTGCCATCAAAATGACATCGGCTTCAATTTCTGCTGCACGCAGCGCGGCGGTCGTATCGGTGGAGAAAAACGGATTGCCGGTGCCGGCGGCAAAAATAACGACACGCCCTTTTTCCAGATGGCGGATGGCCCGCCTTCTGATATAAGGCTCTGCCACCTGGCGCATATCAATGGAAGTCTGCACGCGTGTTTCCACGCCGCTCTGTTCCAGGCTGTCCTGAAGGGCCATTGCATTCATGACAGTGGCGAGCATGCCCATATAATCGGCTGTTGCCCTGTCCATTCCCATCTGGCTGCCGATCTTGCCACGCCAAATATTGCCGCCGCCGACGACAATCGCCACTTCAACGCCAAGCTCGACAATTTCTTTTACTTGCCGTGCGACGGACTGGATGACCGTCGGATGGATCCCAAAGCCCTGCTCTCCGGCCAATGCCTCGCCACTTAGTTTCAATACGACACGTTTATATTTAGGGGTGTCCATTTTGAACCTCCAATATGGTTATGTAAAATTTCCCCGGTCCATCTTTGCCAGTAAACGGGGCATTTTTTTGCAAGGTTAAAATCCTGCTCCTGCCTTCTTTTAAAAAGAGGAACACACTGTGTTCCCCTTTTTAAAACTAGTTTTTCTTCACTTGATTCATGACTTCTTCAGCAAAGTTTTCCTGGCGTTTTTCAATGCCTTCGCCGACTTCATAACGGACAAAATCTGCCACTTTTGCGTTATGGGAAGCGACAAACTGCCCAACCGTTTGATCCGGGTTTTTGACAAACGCCTGGTCTGCCACACAAATTTCCTCGAAGTATTTCTTCAAGCGCCCTTCCACCATTTTTTCCACAATCTTTTCCGGTTTGCCTTCGTTCAGCGCCTGTTGTTTTAATACTTCGCGTTCATGGGACACTTCTGCTTCCGAAACCTGGTCGCGGGAGATGTATTTCGGATTCATCGCTGCCACGTGAAGGGCTACGTCTTTTGCAACAGAAGCATCGGTTGTGCCTTCAAGAACGGTGAGCACGCCGATGCGGCCGCCCATGTGAAGGTATTCGCCGAATGCGCCGTTATCTGTTTTCGTTTTCAGGGCAAAACGGCGGAGCGAAATTTTTTCACCGATTTTGGAAATCGCCTGTGTAATAAAATCATTGACAGTCGATCCGTTTGCCATTGTTGATTGTAAAGCGGTATCCAGATCGGCCGGTTTGCTTTTGAGCAAATGTTCAGCGATTTCTTTTACAAGGTTTTGGAATTCTGCATTTTTTGCAACAAAGTCTGTTTCAGCATTGACTTCGAGAATAACGGCGTGGTTGCCTTCGCTTAATACGTAAGTGGTTCCTTCTGCAGCAACGCGGTCTGCCTTTTTCGCCGCTTTTGCAATCCCTTTTTCACGAAGATAGTCCACTGCTTTTTCCATATCGCCGTTCGTTTCTGTCAGTGCTTTTTTGCAGTCCATCATACCTGCGCCGGTTTTTTCACGCAGTTCTTTCACCATTTGAGCTGTAATTGCCATCGGATTTCCTCCTTCAGGTTATGTACGTCTCCCTAAAAAAGGTGATAAGCACAAACCTTCTTATCACCTTTTTTCATTGGGATATTTTTGGTAAGGTGCGGTGCTGTCAAACCCCGGCCGGAAAACGGATCAGGCTTCGACAGTCGTTTCTTCCGTGCCCGCTGCTTCGCCGGATTCAGTCGAAACTTCAGCAGCGCCTTCTTCACCCTGTTTTGCTTCCACAATGGCATCCGCCATTTTGCTGGTCAAAAGTTTGACTGCACGGATCGCATCATCGTTTGCCGGAATGACATAGTCAATTTCATCCGGATCGCAGTTTGTATCCACAATCCCGATAATCGGAATGTTTAATTTTCTTGCTTCCGCCACCGCGATGCGTTCTTTGCGCGGGTCGATCACAAACAAAGCATCCGGCAGGTTCCGCATATCTTTAATGCCGCCAAGGAATTTCACCAAACGGTCGTGTTCTTTTTTCAACTGGACGACTTCTTTTTTCGGAAGGACATCGAACGTGCCGTCTTCTTCCATTTTTTCGATTTGTTTCAAACGGTCAATCCGTTTTTGGATCGTTTCAAAGTTGGTTAAAGTTCCGCCAAGCCAGCGGTGGTTCACGTAAAACATGCCGGAACGTTCTGCTTCATCTTTAACGGATTCCTGGGCCTGTTTTTTCGTGCCGACGAACAGAATATTTCCACCGTTTCCTGCAAGTTCTTTTACAAAGTTGTAAGCTTCTTCCACTTTTTTGACCGTTTTTTGCAGGTCAATAATATAGATGCCGTTCCGCTCCGTGAAAATGTATTTTTTCATTTTCGGATTCCAGCGGCGCGTCTGGTGGCCGAAATGGACACCGGCTTCGAGCAGCTGTTTCATTGAGATCACTGACATTTTATTTCCTCCTATGGTTTTTTTCCTCCGCCCCAATCCTTTTCAAAAGGAGACCGCTTAAAAGCAGCACCGTCCTTTAAATCATGAAGCGTGTGTGATAACACCAACGATTACTATAACATAAAAAAAAATGCGAATCAAGCATTATCCGCGTCCTGTCTGAAATTTTAGAAGCAGCTCGATTTCCGTGCGGCCTTTATTTAATTTTTGGGCAATTTCATCAACAGTATACCCGTTTTGTTGCAAATCATTCACTTTTTGCAAAAGGCTTTTTTCTTCCTGAAGCTGCCCTTCGCTTTGTTCCCCTGAAATTTGCCGGGCCGCATTCCGGTACGCCCGGTTTGCGGACGTCCGGATGAGCGCGTCCGGCTTCGGTCCCGCTGTTTCTCCTGTTTCAGGCGGCTTTTTTGTTTCTGGAGCCGGCTGTTCCGTTTCCGGCCCTGCTTTTTCCGCCGGCCCGGTCTCCTTCATCCTGCCTGCTTTCATTTTTTTGATAAAAGCATCGTTTTCTTCTTTTAGCTCCATCAGGTATACGGAAAAGATGTCTTCGATTTCCTTTACCATTTTATTGACGTTCTGTTCTGCCCGAGCAAAGCGGTTTTGCCGTAAATAGAGCAGGATGATGGCAAAAATGGAGAGCGCATTAAATAGGAAAGAAAGAATGAGGAAAAAAATAACCGTTTGATTCACCCCCTCTGATTACAGCAACCGTTTTTCCAAAATATTCCGCAGTTTATAAATGGCCTTCGAATGGATCTGGGAAATGCGGGAAGTGGAAAGCCCCATCACTTCGCCGATTTCTGTCAGCGTGCATTCTTCCTGATAAAAGAGGCCCAGCACAAGCTGCTCTTTTTCCGACAGGGCACGGATGGCCTCTGCCAGTTCCTTTACGGTTTCCTTCTTTTCCAGTTCGGATTCTGGCTGGCCATTATTCCGTTCCCCGGACACGAGCCGGGATGCCGCTTCCGGTTCATCATTGTCGGTGCCCGTTTCTTCTATTGACAGGACATTGGCAAAAAACTGTTCATTCATCGTTGTGCAGACTTCCGTTTCTTCCATGCCAAGCTCCAAAGCGACTTCTTTCGGAGAAACGGCGCGCAAGTATTTCTGCTCCAGCTTTTCAATGGCACTTTCAATTTTTTTCGCTTTTTCTCTCGTGCCCCTTGACAGCCAGTCTTCTTTCCGCAGGCCGTCCAAAATCGCGCCGCGGATCCGAAAAGAAGCATATGTATCAAATCTCAGTTCGCGGGACGGATCAAATTTGTTTAATGAATCCAAAAGCCCGAACATGCCGAGGCTTTTTAAATCCTCTTTCGATACGTTGCGGGGAAGCCCGGCGGCAATTCTTTGGACATGGAAAGAAACAAGCGGCATATATCTTTTCACAAGGGCATTCCCGGCTTCCGGATCACGGGATTTAAGCCACAAATCCCAGTCTTTCTGCTCTTCACCCTGTATTGGCTCCTCCGCCATATCGCATCCCTCCTTGTTGCCATTGCCTTTTCCCGAAAACAAAGGGGCGGCCCCTATTATATTTCGACAGATCCCTGGTTGACCGTTCTCACGGTCAGCACGGCATTTTCCGGGTTAAATTCAATCGTGCGGCCGCTTTTCCCCCCGGTATCTTCGGCCACCAATTGAATGCGGTACTTTTTCAGTTCGTGTTTTACAGCCTCGACATTGCGCGGCCCAATCCGCATTGCTTCATTCATGGAAGAAAAAGAAAACATTTCGGCTCCGCCGGCGATTTTTGCCAACAGCCTGCTCTGGTGGCAGCCTACGCTTTTCAGGATGCCGATCAGCTCAAAAATGGCGGTATCCGCAAATTTTGCTTTATTCATATGCTCCCCGTTCTTCGCAATGAAGGATGAAGGCAGCATCACATGGGCAAGCCCGGCTGTTTTGGCCGGCAAATCGTACAGGACGACGCCAACGCATGATCCAAGCCCGGTGGTCCTGATCAGGCCGGGAGAAGTGACAATCTTCATTTCCGCAATGCCCACTTTGACGATGTTCATTTCGCTATCCATTTAATTCAACCCTTAGCGCACGGAACAGGATTTCATAAGAATCCGGATCCGGAAAGAGGAAAAAATGCCCCTTCATATCGGAATTTTCCGCCTGCTCATCGCTCAGCACCGTATCAATCACGATGGCATAATCGCTGACCTGGGACAGTTCAATCAAACCGTAGCTGATAATGGATCCGAACATATCAATGCTGAGCGCCGGGACGGAAGGCAGCATATCCAGCTTCGTAAAATTGGAAAGCGCCGTTAAATAAGACCCCGACAAAATATTGCCCAGCTCCAGCATCGCCGACAGCCCGAGCTCCGGATAAGGCGGTTTTTCAAAAGAAAACGACGGATCTCCGATCATTTCTTTAATGAATCGTTCGCCCTGGGCAACCGGCACGATGAAAAAAATATTGCCGGGTGCATCGCCTTGAATCCGTAAAAACACGCTCACCACAACGAGCTCAGCACCGCCGATCAGATCCATGATTTCTTCAAAAGAAGCAATATGGACATCCGGAACCGTCATTTTGATTTTTTTATGCAGCAATTTGGAAAGTGCCGTTGCGGCATGCCCCGCTCCGATATTCCCGATTTCTTTTAAGACATCAAGGTGAAGATTTGTGATTTTATTTTTAATATCCATTTAAAATACCCCTATTGTAATGGCGTTAAAGTTTTTTCTAAATCAAGCAGCAGCAAAAGCCTCTGGTTTATATTCGCCACACCGGAAATAAAGTCCTCTTTGCCCGCGTTTACCACTTCCGGCTCGGGTTCCACTTTTTTTTCGTCGATATCCAGGACATCCGTCGCCTCGTCCACAAGCAGGCCCGTTTCAATCTCTCCAAACCGGACGATGATCAGCTTGCGTTCCTCCGTATCAGCGCCCGTGTCATCCTCCATGCCAAACCGTTTTTTCAGATCAATGACCGGGATAATGACACCGCGCAAATTCATCACGCCAAGTATAAAAGGAGCGGTAAGCGGCACTCTTGTAATATGCTGCAGCTTTTCAATGGCCAAAACCTGCGTAACCGGCAGGGCATACTCTTTATCATTTAACTGAAATACGATCACTTTCTCCAACGATCTCAACCTCTTTCCTGGGCAATGAAGTGGGCGGCAAGCACCCTGTTTTCTATTTAATCAGCGCATTGCTGTCGATGATAAGGGCAACCTGGCCGTTTCCAAGAATGGTGGCCCCGGAAATGGCAAATACATTCGTTAAATAATTCCCTAAAGATTTTAATACGATTTCCTGCTGGCCGATAAAGGCGTCCACCACAAACGCAGCCAGTTTTTCCCCTTTCCGCACAATCAGTACGGAGACATATTCATCATTTTGCTTTGCGTCCGGAACTTCAAATATTTCATTTAAAAAGACAAGCGGCACCACTTTGCCCCGGAAATCGATCACTTTTTGGTGATGCGCTTTTAATATTTCGCCCTTCTTAATAATGGCCGTCTCTACAATAGAGGATAACGGGACAGCATATTTTTCCGTCCCGATTTCCACGAGCATGACGGAAATGATCGACAGGGTAAGCGGCAGCTGAATCGTAAAGACGGATCCGCGCCCTTCTGCGGAATGGACAGAAATCGAGCCGCCCAATGATTGAATAGTTGATTTCACCACATCCAGCCCGACACCACGGCCGGAAATATCAGATACATGGTCAGCGGTTGAAAAACCGGATTCAAAAATCAGGTTATAAATCTGGCTGTCTGTTAAACTGCCGGCTTCCTCCTTTTTGACAATGCCTTTTTCAATGGCTTTTTCCAGCACTTTTTCACGGTTAATGCCGGCGCCGTCGTCTTCGATTTCAATAAACACATGGTTGCCGCTGTGGTAAGCTTTTAACGTAATGGTCCCTGTTTCCGGCTTTCCTGCCCGCTTTCTTTCTTCCGGTTGTTCAATGCCGTGGTCGCACGAATTCCGGATCAGATGGACAAGCGGGTCGCCGATTTCATCAATGACGGTGCGGTCTAGTTCTGTTTCGGCACCGATAATGTCGAGATCCATTTTTTTGTGCAATTCTCTTGCCAGCTGGCGGACAAGCCGCGGAAAACGGTTAAACACCGTTTCGACCGGCACCATCCGCATGTTCAAAATGATCGTTTGCAAGTCGCCGGAAATTCTGGACATCCTTTCAACGGTTTCATTGAGCTCCGGATGGTTCACTTCTTTTGCAATTTGTTCGAGGCGCCCGCGGTCAATGACCAGCTCTTCAAATAGATTCAGCAGATTATCCAGCCGCTCGATGTTCACACGGATCGTCTTCGTTGTATGTTTCTGTTTTTGCGGATGCTTTTTCGCCGGTTTTTGCGGCTGCTTTTCCGCTATGTCCGGTGCAGCCTGTTTTTTCTCTTCTGCTGCCGGTTTCTCCGGTTCTGCCGTTTCCAGGTGTTGTCCGCTCTCCGGTTTTGAGAGGGTCACGGTGCTTGCTTTGACATCTTCAATCTCTGATACTTTACAGATTTTTTGGCGGATCTCTTCCCTGTCCTCTTTTGAGATCAGCGTCACCTTAAATTCATTGTCGAACTGCTCTTCTTCCAGCTGGTCGGCCGGCGGATCAGAATGGATAATCTCGCCGCATTTTTCAAGGATATCAAATACCATGAATACCCGCGCCGCTTTTAAAAGGCAATCGCTGCGCAATATTACCGTGAACTGGTAACAGCTGTACCCTTGTTCTTCTGATTGAACAATCACGGCCTGTTCGTACTGGTCAAATTCGTCTTCCTCTGTTTCCGCCTTTTCCGCTGTGGCGGCCGAAGCTTCTTTCTCCGCCTTCTTCTCTCCGGCCGAACCCTGTTCTGCCGCTTCCAGGCGGGCGATTGTCCCGCTCACATCCATTTTGCCGTCCCCGCCGTTTGCAACCGATTCCACCATCGCTTCCAGATGGTCCACCGCAGTAAAAATCACATCGATAATGTCCGGTGTTACAGACAGCTTCCCGTTCCGAATGGCATCAAGCACATTTTCCATCTTATGAGTCAGGTTGGCGAGGTCTTCATACCCCATTGTTGCCGACATCCCTTTCAATGTGTGGGCGGAACGGAAAATTTCATTGACAATTTGCAAGTCATCCGGGCTTTTTTCAAGCAGCAGCACATTTTCGTTTAACGACTGGATATGTTCCCTGCTTTCTTCAATAAACACTTCCAAGTACTGGCTCATTTCCATCTATACCACACCCTAATCACTAATAAATTTCATGATTGCCTCCGCAATTTTTTCCAGCGGCAAAACTTCATCCACCACTTTCGCGGCAATGGCACTTCTCGGCATGCCGTAAACGATGCAGCTTTCTTCCGCTTCGACAATCGCTCTTACATGCCCGCGATTCTTTAACGCGATCAAACCTTTTGTTCCGTCTGAACCCATCCCGGTCATGATGACGGCAAGTGTTTCATAGTTTTTCAGCATGCTCACCGATCCAAATGTTTTATCCACAGCCGGCCTGTGCCCGTTAACCGGCGCGGATTGCTCAAGCCGGATAAAGAGATGTGCGCCGCGCGCCTCCACGCCCATATGGAAGTCCCCGGGCGCAATATAAACCGCCCCCGGCTTGAGCATTTCGCCATCCTCGGCTTCTTTCACCCTGATGTTTGAAATGGCATTCAGCCGGCTGGCAAGCGACTTTGTAAATCCGCTTGGCATATGCTGGACAACCAGAACAGGCGCTTCCAAATTCCCGGGCAGGGAAGAAAGGACGGTTTGCAGAGCGCGCGGGCCTCCGGTCGATGTTCCGATGCAAACCAATTTTTTCCGTGCTATCCGTCCGCTTTGAACAGGATCGGACAAAGGTTGCTTGTTTTTTTCCGGTTCGCTTCCTTTACGTTTTTCCCATTTCACAAATCTGCCCCCTGTTTTTCAAAACTGTCATTCATTGCCCTGTTATTGCCATGCATGTTTAATGTTTCAGCAAAAGCCCCTTCAGTTTCCGCATAAATACCGGGGCGCGCGGGCCGGGCCCGTCCGGATTGCCAGATACATAACGGTTAAGCAATTCATCGATTCTTCTTGCAGCCGCTGAATGCGGAAATGCACTGTAAAACGGCAGCTGCCTTGATACGGCTTTTTTTACATGCGGATCTTCCGGCACAACGCCGAGAATGTTTACTTCTTTTCCTAAAAATTTCCTGACTGTAAATTGAAGCCTGTTTAACGTCAACATTCCGTCTTTTTCTTTTTCCGCCCGGTTGCAAATTAAATATAGGGAGGTGCTGAATTGCTGCATGTAAATATATTTCATCATCGAATAAGCATCGGTAATCGCAGTCGGCTCAGGAGTTGTGACAATAAAAATATCATCAGCCGAAAGCAATACTTTAAGGCTTGAAGGCGCAGCGCCGGCACCCATATCGAAAATGATGTAATCAAAATCATACTGGAGCAGTTCGAGCTCTGTGACAAGCCTGCTTACAGCAGCTTCTTCCATCTCGACAATTTGAGCAAACCCGTTGCCGGCAGAAATATAGGAAATGCCGGCCGGCCCGCCGCATATAATTTGGGCAAGCGGGATATTCCGGTTGATAAAGTCCGAGATCGTATACGACGCATCAAGCCCGAGCAAGACATGGATATTGCCCATGCCGACATCCAGGTCAAATAAAAGGACTTTTTTTCCCTTTCCCGCAAGTGCCATTGCCAAATTAACCGAAATATTGGACTTCCCGACCCCGCCCTTTCCGCTTGCGACTGCGAGCGTTTTTGCCGGGACCCCGTGTTGCATTTTTAACTTTGCGCGCAGCTGTTCTGCCTGGTCTCTCATTTGCCGTTCTCCCCAAATACGTATTCGGCAAAAATACCGGGGGTTGCCTCGAGCATATCATCCGGGACATCCTGGCCGTTTGTCACATACGCACAGCCTTTTCCATACTGCTCCATTAAATTGACCGCAGCGCCGTAAGTGGATGTCTCATCCAGCTTGGTGAAAATAAACCGGTCAATCCTGATGCTTTGAAAACTGTCAACAACTTCTTTCATATCTTTCTCTTTCATCGTTAAAGACAGCGTCAGAAAGGTGTCCATTTCCGCTTGAAAATCGATAAGCCCAGAAAGTTCACGGACATATTGCCGCTCCCTGTAATTCCGGCCGGCGGTATCGATAAAAATGCGGTCAAAATCGGAAAATTTATCGATCGCTTTTTTGAAATCGGACAATTTATAGATTACTTCGAGCGGAACATTCAGCAGGTTTGCATACGTTTTTAATTGTTCAATCGCTGCAATCCGGTACGTATCCGTTGTAATGAAAGCAATTTTTTCTTTTCTTTCGAGCACGGCCCGGGCAGCCATTTTGGCGAGTGTCGTCGTTTTTCCGACACCGGTTGGCCCGATCAGGTTCACGTACTTTCTCCGGCCTCTCCCGTAAGTAAAACGGGACAGCTTTTTTTGAAGCAGTGCCTTCGCTTGTTTTAAAATTTCTTCTTCCGCCAGATTGCCGTTTGCTTTCTCCCATTCTTCATACAGGGCATCCCCGATCTCAAGCAGCAACGATTCATCCAGCCCTTGCTGCGAACCTGAGTTTAATCGTTTTTGAACCGGCAGCGGATACTTTTGGTAAGCGGGATTGGCAAATTTCGACACTTCACGGACCACTTTTTTCAGCTCTGCGATTTCTTTTTTCAGGCTTTCTTTTTCGGAACGGACGGAAGCATCCGGCGCGCGCGCGGGTTTTTCACCCCGTTCGGTTTTCAGGCTATAGGCGGGGGCCGTTTGTACCGTGCCATTTTTTCCGGCATCCGGATCAACAGCTGCAATCACTTCGATGTTGCGCTTTTTCATAAATCCGAGAAAGCCTTTGCGCTGGACCACTTTTGAATTTAAAATGACGGCCTGGTCCCCGAGCTCAAGGCGGATCTGTTTCATTGCTTCAGACATATTGGGCGCCATAAACTTTTTGATTTTCATTCTATGTTCACCAGCCCTGTGCTTTGTACCTCAACGTTTGCTTCCAGTTCATTATAGGAAAGAACCGGCACCTGGGGAAAGAACCGTTCAATCATTTGCCGCAAATACATGCGGATGGCAGGCGAACAAAGGATGACCGCGGAACTGCCGGTCAGCGATACCCTTTCAACCTGCTGTGAAACGGATTCCACAATTTTTTGCGACACGGACGGATCCAGAGAAAGATAGTTGCCGTGCTCCGTGCGCTGGATGCCGTCCGCAATCAATTTTTCCACTTTTCCCGAAACGGTGATGACTTTTAATTGCCCGTCTTGCGCATATTGCGCCGTAATTTGCCGCGCAAGGCTTTGGCGGGCGTATTCCGTCAGCAAATCAGTATCTGTTGTTAATTTACCATAGTCGGCTAACGTTTCAAAGATAACCGGCAGTTTTCGGATGGAAACATTTTCTTTCAAAAGATTCGCCAGCACTTTCTGGATATCGCCGACGGACAACGGGTTCGGTGTCACCTCTTCCACAAGCACCGGGTACGACTCTTTCAAATGGTCAATCAATGCTTTTGTTTCCTGCCTTCCGAGCAGCATATACGCGTTTTGACGGATCATTTCCGTAATATGGGTCGAGACAACCGTCGGAGGATCCACGACCGTGTAGCCCATCATTTCCGCCTGTTCTTTTTGTTCTTCCGTGACCCATTTTGCCGGCATTCCAAAAGCCGGCTCGACCGTCTCAATGCCCTCAACGGAGCCGTCATCTTCGCCGGGTGCCATCGCCAAATAGTGGTCGAGAAGAAGCTCGCCTTTGGCAAGTTCATTCCCGTTTATTTTCAACCGGTACTCATTCGGCTCAAGCTGGATATTATCGCGGATCCGGACAACCGGAATGACAACGCCGAGTTCGATGGCGAGCTGCCTGCGGATCATGACAATCCTGTCAAGCAAATCGCCTCCCTGGTTGGCATCAACAAGCGGGATCAGGCCGTAGCCGAATTCGAATTCGATCGGGTCAATATCGAGCAGGCTCATGACGCTTTCCGGGCTTTTCAATTCTTCAGACTGAAGTTCTTCCGCTTTCTCCGCGCTTTCCTGTTCCGTTTTTTTCGGGACTTGCTGAAGCCGGAAACCACCGATGAAAAGAGCCGCTGCCACCGTCATAGTTAAAAAATCATTAATCGGCGTAAACAGGCCAAGCAAAAAAATCGTGCCTCCCGCGATATACAGCATTTTTGGATAAGACAACATCTGCGCCATTACGTCCTGGCCAAGATTGCCGTCTGATGCCGCCCTCGTGACCACGATCCCGGTTGCTGTGGAAATGAGCAGCGCCGGCACCTGGCTGACAATGCCGTCCCCGACGGTCATCAGCGAAAACTGGCTCGCGGCATCACTGATGGAGAGGCCGAGCTGGGTCATGCCGATAATGATCCCGAAAATAAGATTAATGAGAACGATAATGATGCTGGCAATCGCATCGCCTTTGACAAATTTGCTGGCACCGTCCATCGCGCCGTAAAAATCCGCTTCCCGGCTGACTTTTTCCCGGCGGGCGCGCGCTTCCTGGTCGGATATCATGCCGGCATTCAAGTCCGCATCAATGCTCATTTGCTTGCCCGGCATCGCATCGAGCGTGAACCGGGCTGCCACTTCAGCCACCCGTTCAGCGCCTTTTGTAATCACAATAAATTGGATAATAATCAAAATCGTAAAGACGACAAGCCCAACGACGATGTTGCCGCCGACAACGAACGATCCGAACGTCTCAATGACCCCGCCGGCATTGCCGGTGGAAAGGATCGAGCGGGTGGTTGAGATATTCAGTCCGAGCCGGAATAAGGTTAAAATGAGCAGCAACGACGGAAAGACGGAAAACTGGAGCGGTTCTTTCATATTCATTGAGATTAAAAGCACCATTAATGCAAGAGAAATATTACATATAATTAAAAAGCTCAATGCCCATGTCGGAAACGGGATAATCAGCATGGTGACGATTAAAATGACACCTGCGATCACGGGAATATCTCTCAAATCTCTTGCACTCATACGGTTTCTCTCCTAACTTGCGTGAAAAAGCTTAAATTTTATGCTTGATTTTGTATACGTACGCCAAAATTTCCGCTACTGCTTTGAAAAACTGTTCCGGAATGCGTCCGCCAACTTCCACCTGCTCATAAAGTGCCCTCGCCAGCGGCCGGTTTTCCAGCATCACAATGTCATGCTCTTTTGCGACCGACTTAATTTTTTGAGCAAGGAAATCCGCCCCTTTTGCCACAACAATAGGCGCATCACTCTTTGCTTCATCATACCGGAGGCAGACGGCAAAATGCGTCGGGTTGGTAATGACGACATCGGCATTCGGCACTTCCTGCATCATTCTCTGCATGGCCATTTCCCGTTGTTTTTGCCTGATTTTTGATTTAATCAGCGGGTCGCCCTCCATGTTTTTAAATTCTTCCTTGATTTCCTGTTTGGACATCCGGATATTTTTTTCAAAGTCAAAACGCTGGTACAAATAATCAAGAACGGCGAGCACAAACAGCGCAACGGAGGCGCTGATGCCGGTTATGACAGCGAGATGCCCGACTGCACCCAGCGTATCGCCCGCGCTTTTAAACGGCAGGCCTGAAATATCCTGGATGTTGGTCCAAATAACGTAAAAAGCGACGGCACCGACCACTGCCATTTTTAAAACGGATTTTAACAATTCCATAAGCGCCCGGATCGAAAAAATCCGTTTTAATCCGGCGACGGGATTGATTTTGTTTATATTCGGTTTCAGCCCTTCGCCGGTAAAGAGGAGGCCGGTTTGGGCCACATTGCCGATCACGCCGGCCAAAAGGGCAACGGCCATGACTGGCAAAAGCATCGAAGCCAGCTGTTTCATGACGCCGGTCATCAATTTGCCAACGCTTTGCTCCGTGACATCCTGCAGCATGTATTTTGAAAAGGCCTGGCGGAAGAGCGCCATCATCGGGCTTCCGATCGAGGAGGCCCCGAAATACAAGAACAGAAACACCGCCAGAAGCATGACGGCCGTTACGATATCCTGGCTTTTGGCCGTCTGCCCCTTTTTGCGGGCATCACGCCGTTTTTTCGGCGTTGCCTTTTCTGTTTTCTCCCCTGCGAAAAACTGCAAATCGAGTGAGAGGTGCTTCAAACGGATCCCCCCAACAGTGCCATACAATTCCGCATCGCAACAAACATCCATTCAAACAGATGTTCAACTGCAATATAAATCGTGCCCATTGCCACCGCCAGCGCGATCAAACTAACGGCAATTTTGACCGGAAAGCCGACTACAAAAATATTAAGCTGCGGCACGGTCCGGGCGATGATGCCGAGCGCAATGTCCGTTAAAAACAGGACGGCGACAACGGGTGCCGACATTTGAAAAGCGACGAGAAACACACGGGCCAAAAGTGTTGCCAAATATTTTGCAAGATTGAAAGACCCGAGATGGATCCACGCCTGATCGAGCGGGATAAACGAATAGCTGTAATAAATCCCGTCCAAAAGCAGATGGTGCCCGTTCAGGGAAAGCAATAAAAGCAGCGCAAAACTGTACAAATATTCCCCGGTAAGCGGCGTTTGCGCCCCTGATTGCGGATCAATCACATTGGCCATGGAAAACCCTGCCTGAAAGTCGATAAACGTGCCGGCCAATTGCACGGCCGACAAAATGAAATAGGCTGTAAAGCCAAGCAGCAGGCCGACAAGTGCTTCCTTGATCATCAGCAAAAAATAGGCACCGTCCATGGTGAACGGTTTGGCATGGATTGTGTACGTCACAAGGACGGACAAAAAGAAACCAAGGCCGATCCGGAACCGGGCCGGTACGCTCCTGTGGGAAAACAACGGCATCATGATAAAAAAAGTTGTGACCCTGATGAAAACGAGTAAAAATATGCTGAATGACGGAATCAGTTCATCCATGTGTTAACCTATATATTGTGTTAAATTGGATAAAATTTCTTTTGTGTATGTAAGCATGTGGCTCAGCATCCACGGGCCAAGCAGTACGAGGCCGAGCAGCACCGCAACAATTTTCGGGACAAATGCCAGCGTCTGTTCCTGGATTTGCGTTGCAGCCTGGAAGATGCTAACAATCATGCCGACGACAAGCGCAATCAACAAAAGCGGGCCGCAGACCATAAAGGTCACCATGATGCCTTTTTCGGCCAGTGAAATGACCATTTCCTCACTCAATCCATTCACCTTCTTTAAAAACTTTCAAGCAGCGACTTCACAACAAGATACCATCCGTCCACGAGCACAAACAATAAGATTTTAAAAGGCAGCGAGATCATCACAGGCGGCAGCATCATCATCCCCATGGACATCAGGACGCTTGCCACGACCATATCGATGACAAGAAAAGGAATGAAAATCATAAAGCCCATTTGAAAAGCCGTCTTTAATTCGCTGATCGTAAATGCCGGAACAAGCGTTGTCATTGGAATATCCTGCACTGACTTTGGCTGCTTTTTATGGGCATAATCTAAAAACAGCTGCAAGTCTTTCTGCCGGGTCTGTTTCGCCATAAATTCCTTAAACGGCTTCTGGGCTTTGTCATAAGCCTCTTCCAGCGTCACTTTATCATGGAACAACGGCGTGAGCGCCTGTTTGTTTACCTGTTGAAACGTCGGGGCCATGATAAAAAACGTCAGAAACAGCGCAAGCCCTACGATCACCTGATTCGGCGGGGCTGTCTGCGTGCCGAGCGAAGTCCGGACAAAAGACAGGACAATGACAATCCGCGTAAAAGAAGTCAGCAGGATTAAAATACTCGGGGCCAATGAAAGAACAGTCATAAGCAAAAGGATTTTGACCGAAAGGGAAACCGTATCGCCGGATGTGCTGCTTAATGTATTCAACAACTCATTCATCGTTCTGTTTCTCCTTCTCCCTTTGTTCCAATTCTTTCATCGCCTGCGCCCGCTCCTCCCTGATCGCGCTGATTTGCGATTTCAGCAAATGCCCGAACGGGGTTGCTTCTGTTTTTGCCCCGGTTTCCCTGTTTTTCACAGCTTTTATGAGCCTTGTCGCAATATCGCGCGGTTCCAGTTGCTGCTCGAGCTTTTTATTGTACTGGTCAACGAACTGCCTGACCTCTTCCTCGTCATCAATTTCTTTGACAAGCTGCACATCGTCCCCGACACCTAAAATAAGAATCCTGTCCCCCGCTTTTACAATTTGCAGCGACTTGTTCCCGCCCAAAGGCGTGCCGCCGAAATTCTGTATCATTTTACTGCTTTGATAGGCACGGCTTCTTTTGTTGACAAATTTTAAAACAAAGTATAGTAGACAAATCACGAAAATAAGTGCGAGGATCATCCGCACAATATCCCCGAAGGTTACCGCCGGATTTGCCGTTTCCGATTGTTTAGCCCCACTTTCGGATTTTCCGTCCGATTGTTTTTGGCACTGTTTCGGATGGTCGATGCATTCTTTCACATTCCCGTTAAAAGAAGCCGCAAGGGCATTGCCGGGTGCCGGAAACCCGTACAACAGGTAAAGCAGAATTCCAAGCAGCACCAGCCCCTTCGTCACTTGGCTTTGCAAATCACTGTCACCTTCCTGGCATCGTCAGCCGAGCGTTTTTTGGATGGCCTCGATCACACGGTCAGCCTGGAACGGTTTGACGATAAAATCTTTTGCGCCGGCCTGGATGGCATCAATAACCATCGCCTGCTGGCCCATTGCCGAGCACATGATGACTTTTGCATCCGGGTCGATTTTTTTAATCTCCTTCAGTGCGCAGATCCCGTCCACTTCCGGCATTGTAATATCCATTGTCACAAGATCCGGCCGGTGTTCCTTATACTTTTCAATTGCTTGTGCGCCGTCTGCCGCTTCAGCGACAACGTCATATCCGTTTTTTGTCAGAATGTCTTTAATCATCATGCGCATAAACGCAGCGTCATCTACAATCAATATTTTCTTTGCCATTTGAATCTTCCCCCATTATCTCAGTTTTTTCAGCCGGTCTTTCTGGCTCACAATATCTGTCACACGCACACCGAAGTTCTCATCAATCACAACCACTTCCCCGATGGCGATTAACTGATGGTTGATGAGAATATCCACGGGTTCTCCGGCAAGCTTGTCCAGTTCTACAATGGAGCCTGCGCCCATTTCAAGAATTTCCCTTACTGTTTTCGATGTCCTGCCCAATTCAACGGTCACTTCAAGCGGAATGTCAAGGAGCATGTCCAGATTTTTCGTTTCCACGCGCGGCGCTGTTTCTTCAAAACTCGTAAAAACAGCCGGCTGCACATTTTGGTGCGTCTCCTGTTTTTCAGCATTTTGAGCAGGCTCAGCCGGTTTTTCCGCAGCATGGCCTCGTACATTTTGATCCGGCTGCTTTTCCCCCTCTTTTTTCCAGGCTTCCGCGGGTTGTTCCGGATGGATGAGATCACTGACCAGTTTTTTTGCAAACGAAAGCGGCAACAGCTGCATGATCTGCGAATCGATTAATGACCCGATCATAATCCGGAACGAGACTTTTACAAGCAAATCCTGATCCGGGAGCTTATCCGTGCCTTCTCCTTCCAAAATATTTAAAAGTGAAACGGCCGGCGGAGAAATATCGATTCTTTTATTAAAAATCGTAGACATCGAGGTGGCGGCAGACCCCATCATCTGATTCATCGCTTCCTGTACCGCGCTCAAATGGATCTCATCCAGTTCGCTGCTCGGATTTTCGCCGGTTCCACCCAGCATCAAGTCGGCAATAATAGCGGCATCAGATTGTTTGATGACGAGCACATTCACGCCGGAAAAGCCCTCCGTGTATTTCACCTGAATGGCCACGTAGGGATGTGGAAATTCATCCGCCAGTTTGTCGTGCCGGACAATGCTGACCTCAGGCGTTGTAATTTCAACTTTTTGTGAAAGCAGGGTGGACAATGCCGTCGCAGAGCTCCCGAACGAAATATTTCCAATTTCCCCAAGCGCATCCCTTTCCATGGAATCGAGATAATCTTCCACATGGAGGGCATCTTTGGCGCTTGCGTCTTCCAGATTTGCAGTGCCGTTAAGAAGGGCATCAATTTCTTCTTGCGACAGCATATCATCGCTCATACTTTTCTTCTTCCCCTTCCTCTATGATATCCAGGATTTGGACAGCCATTTTAGTGCCTTGCTTGCCTGGCTGCCCGATGAATTTCGGAATTTTATCCACCTTGACAACCAACGGCTCTTCAATGGTTTGGTTCAGCCGTATACAGTCGCCAATTTCTAAATTCAGAAAGTCTTCAATTTTTATCGTTGCCGTCCCCAGTTCGGCGGTGAGCGGCACTTTTGCCTCCTTGATGCCTTCTTCGAGCAGGCGGATATTGTCCGGATCCGGTTCCTTTCCGGCGTGCTGCATCCAATAATGCCCGGACAATTTCGGCATCATCGGGTCAAGCACCACTTGCGGCAGGCATAAATTGATCATGCCGTTTGTATCGCCGATGGTCGTGTTGAGAGAAATAACGACCACGGTTTCATTCGGAGAAATCATCTGCAGAAACTGCGGATTGACTTCCAGTTCAGTCAGAAAGGGATTGATTTCGATGATCTCACTCCACGCTTCCTTTAACTGGTCGATGGTCTGGTCAAAAATTCTCGTCATGATTTTCTTTTCAATCTCAGTGAGTTTGTCAATTTTATTGATGCTTTCCCCGTACCCTCCCAGCACTCGATCCATCATCGTGTAGGCAATGTTCGGGTTAATTTCCATAATAATATTCCCGTCAAGCGGGGGAACTTCATAAGCCGTCAGAAGGGTCATTTTCGGTATCGAACGGATAAATTCCTCATACGGAATCTGGTCAGCCGATGCAACCGAAATCTGCACGTAAGTCCGGAGCTGGGCAGATAAAAAGGTTGTGAGAATCCTTGAGAAGTTTTCATGAATTCTTGTCAGGCTTCTGATCTGGTCTTTTGAAAACCGGAGCGCCCGCTTGAAATCATATACTTTGACTTTCCGGGTTTCCTCTTTTTTTATTTCCTCCGCATTCATTTCCCCCGTTGACAGGGCGGATAGCAGCGCATCAATTTCAGACTGCGATAAAATATCTTCCGGCAACTTTATCCACCCCCTTTGTATACATACAGGCACAGGGGCCGGACTGCCTGCTGCGGCACTGCCTTTTTGCTGCAATCTGCCCTTGATCCGGCAGGCGGCATACTTTTATTGGATAACAAAGGAAGTAATATATACATTTACAACTTCGCCGTCCTGCATCATTTTATTTAACCGGTTTTTTATGTCTGTTTTAAACTTTTGCTTCCCCTGCTCAGATTGCAAATCCCGCATGTTCATATTTGACAGCTCGTCAATCATGATGTCTTTGATTTGGAAATCTCTTTTTGTCAGTTCTTCTTTTGCTTTCTTATCGTTTCCTTCAATTTTGATGGCAATCTGGACAATGTGGTTGTCTTTCAGATTGGTTGTCATCGTGTCAATGTCAACGGAAGAGTCGACAACTTCATCTATATTTGGCCCTGTTGCGTTTGTTGCTTCGTTCGACTTATAAATGACGCCAATGGTGATGATGCCGGCCAGTAAAATGACGGAAATCATCACAAGCATGATCCGCACCATTTTATTCATTCCGGCCCCTCCTCCCCGGCATTTCTTCCAAGCAAAGAAACAGCCCGGAAAAAGGCGGTCACTTTTTGCTCGATTTCTTTGCTCGACTCCCTGACAATATAGGCGTGGCCGTTTGTCAGGATGATTCTTGTATCCGGCATGCTTTCCACCGTTTCAATATGAATGGCGTTAATCCAGAATGCCCTGCCGTTTAATTTTGTCACTTCAATCACATTGTGCGGGCCGGGCGAAAAGCCCTGGCCCCCTTCCCCCTATCGTTTCAGATTGACAAGTTCCTGCAGAATTTCATCGGATGTCGTGATAATTCTTGTATTCGCCTGAAACCCGCGTTCTGCTACGATCATATTCGTCAACTCTTCCGACAGGTCGACATTGGACATTTCAAGATAGCCGGATTTGATCGTGCCTGCACCCTTCTGTCCCGGCTGGCTTACACCCGGCTGGCTTACTGTCACCTGGCCCGCATTGGAATTCGCAGTGGTGTATAAATTGCCGCCGGCTTTTGTCAACCCGGCAGGATTCTGGAAAGTGGCAATGCTGATTATTCCGATTGTATTGCCATCCTGATCGGAAATGGTTCCATCCGTTGCGACCGAAAAGCTTTTTACATTTGCTTTAAGGGTGATTGCTTGTCCATTTGTGCCCAGCACAGCAAAACCTTCTGAATTAACGAGCCTTCTGTTATTATCAAAGTAAAAATTGCCGGCACGCGTATAATACGTGTCATTTCCATCCCGTACCCTGAAGTATCCGTCCCCTGTAATCGCAAAGTCAAGGGGACGCCCCGTTGATTCCGGGCTTCCTGAAGTATCAACGGTATCAATTGAACCGATTTGGGACCCAAGGCCAACCTGCTGGGCGCTTGTGCCGGGCGTAGCGCTGACCAGCGTCTGGCTGATTGCATCTTTAAATGTCACACGCCCTTTTTTGTACCCGTAAGTATTCACATTTGCGATGTTGTTTCCGATGGTATCAAGTTCTGTTTGAAAGTTTTTCATGCCGCTTACACCTGAATATAATGAACGTAACATTGCATTAACCCCTCTCCATTTTTGTTTTCAGCTGCGTCTGTCATTCGGCAGCTGCGGCCTTCCTTCCGGTCCGGCCGGTGATTCTAAAATGATGGCGCCGTTAATATTGCTGAAAATTTGGGAACCGGCTTCACTCCGGTCCATTGCAGTAATCACTGTTGCATTTTTTGCGCTGACGATCAGCGCGGCATCATCTGCCAGGACCAGTGTCTCATCCAGCCCTTTTTTCTTTGCCTCCGCCACCTTTGCGCTGATCTGTTTCCAGGTGGAATCGTCCAGTTCAATCCCCCGTTCCTGCATCCTTTCGCCGGCATGTTTGCTGATTTTTAATGCGGCTGGTTCAGACTGCCCGGACAATGCCTGCTGCAAATAATCCGAAAAATGGCCGGTTTGGTTTTTTCCTTCGCCGGATTCTCGCGTTCCATTAAGAGAACGCACAGGCGCGGTTCGCTGCAATGGAATGGACGGATAGGATTGATCCATTCAATCACTTCCTAGTTTGCAATTTTCGTAAGCTGCCCGCTTGCGGCTTTTTTCCCGTTGTCAAGTGTAAAAACCAGGCTGCCGTTTTGGATGGCAACGGTACTGACCGAAGCTGTTTCTTCTTCTCCTGCATCATTTGTATAGGTCACTTTTTTCCCAATTAAATAGCTTGCCTGAATCAGTGCTGCTTCATTTGAAGTGCTGCTGTCTATCCCTGTCATATCGGAAAAACTGATTTTCGTCCCGTCATCCAGGGTGAAGGTGGCCGCATTGTCATCACCGAATGAAATGCCGGTAATCGTCCCGGTTCCCGACTTAATGGATGCCGTCCCGTCATCAGCTGTTTCGGTTTTTTTCCAGGAAACCGTTCTCCCGATATATTGTGTATACGCAATTTGCTGCGATTGCTGCGAAAGTTTGATCAGGTTGTCGATATCGTCTTTCAAATTCGTCATTTGCTCCAATGAGGAGAACTGCGCCATTTGCGATACAAATTGCGTGTCGTCCATCGGGTTGGTCGGGTCCTGGTTTTGAAGCTGGGCAATCAATATTTTCAAAAAAGCATTTTTATCCAGCGTCTTGCTTCCCGTACGCGTGCCGGAAGCTGTATTTTGATTGCTCAACAGCAGGCTCGGGTCAATAGAAGTCATGTCATTCACCTACGCTTCCGCATCAATCATATTGTTTTCCAACATGGCCGAAAAATGTCCCGCTTCCGGGTTTTCCCGCCGCTTTTGCTGCTGTTGCCGTTGTTCGCGGCCCCCGCTGTCCCCGGGCTGGCCGTGGGCTGTTTGCGCCGCTGTATCGCAGTATTCAACATCCATTTTTGTTAATTGGACCTGCTGGCCTGCCAAAGCATGTTTAAGCTGCTGCAGCTGGGAATCAAGCAAATCTTTTGCCGCACCGGTGTCTGTCAGGATTTTTGCTGCCAGTTTTCCATCCTGCTCAAGCAATTCAACGCGCAAAGAACCGAGGTTTTCAGGTTCAAGGCGGATCAACAGCCGGCTTGCGCCTTTATGGCTGGAATAGGCTGCCTTTTGAATGATATTGGCAAATTCCTGGACGAACTGCCGGTACGAAACCGAGTTGTGTTTTTCGCCGGTGTAAAGGACGAACTGTTCCACTTTGCCAGAGAGTGAAAATGCCGGGGCCGTATTGCCGTTCCCGTTTATTTCTTCTGCTGGTTGAAGATGGGTGCTGTTATGCGCAACGGGGCTTCGTTTACCGGTTTCCCATCCGTTTGCCATCCCATCTCCGGTACTATCGTTTCCGGATTGCCCTGTTTGCTGGATTTCCCGGGAAAAATTCGGCACGACATGCCGGCTGCTGTCTCCCGGTTTTCCGTTTTCCTGCTGGAGATCCGTATGCTGGCCCGGCACAGCAGCCTGCACCTCATCAACCGGTGTTTTTAGTAGCGGCTTGGGTCCACTGTCACTGCCAGGCTGCCCGGTATTTGCCTGCAGATGGGCGGCGCTCGTTTGCACAACGGGCCCATTATTTTGTAATGGCCCGCCAGTCCCGTTTTCATTTGGCGTATTGCCCCGGGTAACTGCTTTGCCATTTTGGGCATCCGCTCCTGAAGCACCCGCCTGCACCGGTTTTGCGGCCGGATACCCGGTGTTTTCATTCACGGCCACGGCTTCCTCTGCCATGCTGAACGGCGACCCTTCCTGCCGACGGGACAAGCGGCCATCCTTTGATAAGGCTTCCGCCAGTCCATTTTTATCCGTTTGCAGCGGCGCTGTTCCGGCGGTGCCCGTACCTGGAGCAGCCGGGTCGCTTTCTTCATTTGCCGGCGATGCCGCTTCCGTCATCTCCGGAACCGCCCTGTTTGCAGAAAACAGCCCGGTTTGAAGCAGCGCCCGGTTGCTTTCCTGCTCATTTTGCGCTGGCTTGGCACTATCCGGTCCGGAAGCCATTTCCTGCGCAGCGGCATTTGGGGATAAAGGAAGAGCAGACGCCTTTTTTAGCAGGGACGAATCCGCTTTTTCGTCGGTTAAATGCAAATAAGCCGTTTTTAATATTTCTTCTTTTACGACAACGCCCGGCTGTTGCGGTCCGCTTGAAACCGTCTGCCCCCCGTTTGCATCATCTGCTGAAACCGCCTTTAGAAAGCGGCCGATTTTTTCGGACAACCGGGATAATTGTTCCGTTGTCTGCATCATTTTGATTCCTACCGCTGTATTCCTGGGATACGTTTTTAGAACAGCACCTGCCTGTCCGAGCAATGTTTTCGCATCTTCAAGGCCGAGCTTTATTAAAGACGGGACCGGCATGGAGGCGAGCATTTGCGCCATATTCATGATAGCCGCCGCGGCATCGCCCGTTTCGATTGCCGTTTTTGTTTCTTGTATCATTTTTTTGCTATTTTCATCTTCAGCACCGGCAAACCGCACAATCCGATTGAAAAGGGCGGAAACGGCCTGCATATCAGCCTCTTCATCCCGGCTTCCATCTTCTGCAGCCTGTTCCGCTGCCCCGGCCTTTTCCGTTAAAACCGCCACAATCATTTGTTGAAGCTTTTGGCAAACATCCACTGCTTCCTGGTTTTCCGTCATCCGCCCGCTGTCCTGGCCGGCAAGGCTCAAAAGCTGAAAAAACCCGGATGGCTGCGTCTGAAGCGGCGCGCCAGCTGTTTGCGTGCCTGGCGGAGAAAATGGCATAAGTTGAAGAGCCGAATTAACGTTCATGTTTTTCACCTCCTTTCAAGTTTACCGGACGGCTTATGTTCCTGTACGCCCGAGCATTTGTGTATATTTTGCTGCTTTATCGGCGCTCATTTTTTCAAGGACGTTCGCCAGTGTCCCCGAACTGAGCTGGGAAAGGATTCCCGTTGCCTCCTGGTCGTTCATTTTTTGAATAATGGCAGCCGCGTTTTCCGGATTCATATTTTCATAGGTGCTTGCAATTTCTTTTAATTTTTTCTGGTTGGCTGCCTGTTGTTGCTGGGCTTTCTTTAGTTGTTGCTTCAGATCGGATACTGTCTGTTTCATTTTCAAATTGTTCTGCTGGCTTTTGTCCAGTTCGGATTGCAGCTTGCTGATTTCTTTGTCTTTTTCCGTCACTTGTTTTTGTAAAGAACGGATCTGGCTTTTATACTGCGTTTCGCTGAATGTGCCGCTTTGCTTCTGCCCTTTTTCGTTCCCGTCTGCGCCAAACATCCCGGTCACCTGATGGGCCAGGCCCGATGCTTTGCTGATGACATTGACGCCCGAGATGGTGGCGATAATGATCGCCATCGCTGTAGCAAACAGCAGCGGAATCAGAATCACATAGAAAAACCACTGCAGTTTGCCGCCTTTTTTTTCTTCTTCTGCTGTCTCGATTTCTTCCATTTTTTTGCGCATAACATCACCCGGTTTTCAGGCTTTAGTGGTAAAAAGTCTGGGTTGAAATTTCATCCGCCTGCTTTTCTTCCTGTAGCTTCAGTTTCATCAGAAAACGGCTGTAATCTTTGTCTTTCAGTTTTTCATATTTTTTGACTTCTATATTTTTCTCCTGCAGCTTCTGCTGGTGCCAGTTCATCCGGTTGCGTGCATTCATGACAAGGTTCTGGTAATAATGGATTGATTTTTCAATATCATCAATAAACCACCGGTAATGCCGGATTTCCTGGACGGAAAGGCCCGTTTTCATTTTCTCAGCCTGGCGGGCTTCCAGGTCCTCTTTCTTTTTCAAAAGCCCGTACAGCTCACGGGCCACATTTTCAAATGCCTGTACCGCATTTTTGTAAGCACTGAGCGCCTCGTCTTTTTCCTTTTCTCTGACATCAAGGATTTTCTCGAATTTATAATGATAATTCATGCCCACTCACCCGTTTCCGCAAGCCCGATTAAAGCCCTGATGCTGCTTTCCATGCTGCAGGTTTCGTCGGTGCTTTGCTTGATAAAAGAAACAATTTTCGGATAGCGTTCGATCGCTTCATCAATTTCTTTTGATGCACCCGGTTTATAAGCGCCGATATTGATCAGGTCTTCCGAATTCAAATAAGTGCTTAACTGTTCGCGGATCTTTTCCGCGGCTTTTTTGTGCGCGGGACTTGCAAGCTGGCTCATCAGCCGGCTGACGCTTTTTAAAATATTGATTGCCGGGTACTGCCCTTTATTTGCCAAATCCCTGTCCAAGACAAAATGCCCGTCTAAAATGCCGCGCACTGTATCGGCAATCGGTTCATTCATATCATCCCCGTCGACAAGCACGGTGTAAATGCCGGTAATCGTGCCGGATTCATTTGTACCGGTCCTTTCCAAAAGCTTCGGCAAAATCGCGAAAACGGAAGGAGTATATCCTTTTGTAGCCGGCGGTTCCCCCGTTGCCAGCCCGACTTCTCGCTGGGCCATCGCGACCCGGGTAACCGAGTCCATCATAAACATGACATTAAGGCCCCGGTCTCTGAAATATTCCGCAATCGCTGTTGCCGTATAGGCGCCTTTAATCCGCATCAATGCCGGCTGGTCGCTTGTTGCCACGACAACAATGGACTTTTTTAAACCTTCCGGGCCGAGGTCGTGCTCAATAAATTCCCTTACTTCTCTGCCCCGCTCCCCGATCAGGGCGATCACATTCAGGTCGGCATTTGTGTTGCGTGCAATCATGCCGAGCAGGGTGCTTTTGCCGACGCCGCTTCCGGCAAAAATGCCGATCCGCTGGCCTTTTCCAACCGTCAGCAAACTGTCGATCGCGCGGACGCCGAGCTCAATCGGTTCCCTGATCGGCGGGCGCTTGAGCGGGTTGGGCGGCGTCCGGTCGATCGGAATCGGTTTTAGGCCGGCGGGAAGCGGGGAATGGTCGAGCGGCATGCCCAGAGGGTCAATGACTTTTCCCAACAGCCGCGGGCCTGCTTTTACCTGCATGGGTTTCCCCGTTGCTTCCACAAGGCTGCCGGGAGAGATTTCCTGGATGTTCGTATAAGGCATTAAAATGACATTCTCGTCACGGAATCCGACAACTTCGGCAATGATTTTTTTCGCATTTTTTTTGTTGTCCACATGAATATAACAGATATCGCCGATGGAACTTTCCGGTCCGAGTGATTCGATCATTAACCCGATCACTCTTTTTACTTTTCCGTAATGTTTAAACGTCCCGATTGCGGGTATATAATTTAAGAGACCGGCTGCCTTCATTCCGCATCCTCCCCGATCAGTTCCAAAAGCTTTGCCTTAAGTTCCGACAGCTGGATGTCAATGCTTGCGTCAATCCTACCGCTGCCGCTTTCGATATAGACCTGGTACGGTTTAAGCGAATCATCCGGGTAGACATAGCATTTTGTATCGTTCGGGAAGAGGGCATCAAGTTCTTCCTTGTTATCCATCACAAAGGCGTATTGCCCCGGATGGATATGGAGATCGACTTCTTTATACCCGGCCGCTTCTTTTAACACGTTTTTTACGATGGAAAGCATTTTTTCGGGGGATGTTTCAAGCGTGTCATGCAAAATTTTTCCTGCTGCTTTCATCGCGAGTTCCAAAATATCTTTTTCCGATGCTGCCAAATGTTTTTTAAACGCCTCTTTGGAACGGTTGACGATGTCAATTGACTCGTTTAAATGGTTGCGGATGCTTTCAAACCCTTCCTTGCGGCCATCGGCATAACCGGCTTCAAACCCTTGGCGCTGTGCTTCTTCGGTGAGCTTTACTTTTTCCTGCTCCCACTGTTTTTTTTCTTCGGCAACTTGCCGGCGTACTGCTTCTGCTTCTTTTTGGCTGTCCAAAAGCAGGCGCTCTGCCTCGGTTTGATATTTTGCGAAAATATCCTCTTTCACAGCGGTTGCATCTCCCGTTTTTTCGGGCAAAGCAGGGAGCCGGCGCACGCTGATCACGCGCATTTTGGAAACAACACCTGCATTGTGCTTTGTTTTAATAATATTAGACAATGATGTCGTCGCCTCCGTTCCTCGCGATGATGATTTCACCGCTGTCTTCCAGCCTGCGGATAATGGACACAATTCTCGACTGGGCTTCTTCGACTTCACGCAGCCGTACCGGGCCCATATACTCCATTTCTTCTTTCATGGAATCGGCCATCCGTTGCGACATATTGCGGAAAATAATTTCTTTCACTTCGTCGCTTGAGACTTTCAGCGCAAGAAGCAGATCTTCATTTTCACATTCGCGGATGACGCGCTGAATGGAACGGTTGTCCAGGGTGACGATATCTTCGAATACAAACATCCGTTTCTTGATCTCTTCGGCAAGTTCGGGATCTTTCTGTTCCAGCGAGTCAAGGATCGTTTTCTCCGTCGTACGGTCGACCCCGTTCAGCACTTCGACAACAGAGTCCACCCCGCCTGTCTGCGTATAATCCTGCGTCACCGTCGCGGACAGCTTCCTTTCCAAAATCGCTTCCACTTCGTTGATAATTTCAGGGGATGTGCCTTCCATTAAGGCAATTCTTCTGGCAATGTCCCCCTGCATTTCAGGCGGAAGCTCGGAAAGGATCTGCCCGGCTTTTTCCGGATCCAGGTAGGACAAAATCAAGGCGATCGTCTGCGGGTGTTCATCCTGGATAAAATTCAGAATCTGGGCCGCATCTGCTTTTCTGGCAAAATCAAAAGGGCGCACCTGCAGCGATGAAGTCAGCCGGTTGATGATGGATGTCGCCTGTTCCGGGCCAAGCGCTTTTTCGAGAACCATTTTGGCGTAACCGATCCCGCCCTGGGTAATATAGTCCTGTGCCAAAGCAATATGGTGAAATTCGGTCAGCACTCTTTCCTTCGTTTCATTGTCGACTTTTCTGACGCCTGAGATTTCCAGCGTCAGTTTTTCGATTTCTTCTTCCGTTAAGTGTTTGTAGACGGATGCCGATACGTCCGGGCCGAGAGAAATCAGGAGAACGGCTGCTTTTTCTTTGCCGGATAATGTTTTTTCTTTACTTGCCATCTTGTCTCCCTCCTATTCTTCGGAAAGCCATGACCGCAATAGTTTTGCAAACTCATCCGGTTTTTCCTTTGCCATTTTTTCAAGCTGCTTCCGCCTTGCTGTAGCGTCGTTTTCCTGTTCCTCATTTACGTCCGGAATACGGGGCGGTGCCGTTTTTTCCGGCGTTTCTACCACCATCTCTTCTTCAGCCTCCGAAGCGGCCCGCCGTCTGTTCCGGATCATGAGGAAGATGAGCACGGCAATCACGAGAAGCAAACCTCCGCCAATCGCGTATACCCACCACGGGATTGAAGCTTTTTCCGCCTTCTCCGGCGCATTGGCTGCAAACGGCTGGACGGAAACCGCGATTTTATCGGCAACCGTTCGATTGGTCAGCCTTGTGCCGCTTGACTTGTCAATCGACGTTCTGACAATCGTAGAAAGCATCGATTTAATATCTTTTAACCGGGAAGCGGGCAAGGAAGAGCGTTTTGTTCTGACCGGCGGCTCGACCATGACTTCTATGCCGAGATCGCGGATTTTGTACGGGCTCTCTGTAATTTTCCGTTTAATCCGGTTTACTTCGTAGTTGATCGTGTCGCTTGTTTTGGAATACGTCCCGTTCCCGTTCGACCCGGATACATAGGAAGAGCCGACAGAATCCGTGCTGCCTGATGGCGTTCCGGCTGCTGCGCCGGTACCCTTGTATGTTTCCTGGATTTTTTTTGCGCTGATTTCAATGCCTTTCATATTCGTCTTATCAACCGGTTCAACGAGATCTTCCTCGCGTTTTTCCTGTGTAAAATCGATATCCGCTGTAACGGTGACAACCGCTTTTCCTGCACCCATCAGCGTGGAAAGCATCGTTTGCACCTGCTGCTGGATGTCCCGTTCGATTTGTTTTTTGATCGCCTGCTGCTGTGTATAAGCATTTCCGGAAGAACTTGAAGAATTTATGTCATAGTACTCAAAATTCTGGTTCATAATGACGATATTATCAGTAGGAAGATTCGGAACGCTTTTCGAAACAAGGTTGTAAACGGCTTTTATCTGGTTTTGGTCCAACTCATAACCGGGTTTTAACGTCAGGACAACCGATGCGGAAGCTTTTGCCTGGCTGTCGGCTACGAAGACACTTTGGTTCGGCAGATTGATCATCACCTTTGCTTTTTCGACGCCGTCCATCTGTTCAATCAGATTCTCCAGTTCCGTCTGCATCGCATCGAGCTTTACGACGTTAAATTCATTGTCTGTCATCCCGAATTTTGCATTCTGGCTGAAAAAGGAATAGTCGATGCTGCCGGTCTTTGGCAGCCCTTTTGCAGCCAATGTGACTTTCAAATCGTCCACCCGGTCTTCAGGCACTTCGATCGTTTTGCCGCCGTCCGTGATTTTGGACGGAACGCCTTCCTGGTCTAGTTCATCCTTGATGGATCCTGTTTCGGAGACATCCAGCCCGCTGTAGAGCGGCGCGTATTTTGTTTTCGTCATAAAATAAGTGATTCCGGCAGCAAGTACCAGCATAAGGGCAACGGCGGATATGCCGATTGTTTTCTGCTTCTTGCTCCTGCTTTTCCAAAACCCTTTCAGGTTTTGAAAAGATTGTTTTAACTTTTCATTCATCATTATCCCCCGGGATAAAAAATTCACGGTGTTTCATAAATAGAATAATTGGACAGCAAACAACGAACGTTCCGGCATCCTTTCCGCCTGATGGCAGGTGGAAAGGATCCGGGCGCTATGACCGGGAAACGGCTTTATGTGTACCGGATCAGAACGTTATACTTGCATCTGCATCATTTCTTTATAGCCTTCGACTGCTTTGTTTCTGACTTCCAGTGCCGCCTGCATCGAAAGGTTTGCTTTTTGCACGGCGACCATCACCTGGTACAGGTCCACATTTTCGCCGTTCGATAGTTTTGTGATCATATTGTCGGAATTGTTCTGCTGTTTGTTCAGTTCATTGACAGACTGCTTCAGCAAGTCCGAAAATGAAACGGAGCCGTTCGCGGACGGAGCGGTGCCCGCCGGTTTTGGCGACAGCCCGCTGAAACTTGCGGACGGCATCTGGCTGATTTGTTGGATAGCCACATCATTCGCCTCCTTTCACGCGCGGAATTTTCCCTGTTACTGCCCGAGTTCGAGCGTCTTCATCAGCATCGCTTTGGAAGCATTCAACGCTGTGACATTGGCTTCATACGAACGGGTGGCGCTGATCATACCAGTCATTTCCGTTAAGAGATCCACATTTGGTTTTGTCACATATCCATTCGCATCTGCATCCGGATCATCCGGATTGTATTCTTTTTTAAAATCGCTGTTATCTTCGACAATGCCGGCCACCTGGACGCCGGAACCGGCACCCTGCATTCCGAGTTTCGAACGAAATATGGAGGCAAAAGAACCGCCTCCTGCAGCAAGCACCACTTCTTTCCGGCGGTATGGCTGCCATTTCCCGTTTACATATGTATCTCTTGTTGTATCGGCGTTCGCAATATTGGAAGAGATGACATCCATCCGTAAACGCTGTGCCGATAAGGCTTCAGAAGAAATGTTCATTCCGGTGAACATGGACATCTTACTGACCTCCTCTCACGACATTTAATAAGGATGAAAGCTTTCCTTTTTCCAGCTCAATCAGAGCCTCGTAATAAATCTGGTTGCTGGCAAGGTTCGCCATTTCAGTATCGATGTCAACACTGTTGCCGTTGCTGTTGTAAGTGGTGCCGGATTCCGTCACAATTTCCGGGTTTGAATCCCCGGCGGAAAAACGGAAGTGCCGGGGGTCTGTCCGGTTTGCTGATAGGGCATTGACCGAATCCTCCAGCACATTTTTGAAACTGACATCCTGCGCCTTATAATTTGGTGTGTCCGCATTGGCAATATTGTTTGAAATCACTTTCTGCCGGAGCGAAGCATACTGCAATGCATGCTCAAGCGACCGTAACGCAGTGGAAGAGAGACTCATCAATGGACACCTCATTACATAAACTTGACATTTTTTTCTTTTATACGACAAATTGTTTGCTATTTTTTATTTTAATTGTTTCATAACGGGCTGTAAATGAACATATTTTTAAATCACAAAAAAATTTTTTGAAAGTGGGACTTTCGGATTAATCCATTCTTCCCGCCTTGTGAAAAAGGCGCAAAAAAATTTTTCAAGTGCCTTGATGCGCCCGGGGTTGCAAAAATTTACAATTACTGGGAAACACTATTGGCAGGCCGGATTTCCTTAAACTTTATAAATATCCAGATATTAGTATTTGTTCGTTTTTCTGGTAAATTAAACAGCAATAAAAAAAGGATACGAATCGTATCCTTTTTTGACGCAAATTCCGGAAAGCTTATCCGTCAGTTGGAACGGACTTTTTCAAGTTCAACGAGGAATTTGTTATTCAATACTTTGATATAGGTCCCTTTCATGCCAAGGGAACGGGATTCAATGACGCCTGCGCTCTCCAGTTTACGTAGCGCGTTCACGATGACAGAGCGGGTAATGCCGACGCGGTCCGCAATTTTGGACGCGACAAGCAGGCCTTCCTTCCCGTTTAATTCTTCAAAGATATGTTCAATGGCTTCCAGCTCGCTGTAGGACAAAGAACTGATGGCCATTTGCACGACTGCTTTGCTGCGTGCTTCTTCTTCAATTTCTTCTGTTTTTTCACGGAGGATTTCCATGCCGACAACCGTCGCGCTGTATTCTGCCAGGACAAGATCTTCTTCGTCGAATTCCCGCTCAAGACGGGCCAGAATTAACGTACCGATTCTTTCCCCGCCGCCGACGATTGGAACAATCGTTGTCAGGCCTTTTTCAAACAGGTCTTTGTTTTCAATCGGAAATGCCGTGTACTCACTTTCAATCGTCAAATTGGATGAGGTTTCCGTAATGTTAAACAGGCTGTTCGTGTATTCTTCCGGAAACTGGCGGTCTTCAAACATTTGTTTCATCCGCTCGTTTTCAATTTTCTGATTGATGGCCAGGCCGAGTAATTTCCCGCGGCGGCTGACGATGTAAATATTGGCTTCAATCACATCGCTCAGCGTTTCCGCCATTTCTTTAAAATTCACCGGACGTCCGGCTGCTTTTTGCAACATCGAATTAATTTTCCTTGTTTTATCTAACAAACTCATTTCCATTCCTCCTAGATTGATTCGGTATTTGAACTGCATTGAATTGCCGGGACCTGCCGCAAAATGAGCAAAAAGCCTTCATCACACGTCTACCCTTATCCGATTTTTCAAAACGGTTATAAAATATACTGGCTTAAATCTTTGTTCTGTGAGATCGCGCCGAGCTTTTCGTCCACATACTGCGGGGTGATGGACACCTTTTCCAAATGGATGTCCGGTGCTTCGAAAGAAAGATCTTCGAGCAGTTTTTCCATGATGGTATGAAGTCTTCTCGCCCCGATATTATCGGTATTTTGGTTCACTTCAAAAGCAATTTCAGCAATTCTGGTAATAGCTTCGTCAGAAAATTCTATTTGTATACCTTCTGTTTCCAATAATGCAATATATTGTTTCACCAGGGCATTATCCGGTTCGACAAGAATTTTGACAAAGTCCTCAACAGTCAGTTTTTCAAGCTCCACTCTGATCGGAAAACGCCCTTGCAGTTCGGGGATCAGATCGGACGGTTTTGCCATATGGAAAGCGCCGGCAGCAATAAACAAAATATAATCCGTTTTAATGGAGCCGTATTTTGTGACAACCGTCGAACCTTCGACAATCGGCAGAATATCCCGCTGGACGCCTTCCCTCGATACGTCCGCCTGGGATCCGCTCCCGTTTTTGGAGGCGATTTTGTCGATTTCATCAATGAAGATAATGCCGGTTTGTTCCGCCCGGAAAATGGCTTCCTGGGTCACTTCGTCCATGTCGATCAGTTTCTGTGCCTCATCCTGCGCAAGCACTTTTCTTGCTTCCCTGACTGGCAATTTCCGCCGTTTCGTTTTTTTCGGCAGCAGATTGCCAAGCGCGTCCTGCACACTCATGCCCATTTGTTCCATGCCGGAACCCTGGAACAAATCAAACATGGACGGGGCCTGCTCTTCCACTTCCACGGTAACCGGCTCACCTTCCAGTTCACCGTTTAAGAGTTTTTCCCGTATACGCTGTTTCTGCTCCCTTTTGGAGTACTCCTCCTCCTCTTCATCCGGTGCCGTGTCCTGCTGCCCGCCGCCGCCAAAAATCATTTCAAACGGGTTTTTGAAATTCCCCTGCTTCTTCCGCGACGGGACAAGCAAATCGACGAGGCGCTCATTTGCATTTTTCTCCGCCTGATCGCGCACGCCGTTCATTTTTTCTTCTTTTACAAGCCGGACAGCCGTCTCGACAAGGTCGCGTACCATCGACTCCACATCCCGGCCGACATATCCGACTTCCGTAAACTTCGTGGCTTCCACTTTGACGAACGGGGCACCGACAAGCCGCGCCATTCTTCTTGCGATTTCCGTCTTTCCGACACCGGTCGGCCCGATCATCAAAATGTTTTTAGGAATAATTTCTTCCCGCATTTTTTCAGACAACAGACTTCTTCTGTAACGGTTCCTGAGCGCCACGGCAACTGCCCGCTTCGCTTCTTTCTGGCCGACAATATACTGGTCCAGGCGCTCAACAATCTGCCTTGGTGTCAAACTGTTTGTTTTTCTAAACGTGTTGGCCAATCCGCTCACTCCTTTATGGAAATATACCGGTATCGGCTGCCCATTCCGCTTATAACTCTTCCACGATAATGTTTGAATTTGTAAATACACAAATTTCAGATGCGATTTCAAGGGAAGCCCGCGCAATTTCTTTTGCGGTAAAGTTTTCTGCCGCATGCCGTTTCAGTGCGCGGCCGGCAGCGAGCGCGTAATTGCCGCCCGAGCCGATGGCGAGGATGCCGTCATCCGGTTCAATGACTTCCCCCGTTCCCGAGACAAGCAGTAAATTGTTTTCATCCATGACAATCAGCATCGCTTCGAGCTTTCGGAGCACTTTATCGCTTCTCCACATTTTGGCCAGTTCCACTGCTGCACGCGTCAGGTTGCCATTATATTCCTGCAGTTTTCCTTCAAACATCTCGGAAAGCGTAAAAGCATCCGCAACTGAGCCCGCAAAACCGGCCAGCACTTTTCCGTTAAACAGCCGGCGGACTTTTTTGGCCGTGTTTTTCATCACGACGGCGTTTCCGAGCGTCACCTGCCCGTCTCCTGCCATTGCGCTTTTCCCGTTATGGCGGATGGCAAATATTGTGGTTGCGTGAAAATCACCCATATCAGCACCTCCTATGTAATCAAAGCGAACCGCCTTGCATTGCTATGCTCTCGGGTGGTAAGCCATATAGGTTTTCCGCAAATGCTCCTTGGTTACATGTGTGTAGACTTGCGTGGAAGACAAGCTTTCATGCCCAAGAAGGTCTTGTACTGTGCGCAAATCAGCCCCGTGGTTCAGCAAATGGGTTGCAAATGTGTGCCGCAACATATGGGGATGAATTTTTCCGGTCAGTGCCGCTTTTTTGATCATTTCATTTAAAATATAGCGGACACCTTTATCGGTCAATGCGCCGCCGCGTGCATTTACAAATAAATAGGAATGGTCTTCTTTGCCGCGCATCAACGTTTTCCGTGCATGCGCCATATAATCCGAAACGGCTTCCCCTGCAAAATGGCCGAACAGCACGATCCGTTCTTTTTTTCCTTTCCCTTTTACATGGATCGTCTCGAATTCAAAATCAATATCCTGCAACCGGATATTGACGCACTCGCTCACGCGGATGCCGGTCGCATACAGGATTTCGAGCAAAGCGCGGTTGCGCCGGGACAATGCATCATCCCCTTCACATGCCGCAAATAGTTGCTCCATTTCTTCCTCATAAAAAAATTTGGGCAGACGCTTATGTTGTTTCGGCTGTGATAAAAGTGCGAAGGGATTTTCCTTGACAATCTGCTCCCGCATCAGGAATTTGAAAAAACTGCGAATGCTGGATATTTTCCGTGCTACCGTGGCGCGGCTGTACCCATGTTCATGCAACGTTGTCAAATACAGCCTCCCCGCCGGATACCCCACCTCGTCTAGCGAGGCGATCCCCTGTGCGGTTAAAAACACAAAAAAATCCTCCAGATCCAGACGGTAAAATTTGATTGTATATGCGGAATAGTTTTTTTCCACTTGCATGTATTCCATAAAAGAAAGCAAATAGCCGGACAGTTCGCCGTTCATCTGTTTAACACCTCACATGTGCGGGGAAACGGGCCTGCTTTACTCCACCCTTCACATTGATGGATCACAGGGGCTTTCCGGGTTATTGCCATTTTTTCCGGCCCGGCAAGGCGGCCCGGACAAACCCGCCAGCCGGCATTTTTGCGCCGGGCCGGGTGTCCGTCATCCCCGGCTTGTGCCAACCGAATGCCGTCTCCCGCCGGCACATATGCTTTCAAGCCGGGAGACGGCATTCGGAAATCCGGTTAAATCATAACACATTTCCGGATCGGATTGCAACGAATGTTACATATTTTTCATAAATTTTTGAATTGTCCTCTTGACTGGCGCTTCCTACCCGTGAAAAGCCGGGAATGCCGTTTACTGAAAAGCTTTTGGACGGTGCCGCCAACGATTCGGGAAATCTGTCGTTTTTTGTCGCAACTGCCCTTTAAGCATTTTACACCAGCTGCTGCAAGAAGTAAAAGAATAAGTTGTATTTTCTCGTAAAAATGTAAATATTCATTTTCATCAGCCCGAAATTTGCCGCCCGCTCCGCGCAAGGCTGTAAAGTTCCGGCATGGCCCAATCATTATTCCACCGACTGCTCTTTATAATCACAATGCACGCACTGGATTTGCGTCCCTTTTTTCAGTTTTTTCTCAACAAGCATGTCGCCGCACTTCGGGCACTTCCTGCCAACCGGCTTATCCCATGAGACAAAATCGCATTCCGGATAACGGTCGCACCCGTAGAAAATGCGGTTTTTCTTTGTTTTCCGCTCAATGATTTCGCCTTTGCCGCATTTCGGGCAAGTGACACCGATTTTTTTAACGATTGGTTTCGTATTGCGGCAGTCAGGAAAATTGCTGCAAGCCATAAACTTGCCGTAACGCCCCATTTTATACACCATCGGGCTTCCGCACAGCTCGCACATTTCCCCCGTTTCTTCATCTTTGATCTCGATTTTCTCCATTTCGTTTTCCGCTTTTTTCAGGCGGGCTTCGAAATTTTGATAAAACGCATCAATGACTTGGACCCATGGCACTTTTCCTTCTTCAATTTCATCCAGGTCTTTTTCCATATCAGCGGTGAATTCGACATCTATGATTTCGGGGAAAAATTCCCGGATCAGTTCGAGCACGATTTCGCCGAGCTCTGTCGGGACAAACCGCTTATTTTCAAGTGCCACATAGCCGCGCTTTTGGATTGTATCCAATGTCGGCGCATAGGTGGACGGCCTCCCGATTCCAAGTTCTTCCAGTGTTTTGACAAGCCGGGCTTCGGTATAGCGTGGCGGCGGCTGGGTGAAATGCTGTTTCGGTTCGATCGACTCGGAGTGGACAACATCCCCTTCTTCGAGATGCGGCAAATAACGTTCGCCTTCTTCCTGCTGGTCGTCGGAACCTTCCACATACACTTTCATAAAGCCCGGAAACTGGATTTTTGAACCGGAAGCCCGGAACAAGACTGTGCCGTTTGCCAGCGTGGCACTCATCGTATCCAGTATCGCAGGGGCCATCTGGCTGGCCATAAAGCGTTCCCAAATCAATTTGTACAGCTTATACTGGTCTCTGCTTAAAAAGGACTTGAGCGAACCCGGGTCCCGGAAAATGCTTGTTGGCCGGATCCCTTCGTGCGCATCCTGGGCATTTGCCTGCTTTTTCTCTTTTCTTTCTTCCTGGCGCAAATAGTTTTCCCCGAATTTTTCCTGAATATATTGATTGGCTTCTGTTTTTGCGACATCCGAAATCCGAGTCGAGTCTGTTCTCATATACGTGATCAGCCCGACAGTGCCTTCTTTTCCAAGGTCGATGCCTTCATACAGCTGCTGGGCCACCATCATTGTTTTTTTCGCCCTGAAGTTCAGTTTCCGGGCGGCTTCCTGTTGCAGGGAAGAAGTCGTAAACGGCGGTGCCGGATTCCGTTTCTTCTCTTTGTGCGTGACGGAAGAAACCTGGAACTTGTCGCTTTTCAGCAGGCCGGTAATTTTTTTCACATCCGCTTCTGACTTCAGCTGCATTTTTTTTCCGTCCACACCGTAAAAAGATGCCTGGAACGTGTCTTTCCCTTTTTTAAAGGATCCGGCAATTGTCCAGTACTCTTCCGGCACAAACGATTTGATTTCATTTTCCCGGTCAATGATGAGGCGGACGGCAACGGACTGTACCCTGCCCGCACTCAAACCTTTTTTCACTTTCTTCCATAAAAGCGGGCTGATGTTATAACCGACGAGGCGGTCCAAAATCCGCCTTGCCTGCTGGGCGTCGACAAGGTCCATATTGATCGGGCGCGGATGTTTAAATGATTCTTTGATCGCGTCCTTTGTAATTTCATTAAATACGACGCGGCAGTCCGAATGCACATCCAGATTCAGACTGTTGGCGAGATGCCAGGCAATCGCTTCCCCTTCGCGGTCAGGGTCGGCGGCAAGATAGACTTTTTTAGCTTTTTTGGCCGCGTTTTTCAAATCTTTTAAGACTGGCCCCTTGCCCCTGATTGTAATGTACTTCGGTGTAAAATGGTCGTCCACATCCACCCCCATTTGGCTTTTCGGCAAGTCGCGCACATGCCCCATGGAAGCTTTCACTCTATATTTTTTTCCCAAATATTTTTCAATCGTTTTCGCTTTTGCAGGTGATTCTACAATCACTAAGTAGTCTGACATTCAAAAATCCTCCCTGGAGAGCTTATACCCTCTCTTTGCAGCAACTTTGCTTTCATTTTTCAAACAAAATCATCTGTAATTATGGGCATGGATACCCGCATTTGTCAATTGTAACAGCACGGATGTATGTGTCAAGTTTTTCTCGACAAGGTTTAAATATCGGGTATTCCAAGACACTCTTTTTGTACACTTTCGGCTACCGTGCTTTACTT